>JAQVWY010000068.1 GCA_028709465.1 Tissierellia bacterium | reverse complement strand
TAAAAATTTAAAGGAGAATGCAGAAATGATTTTGTCATCCTGAAAGATATTGAAGGATCTCAAAACACGAGATTCTTCAGGCTGCGCCTTCAGAATGACAGAATAGTTACTAATATTCATAACAATGACAGGAGCGCTGCGGTTATTCATAGCAATAACAGAATAGTTACTATTATTCATAACAATGACAGGAGAGCTGCGGTTATTCATAACAATAACATAATAGTTACGATTATTCATAACAATAGAATTTACTAAAATTTATACTATTTTTGTAACTAAAACAGTCATGTCGTCTATGATACTTTTTTGCCCCCTTAAAGCATAGCTCAATATAGAATTAGCCATGGTTTGAGGATCTTTATCCATTATATAATTCAAATATTTATCTAATGATTTCTTTTCATCCAAATTTATTGAATCAATAATCCCATCTGAAATCATTATTATTATATCACCTTTTCTAATTACTCTTTTAAACATATTATATTCAAAATTATCAAGTATTCCCATAGGAAGGCTTTTTCCTTCTATTTTTTCTATTGTGCCACCACTTATAATAAATGTTGGTGGAGCACCAGCCTTATACAATCTTACTTCTTTTGACCCGTAATCAATAATTTGCATATCAATTGTCACAAATCTTTCATCATCTAATTTAAGTAATAACAATGAATTTAATGTCCTTAAAATTTGTTCTTCTGTAAAATCAGTATATAAAAATCTAGATAACAAATCTATTGTTCCATTACTTTCATTAAATGCTTCCTCTCCGGAACCTATGCCATCACAAAGTACAACATAATATTTATCACTTTTGCCAGCATATTCAAAGCAATCGCCAGAAACATTGCTGCCATCTTTGATTGCTGTGGCTACATAAGTTTTCACCTTAACCCTTTTAACATTTTTGAATTTCAAAATATAGTAGTTTGGTGAAGCAGTAATTTTTTCTGTACATTTTATTCTTAAACCGCATATACTTTTAACTGCAAATATAATTGACGATTCCACTTTTTCTGGAGATTTTTCAGATTTAATCGTTACGCTTAAAAATACTGAATTATATGAGCCTGAAATCACTTCAATAAATTTCACATTTATACCTTCCCATAAAAGTTGTTCCTTAATTTTTGCCTTTGCCTTATCTGAAAATATGTTTAACATATTCCTACTTTTAGTTGCTTTTTTTATTTTTCTTTCTCTTATTTTAAATCTTTTGTTATTGCCTGATGTTGTTAATGTTGATGCAGCTTCTACTTTAGCAGTTTCTATATTTCCTTTAACATTATCTGTTTTTATTTCACTATTAAACTTTTCATTAATTTTTTCTTTTTTCTTTGGTCTGTTAAAATATTCATTCAAACCTGATTTTCTAATATTATTAAATAATTTTTCAACCTCTACAGCTAGTACAACACTGCTGAATATAAAAACCCCTTCACAAATATTAAGAATTAAACCTTTAATATTAAATCCATCGACTATTAATATAGAAGTTTTAGAACAAATTAAAACGATTGCCGCGTATAAAGCCACTAATACTATAGGTTTTTTTTCTTCCTGTCTAAAATTGTAAAAATATAAATATATGGCGATTAGCATAACAGAATATTCAAAATTAAACTTTACAGTATTTATGCTTATCATTGTCACAGCAAGCATAAAAAAGGAATGTCCTTTTATATAACAGAATGCAGTTAAAAAAACAATTGAAAAGGGAAAAAGTTCTCCTATAATACTATACCTAGAAATGAAAAAACAAATAAAAAATGAAAGCCAATTTTCTTTAATGTGTTCTAATTGTTTTTGTATCTTTAAATCAAATCCATATTTTTTATCATTTGTTTTGCCTAACATAACATACCACCTCTATTATTATTGTAAATTATGTTACCAAATCTATATGTAAAATGTTGTCATAATATGATTGGGAATAAAAAAAAGGGGATAACCCCTTTAATCTTCTTCGTCAAAACCTATGCCATTTAAAAATTTATTTTCATTTCGATTTTTATCTATGTAAATTGTTTCATTGGGTTTAACCATTTTATATTGATTTCTAGCAACCTTTTCTACTAGATCAAGCATTTCCTCTTCATTATCATTAATTTTTTCTACATCTTGCTTTAACTCTTGAGCTTCTTTTTGGGCTTCTGCCTTTATTTGGTTTTTTTCTGCAATTTGCGATTCTAAAGTTTTAATCATCTGATATTGGTTAAAAGCTGTATAGGCAAAATATAACACAAAAATAGAAAATCCAAGATTTAATACATTCAATTTTCTTTTTCTCTTTTTAGTAGAATTTTGCTTTTTTATTCTTTTTTGTTCCTTTATCTCTGCTTCTTTCATTCTGAACTCATCATTATTGATTCTTCTTTTCAACTCGATTATCTTTTGATTATCACTCATTTATCTCTTTTGCTCCTTCCATAATATTTATCATATATTATGATGGCGTTTATGGCCCCTACGTTTATTTCTGCTATTCTTTTTATTATATAACATTTTTTTGTTTTTTAAAACCTTTTTTAATCTAAATTTGAAAAATTTATATTTTCTTTTTACATTTTCCTTTTCTTTTATTGCCTTTAATTTAAATGGATACAAAATTTTCTTTATTTTTTCAATTATAAATTTTATTGGAGCTATTACAAATGATATAGTTTTTTTAATTAATACAATAATTGAATTAATTATAAAAATTAACAATTTAAGAACATATTTGCTTGCACCATAAAAGTATATTATGGCACCAGTCAAAAATCCTAATAGTATGAAAAGCCTTATGTTTCCATAACTGATTTCATAAATTGTCGTAATACTAAAATAAACACTTATAATCCAATATACTATATCACCAACGGCCGTTCCAAAAGTACCTAGTTTAATATAATGTCTAAATAGCCTATATATGTCCCAAATAAAACCTAGGAGTATCCCTCCCATTACAGAAACAACGAGCATGTATTCTTGAGAATAAGGTAAATAATCCATAAATTATCTCTATTTAAAAATTCTCTTTACTAAACTTACTTTTTCTTTATTATCATTTTCAGAATATGAAAGAGCGTTAATATTACCTTTTACAATAAGTTTTCCTTCTTCCACATTAAGCTTGCTAATAGTAAGTTTTTGCCCTTTAATAGTAAGTTTTCCCTTGTTGGTTATTAAAACGACCGCTTCATCATTGAAATTATCTACAGAGTCTACTCCCGTTACATGTAATACTTCTTTATTTTCAAGCAATAAGCTTTGAACAACTTTTTCATCCATAATATTCCCCCTAATACCGCTCAACGAACAGAGCTTGATTATTTAATTATATGAAAAACCTTATTAGAATATAACCAAAATTTCACATTTTGCGTCATTCTGAACCGAAGGTAAAGAATCTCCTGATATATATGGGGACCATCATAGGAGATCCTTCACTTCGTTCAGGATGACAAATGTCTGTATTATCTGCATACCTGCATTCTTTTACAGGTGGTTTTTTTCTTTATAGATGTCTTTTGCTAATCTTGCGTAAAGCATGCTTTTTTTAGTTACATTAATACTTTGTCTTGTTTGAATTACTCTGCCACATTTCATTTTTATTGCAGCATAATTATTTTGTTCAAACACATCATCTATAGTGTAATAGTTTATATATCCATAAGCTGAATCATGATCAAACATTGGTTTTCTAACATTTATATAAATATATATCAAATTTTCATTTATAACAATAGGAACCTTGTTTGTAATACCTAGCTCTTGGCCATAATTAATTCTATTGTGATATAAACTTATATTATAATAATCTGCTAAATTTTTAATACATGTTTCAACTGTTTTGCTTTTCATATGAGATTCATCATTTATAATAATCTCGGTACAGTTCCCTATACCATTGATATAAACAGGTATCAATGCATCAATTTTATAATATTTTAATAGACTTTTCATAGTCTCCACTTCTTTCAAAATTTATTTCCTCAAAATTCTTATTAATTTCTGATTTAATATCAACTGCCCCATCTTTATATCTCAAGTCACATTTTTACATAATTAATATTTTTTTATATAATTATTACAACAATTTGAGCCTAAATAAGGAGATATAAAAATGGATGATATAAATCATATTATTCAAAAATCTTTAGAAGGGGACAAATTATATGAAGAATTATTACTAATAAAATTACTACCCTTGATTTTTAATAATATTTATAACTACTATTCATTACATGATAATATTGTTGATGATCTAGTACAAGAAGGATATATAGTCATATTAGAAGCACTTAAAACCTTTGATAAAAATCTCAATGTTCATTTCTTACAGTATATAAAAATAAAACTTAAATTCTATTACAAAAATTACTTTCGTAACACTAAATATGAAAGACAAATAGGAAGTTTAGACCAAAGAATTGAAAAATATTATAATGATATAAAATATGAAAATATATTTATCAATAATAATATTTCAATGGAAGAAACATTTGAAAATAATGAAGAAATAAAAGAGCTTATTAAAAATATACAAAAGCTAAATATTCAGGAACAAGAAGTCCTATATTTATTTTTCTTTCAAAACTTGAGCATGAAAAAAATATCAAAATTATTAAATACAAGATATAGAACAATTGTTGGAAGAAAGTATTCAGCCATTAAAAAGCTAAAAAAAATGATGATAAATAAAGGATGATAAATAAAGATGGAGGTGATAATAATGGATGAATTGTTCACACAAATTGCAAATCTTGGATTTCCTATTGCAGTAACAGCATATTTGCTGGTTAGAATAGAAACCAAACTAAATGAATTAACAGAATCAATACACGATCTTACCACAGCGATAAATAAACATGATTAATTAATAAAATGGGGCTATTGCATTAAGTATTTTAATGCAACAGTCCCTATTTGTGGAGGGGAATGAAGACCTATTTAGCGAAGGACTTTACGATGTTTACTAATATATCAACAATACTTTCCATATTCTGTATTGATACGTATTCAAATTTGCCATGTGCATTATGATATCCTGCACCTATATTAGGACAAGGTAGACCTTTATATGATAAAACAGCTCCGTCTGTACCGCCTCTCATGGCAATTTCTACTGGCTCAATATTCATACTTCTTAAAACTTCTTTCACATTATCTACAATATGCATAGCTGGACGAATTTGATTTCCCATGTTATAATAGGAATCATTCAATTCAAGTTCAAAAATATTATCGCCATATTTTTCATTTAAATATTTTACTATTTTTTCAAATGTATGTTTTCTATCGTTAAATTTATCTGTATCATGATCCCTAATAATATATTTTAAATATGTTTTTTCTACAGTACCTTCAAAGTCAGTTATGTGAAAATAACCTTCTCTTTTTTCTGTATGTGCTGGTGTTTCAGCTTTTGGAAGCATATCATTTAATTCCATAGCTAATAAAATAGCATTAACCATTTTATTTTTAGAAGCACCTGGATGAATGCTTGTCCCATTTATTGTTATTTTAGCATCTGCTGCATTAAATGTTTCATATGATATCTCTCCTAAAAAGCTTCCATCTACAGTATAACCAAAATCTGCACCAAATCTTTCTATATCAAAATTTTCTATTCCTCTTCCCACTTCTTCATCAGGAGTAAAGGCGATTTTTATATTTCCATGTTTTACTTGGGGATTATTTAAGAAAAATTCTGCCATAGCCATTATTTCTGCTATTCCTGCCTTATCATCTGCTCCTAGCAAAGTAGTTCCATCTGTAACAATTAAGTCATGACCAATATATTCATTTAAACTTTCAAATTCACTAACTTTCATAACAATATTTTTTTCTCCATTAAGAACTATGTCCTTACCATCATATTTTTCTACAATACGTGGTTTTGCATTTGTTCCGTTAAAATCAGGAGATGTATCCATGTGAGATATGAACCCAATAGTTGGAGCGTTACAATTTTCATAATTTGCAGGAATCGAACCATATACTACACCTTCATCACTCATATACACGTCTTTAATATTTAGCTCTTTCATTTCTTCAACTAAAATTCTGCCTAAATCTTTTTGTTTTTCTGTGCTTGGAGCATTTGGTGAATCATGCATTGATTGTGTATCAACTACAACGTATTTTAAAAATCTTTCATGTACTTTTGTCATACTAATTCCTCTCTGTTCACTTACATATTTATTTAGTTAATATTTAATCAGTTAATTTTTTGTGACTATAGTTTTCTCTGTATGTATATAATTCTGCTATTTTTGCAACTACTTCAACTGCCTTTTCCATAGAATAAACTGGTACATATTCATATTTCCCATGATAATTATGTCCCCCTATAAATATATTAGGAGTAGGTAAACCTTCATGCGTTAACCAAGCACCGTCAGTTCCACCTCTAAATGCTTTATAGTAAGGTTTAATTCCAACTTCTTTAGCTGCTTTTTCCATAATATCAACAATAAACATTACATCTTCTAGCTTGTATTTCATATTATAATATTGATCTTCAATTACTAATTCGATTATATTATCTCCGTGCTTATTTTTAAGATAATCTACTGCATTCTTTATTAATTCTTTTCTAGATTGAAACTTATCTATATCATGGTCTCTAATATAAAATGATTCAATACACTTATCTACATCTCCTTCTATTGTCAGAGCGTGAAAATATCCCTCTTTGTTTTCCGTATACTGTGGTTTTTGATTTATTGGTAACATAGAATTTAATTCCATTAATATATCAATAGCATTAATCATTTTATTTTTTGCTAATCCGGGATGAACATTTCTGCCATTCACAGTAACTTTAGCTAATGCTCCATTAAAAGTCTCATAATTAAGTTCTCCAATAGGTCCACCGTCTAATGTATATGCATAATCAACCCCGAATTTATTAATATCAAAATACTTTACACCACGACCTACCTCTTCATCTGGAGTAAATGCCACTTTTATTGTGCCATGAGGTATATCATTGTTATTAATAAGATATTCCATTGCCGTTATTATTTCTGCAACACCAGCTTTATCGTCTACCCCTAGTAAGGTGTTCCCATCCGTTGTTATTAACGTCTGTCCAATATAGTTAGATAATTCTGGTGATTGTAATGGAGATAAAACGCAATCTTCATTAAGAACTATATCTCCTCCATCGTAATTTTCAACAATCTGAGGATTTACATTTTCAGCAGTGAACTCTGGCGTAGTATCCATATGAGCTAAAAATCCTATTATTGGAATATTACCTTCAACATTTGCTGGTAATGTTCCGCAAGCATAACCATATTCATCCACATGAACATCTTTTAATCCAATTTTTTGCATATCCGAAGCTAATTCTTGCGCTAATAAAAGTTGTTTAGAAGTACTTGGATAAGTGTCGGATATATATTTTGACTGCGAATCAAACCTTGCATATTTTATAAACCTTTCAGCAACTATTGGTAATATCATAATTTTCTCCTTTTAATATTATATATTTAGGTGTTTGTGAAACACCACAACCCTAAAAAAATAAGATATTTTTTTCATAAAAAAATGTAACTCCTCGCTAATTTATGGTAAAATTGAATTGATAAAAAACAAATCTACCAAAATCTCGAAAGAAGTTACATGTATACCATATAAACAGCTTTCTTTGGCAGAAACTTTTTTAAGAAATAGTTTGGCAATTACTTATTATTTATAAGTTAATTCTTATAAAAGCCTGCATGCAACAAAATGATTTTCATCAATTTCTCTTAATTCAGGAATTTCTTTTTTACACTCATTTTGTCTAAATCTACATCTACCATAAAATCTACATCCTGGGGGAGGATTTATAGGACTAGGCACATCACCTTCTAAAATTATTTTTTCTCTACTTATATTTACTTTAGGAATAGGTATTGCTGATAATAATGCTTGTGTATAAGGGTGAAGTGGTTTTTTAAATATTTTATCAGATTCTGCTAACTCTACTATCCTTCCAAGATACATAACGGCAATTCTATCACTAACATGTTTGACAACACTTAAATTATGTGAAATAAATAGATATGTAAGCCCAAATTTCTCCTGTAATTCATTCATAAGATTTAATATTTGTGCTTGTATACAAACATCCAATGCAGAAACAGGCTCATCCATTACAATAAATTCTGGCTGTAGAGAAATAGCTCTTGCAATGCCAATCCTCTGACGCCTTCCACCATCAAGTTCATGTGGATAAGAATTAATCAATCTTTCTTCAAGCCCCACAATATCCATAACTTCTCTTATTCTATTTTCATTTTCTATCTTTGATTTATATATTTTATTAACATAAAGTGGTTCTGCAATAATTTCTGATACAGATAATCTAGGATTTAATGAAGAGTAAGGATCCTGAAAAACAATCTGCATTTTTTTTCTAATATTTTTTAATTCAGAAGAATTATATTTTGTAATATCTTTTCCTTCGTAAATTACATGACCTGATGTAGGCTCATGCAAGCGAAGTATGGCTCTTCCAGCTGTAGATTTACCACATCCCGATTCTCCAACTAACCCTAGCGTCTCTCCCTTTTTTATAGTGAAATTCAGATCATCTACTGCATATAATAATCCTTTTTTTGTTTTGAAATATTTTTTTAAATTTTTTACTTCTAATAAATTCTCTTCCATTTTATGCCTCCATTCTAATTGTATAAAAAGCACTTAACATAATGATTAGGTTCTACCATAACATTGTCAGGTTTCTTTTCAGAACATACAGGCAATGCTTTTGGACATCTAGGATGAAAAGTACACCCTTTTGGAAGATTTGTAGGATCTGGCGCTAACCCCTTAATAGTATTTAATTTATCCACATCTTTTTCAATATCAGGAATAGATTGAAACAAACCATTTGTATATGGGTGTAATGGATTAAGATACAAACTATTTTTATCTGAATACTCAACAACATTACCTGCATACATAATTGCAACTTTATCACATATTTCTGCAACTATACCTAAATCATGTGTTATTAAAATCATCGAAGTATCATATTTTTCTTTTAATGATTTCATTAGTTCAAGAACTTGTGCTTGAATAGTAACATCTAATGCTGTTGTTGGTTCATCAGCAATAATTAGTTTTGGATTACATGCTAAAGCTATAGCAATACCTACCCTCTGTTTCATACCACCACTAAATTGATGTGGATAATCTTTTGATCTGTCTTTTCTTATTCCAACTGTTTCAAGCATTACCTCTGCCTTCTCCAATGCTTTATCTTTTGTTATTTGTTCATGTATGCGAATCATCTCAGCTATTTGATCACCTACATTCATAACAGGATCTAAAGAAGTCATAGGATCTTGAAATATCATTGCAATCTCTTTACCGCGAATGCTTCTCATTTCTTTATGTTTTTTTTTCAACAAATCTTCACCTTTAAAGAATACTTGACCATTTATTATCTTGCCAGGAGGATTAGGTATAAGTCCCATTATACCAAGAGCGGTTGTAGTTTTACCCGCCCCAGTTTCTCCAACAAATCCCAGTGTCTCACCATGACCTAAATCTAAATCAAGATTATCTACTGCATGTACAATATTTCCTCCTGTTTTATAATGAATTGTTAGATTTTTTATACTAAGTAAATTTTTTTGATCATTCATAATAATTTTCTCCTAATATTAATTGCTAATTTTTCAATTTAGGATCTAATGCATCCCTTAATCCATCTCCAAGTACATTCAAACCAAAAATAGTCATAGCTATGGCTAGACCTGGGAAAAATGTTATATATGGATAATCTCGAATAAATCCTCTACCACCAGATAGCATAGCTCCCCATTCAGGTGTTGGTGGCTGAATTCCAAGTCCAATAAAACTTAATCCAGCTGCTGTTAAAATAGCTGATGCCATTCCAAGTGTCGCCTGTACCATTAAAGGTGCTAAACAGTTAGGAATTATATGTTTAATTATTATCCTTATATCAGTAGAACCTACTGCCCTTGCAGCTTCAACAAATTCTTGTTCTTTTATTGATAATACAGATGCTCTAACAATTCTTGCATAACCTGGTATAGCTGAAATGCCTGTGGCAATCATCAAGTTCATAAGACCTGGTCCCAATGCCGCAAGTATTGCTATTGATAATAGTATTGGGGGTATTGAAAGCAAAACATCCATACACCTCATAATAAAATTATCAATAACTCCACCATAAAATCCCGCTACAGATCCAAGAATTCCTCCTATAATAACTGCAATACCAACTGCAATAAATCCTACTGCTAGTGATATTCTTGACCCAAATATTAAACGGCTAAAAATATCCCTACCAAATTCATCTGTACCAAAAATATGTGATTTTGATGGAAATTGCAGTGAAGAACTAAGATTTTGTTCAGCATAATCATATGGAGCAATAAAATCAGCAAATATAGCAATTATGGCCATAATAATAATTATTAATACACCTGTCATTGCTAATTTATTTTTTTTCAATCTTGTCCAAACTTCTCCCAACTGAGTTTGTCTCTTAACATTTGATTTATTTGAAACTTTAGATTCACTCATTACTTCCTCCTTAAGCTAAACATATTGAGATTTTATTCGAGGATCTACAAATCCATAAATTATATCAACTATTAAATTTACAATACAAACAAATATTGCTATAATTAAAACCCCACCTTGTACTACAGGATAGTCCCTTGTTTTAATTGAATCAACCATCAATCTCCCTATTCCAGGAATTGAAAATACGGATTCTGTAAGCAATGCTCCACCAAGAAGTGTACCAAACTGTACTCCTACTATAGTTATAATAGGAATTAAAGAATTTCTTAATGTATGCATAATTGTAATAACTATTTCTTTCTGACCTTTTGCTCTTATAGTTCTAATGTAGTCTTGCCTGATTATTTCTAACATACTAGATCTCGTCATTCTAGCAAACATTGCTACAGATTGTGATCCAAGTGCTAATGATGGAAGTATCATAGATTTAAAACTATCAAAACCAGATGCTGGAAGCCACCCCAGTTGAACTGAAAATAAAATAATCAACAAAAGACCTAACCAAAACACAGGCATTGATAGACCAATTAATGCTAATACCATAGTTACATTATCAAATATTGAATATTGTTTCACTGCTGAAATAATTCCAGTTGGTATGCCAAATATAATTCCTACAAAAATAGATGCCAATGCTAATTTAAATGTATATGGAAGGCAGCCTAAAATACTAACCATAACAGGCATTTTAGTTACATAGGAAATTCCTATATCTTGATGAATTATTAAATCTCTTAAATAAATAAAAAATTGTACTAGAAAAGGTTTATTTAAACCCATTTCTTGTCTGAGCGCCTGAACCGATTCAGGAGTAGCTCCTTGTCCAAGTATAATTTTTGCAGGATCCCCAGGTGTAATATGAAGAAGAGTAAAAACTATAAATATTACGCCAAGTATTACCGGAATAAAAAATAATAATCTTCGTAAAATATATTTTATCATTTTATAACATTACATTAATATAAATTATTATATTAATATACTCCTTTCTTAAAAATAGCTTTATTAAAAAACAATATATAATAATCGTTAATAATAGTAGATGTGTCATAGTATTATAACTATAACACATCCATAATTAAAGCTCATTATTTAAAACTTACATCATATAAAGTGTGATAACCGCTTGGATGCACTGTAAAGTTTTGAATTTCTTTGCTTAATCCTACAGTTTGAATACCATAAGATAAATAAACCCATGTACACTGTTCTGTTATTTCTTTCTGTAAATCTAAATATATCTTTTCTCTTTCAGCTGGATCAGAAGTAGCAATTCCTGCTTCTAAAAGTTCATCAACTTTAGGGTTTGCATAGAATGCCATATTTCCTCCACTTCCCATTGTTGAAGAACTAAAGGTTCCAGTAAGTGAAATACTTGGTTCAGGCGTAAATGTTGTCCAACCACCCATATACATTTCTTGTTGGCCATCATAACAAGCAGATAAATATGCTCCCCACTCCATAATATTAATATTAACTGTAATACCGATCTGACTCAATTGATTTTGAATAATTGTAGCCATATCAATTCTTTCCTTACGTTCATCAGTTGTTATGCTTGTTGTAAAACCATCTGCATAACCTGCTTCAGCTAGTAATTCTTTAGCCTTTTGTACGTTATATTCTGATACAGTTCTAGTCTTATCATAATATAAACAACTTGGGTTCATTGGATTTGTTGCAGGAGGACATAATCCCATATATACTGATTTAACTATTCCTTCAACATCTATAGCATATCTTATAGCTTCTCTAACTCTAATATCATTAAATGGTTCTTTATTAGTATTAAAGCCTAGGAATGTAATAGATGTTGCATCTTTTGTACCAATTTGGAGTTTATCACTATCCTCAACTCTACCAACATCTGTTACTGCGATATCATATGCTATATCTGCTCCACCACTTTCAAGTTCAAGTAATCTATTTGTTGGCTCTGGAACAACCTTAATAGTAATGTTTTTAATTAATGCCTTTTCTCCATGGTAATCATCAAATCTTTCAAGTACTGATTCATTTCCCTTACTCCATTTAACAAGTTTATAAGGGCCTGTACCTACAGGATTCATTCCATAGCTGTCTCCAAGCTCATTTACAGCTTTTTCGTTAACAACAGCAACTGTACTAAATGCTAAATAAGACATAAATGCTGCATTAGGTTTATTAATTTTAAAAGTTACTGTATACTCATCTGGTGTCTCAAAACTATCCAAATCTACATCTGCAAAAAGATAATGAATATCACAAGGTTGTGATGCTATTCTATATATAGTAAATTTAACATCATTTGCTTTCATTTCCTCGCCATTGTGAAATTTGATACCTTTCTTAAGTTTAATTTCATAAGTAACGTCATCAACTTGTGTTACAGATTCTGCAAGACTTGGTACCATATTCCCATCTTCATCAAACTTTAATAGTGTTTCATATATTTGATCGTAAACTTGATGTCCTGCTACATCATTACCAAAAATAGGATCAAAACTTCTAACATCTGCTTTCATAACAACTGTTAAATGATCTTTTTTAGCTTCTTCGCTAGAAGTTTCCGCAGAACTATTATTACCATCTGAATTTGATGGCTCAGAATTTGTTCCACCGCTGCAGCCTGTTAAAACCATTGTTAAAACTAGAAACAAACAAATAATTCTTTTTATTTTCTTCATTTTTTCCTCTCCATTTCTGAGTTTTTTTATATAAAAAATCCATAGGATTTATTATATCTAGTTATTCTGATTTTTTATTAATCCATCTTCATTACAAAAACACTTTATGGTTAGTAAACAACCTCTTTTACACTATGAAATATCTTCTAACAACCTATTTCTATTTAGCAACATCAGTACGTTCTAATAATTAATAACAGAGATAACGGTTGCATCAGTTAAATCAACAATAAATCATTTTAATATATTATTTTAAGCTTACTTAATAATATAAGCAATTATCATACCAAAAAATAAATTGTCATATTTAGTCAAATAATTCAGAGAATTTATTAAAAACAAGCCATTCAGCTTATTTGTAAAATATTAGTAACGTTAATTTGCTGGATGGTTAATGGTTTTTTTCAACCATTAAACTCACATTTTTCAACCAGCATAATTCCTTTTTTAGTAATATTGGCTCCCTTTCTCCCACCGCCATATGTTATATAATCATTCTTGTTCAAATAAGACATAAAAGTCCTAAGCTTGTATTCGCTTATTGAATGCCCATAATCCAATAAAATTTTATGAATCAATACTCTTCCTACATTTCTTTCTCTTACAATTTTAAGTATAGATATCAATATATCAGTTTCTTCTTTAGTAAATCCATCAATTGTTCTGCTATTGTTATTATTTAAGCATTGTTCAGAGTTCTTGCTAAAATTCGGTGGTAAATCATCTATAGTAAGTATATCTTGTCCCATATAAAGCATATATTCTACGTAATTTATTAGTTCTCTTACATTTCCATTCCACGTATGCTCCATAAAAATTTTCATAAGTTTATCATCAAATTTCTTCTCTTGGCAATCCATTTGTTTAATCATATCTTTTATTATTAAAGGAATATCTTGCTTCCTTTCTCTTAAAGGAGGAATGTTTAAAGTAAATGCATTTAATCTATAATATAAATCCAATCTAAATTTTCCTTCTTTAACCATTTGTTCCAGATCCCGATGGGTAGCCGTGATTACCCTTACATCAATTGGTATTGTATTATCTCCACCAATCTTTCTTATTTCTTTTTCTTGAAGAACTCTCAATAATTTGATTTGTACGTCTTCTGATATATCCCCAATTTCATCTAAAAATATACTACCTCTATGAGCTAATTCAAATAGACCCTTTTTCCCACCTTTTTTAGCGCCAGTAAAAGATCCTTCTTCATAACCAAACAGTTCACTTGCTAATAAATCAGATGAAAGAGAAGCACAGTTAATTGCAACAAAGGGTTTATTTTTTCGTTGTGAATAATTATGAATAGCTTGTACAAACATTTCCTTCCCTGTTCCGCTTTCACCAAAAACTAATATTGTTTTATCAGTAACAGCCATTTTTTTTGCTATTTCTTTACTCTTATTCAGCTTATTACTATTTCCTATTATATCATCAAATGTATACCTAGCCTTATAGCCTTTCTCTGCAATTAAACCTCTTAATTCAAGCTCTAACTTTTCTATTTTAGTTATATCTTTTAATGTAATTATTGAACCTATTCTATTGTCATTAAGTATAATGCTTTTCTTTGATAATATAAATTTCTTATTAATTTCTGCAACAGTAATTATTTTAAAGTCAACATTGTTCAAATTCAATATTTCATTGAAAGTTTTTTTAGGCAAAATATTTTCACTTAAATATTGAAAACTTACATGATCTTTAATATTAAACATGTTAAGCAAAGCTTTATTAACATATATAATCTTATTCTCATTGTTTAATGTTATAATTCCATAATCAATTTCATTTATAGTAGTATTTAAAACCTTTTCTGTTTTAAAATATGTTGTAACTGGTGATGTAGAATATTCGCTTTTAGTTAATTTAGAGGAATATTCTATTAATTTTTTCTCTAACTTTTCATTTACAATATCCATCATAAGCATAATTGTTCTATATGTTTCAACTGTTATACGTCTACTGTTTAAATTAATAATTTTATTTTTATCGAGAACGCAATTACTTTCAAATTCCGTAGGTATAATAATTATTTCCGTATCAGGCAAATCCCCCATAGCATCAGAATAAGGATAACAATCAAGATTATCAATACCAACATACAATAAAAAAGAAGCCAGATCAAAAGCAGCTCTTTTATCAATATTATAAACCAATGCTGATGTACCCTTAGGAAATGTTTTCAAAATATTGAATTTTTCTACTAAAATTGTTCTTGAACATCCTATAATATCTATATCTTCAACTAAAAGATTTCTAATATGATCAATATTTGTTGGAGTAATAGCCAAAACTAAATCTCCGCTAATACTTTTTTCATCAATATCATCATTAATTGTATAAGATTCTATATCAATAGTATCTTCAAAAAAATCCTTTAATTGTTGAGTATTAAAATCTTTACATATGATATCATTTGCAAAAAATATTAAAGTTTTCTTTTTCATAATTAATACCTCTACTACATATTAATAGTTATTGATAACAATTGATTTTCGTTCCATATTTGGAACACGTTTCTAATTAA
>JAQVWY010000067.1 GCA_028709465.1 Tissierellia bacterium | reverse complement strand
TCTTCCGATCTTTTTCATCCTTCAATCCAAATACTGCTCTGGCACTTTCAGCTTGGGGATCATGTTTTATATTCTTTGATTTAAATTTACCATCTGATTTTTTATTATTTTTATTTTTAGCCATAATATATTCTCCTCTATTATATTTTTTTAATATTATTTCATAATATTAGAATTTAATTCATTAATAAGCAAATCATTTACCTTCGGTTTAGGATAACACCTTAAAGTTAAAATAAAAAAAACTACGGATTTCTCCGTAGGAATTATATAATTATATTTATTTTACTAACTCTTGTTTGCCAGATACGCTGCTTTTATCGTCCATTTTAAATGTTGATTTTGCTTCATCAGAAGTAAAATAAACATTTCCTTCTACTTTTGTATCAACTAATTCAAAGTTAGGAGCTGATACATATAAATCTCCTTTAAAAGTTCCACTTTGAATTCTAGCATTAGGACTGTTAATGGTCAATTTAGGTGCAGTAAGTGAATATCTTTTAGTTACTGTTCTGTTCTCATCCTGTTCATAAAGAGCAATTTTACGTTGTATTATATCATTACCTTTTTCATCTTGCTTGCCATTTTTAAATTCTCCATCAAGAACTAGGTCTTCATCAAATGTTAAATCTTTTAAGGTACATATGATCCAAGTTCCATTTTTACTTATTGCATTCTTAAAACCTGTATTACTGTCTACTATTGAAGCCGAAGTAACTGCATCAAGCTTATCTTTTGCTTCTTTACCAGCGTCTTCTACTGCATCTTCTGCTTTTTCACCGACACCTTCCTTACCATTTTCATTTTCTCCATTTTTATTATCAACATTGTTAGGAGGATTTACTTTATTATTGTCCCTAGCTGTACATCCAACAATCATTGACATTGCAAGTAACAAAGTTAATATAAGTATTTTTATTTTTATTTTCTTTTTCATTCTAATACTCCTTCATATATTTTTTTTACTGTATTAGTATAACTAAAAAAATAAAAATTAACCATTTTTGGAATAAAAAATTTTAATCAATAGCCTTCATAGATTCCACCATTTCAATTTTCTTTAATTTTCTATACATTATTAAATTAACTAGCATTGAGAAAAACAATGTTATTACAGCAGAATAAATATAACTTAAAAATGATATATTTCTTCCTAACATTAAATTCGCAGCTTCAACTGTTTTTACTACAAAGGCGTGAAGCAATACACCTAAAAATAATCCTACAAATGTACCTAAAATACTTAATATTGTAGTTTCTCTAAACACGTATGCAGCGACTTCCTCATTATGATAACCTAATACTTTTAACGTAGAAAGTTCTTTTCTTCGTTCATTAATATTAATATTTGTTAGATTATATAAAACTATAATCGCTAACCCTCCTGCTGCAATAATAAGCACAATAACAATAAAATTAATATTATTAAGCAAATTGTCAAAAGATTTTTTAATTTGTGTAATATGCTCCGCGCTCATTACATTGTCACTTTTTAATAAATTTCTGATTATTTCATCTGAATCCATATGTTCATCTTTAATTTTTATAAGCAATGTATTAAAAGTCAATGGATTATTATATTTTTCAATAAAATCACTTTTATTAATATACACATAAATACCTACATAATTTTCTGTAATGCCTGTTAATACAAATTCAGCCTTATTTCCATCCACATCTTCAATAACTAACTTTTCTCCTACACTAATGCCTAATTCATCTGCCAGCTTTTCTGAAGCTATAACTGAATTATCATCAAATATAATTTTATTTAAGCTCTTCCTATCCCTTAAATTTACTGCTTTTAAAATTTCATCTGAATTTTCTGGAACGTATATATTAGCTGCTAATCTTTCTTTTCCATTAATTACATATCCGCTTTCAGTATAGGTTTTCACATAGTATTCACTTTGATTTTCTAAAAAGTCATGAAGTATTTCATCATTGTCTAAATTAAATTCTTCTTCTAATTGAACTGTTAAATCATATTGAAATAAATCTATAAATTGAGTATTAGCAACACTATCAATTGAATCAAGTAAACCAAAGCCAACGAGAACCAAGGCTGTACATCCTGCAATTCCAATAACCGTCATAAAAAAATGTCTCTTATATCTCAAAATATTCCTTGCAGTTGACTTTTGAGTAAACGTCATTCTAGACCAAATAAAATTTATGTTCTCTAATATAATTCTTTTACCTACTTTTGGTGCTCGAGGCAGCATTAATGTTGATGGTTTTTCCTTCAATGAGTTATAGCAAACATAAATTGTGACAGCTAATGTACTTATTATTGAAGCTAGAGCCACAGGTAATGCATATTGCCACAAAAATACATTTGATAAATCAGGTAACCTATATATTGATCTATAAGCATTCCATATTATTACTGGAAGCAGTCTAAATCCAACTATTAACCCAGTTATACTGCCTAAAGTGCTGGCAAGTCCACAATACACTATATATTTAGAAATTATGGCACCTTTTTTATACCCCAATGCTTTTAAAGTACCTATTTGAGTTCTTTCTTCTTCAACCATTCGGGTCATAGTTGTTAAGGTTACTAAAGCTGCTATTAAAAAGAAGAATACAGGAAATACTTTTGTAACATCAGCTACTTTCTCAACATTATTAGAAAAGCTAGCATAGCTAACATTAGAATTTCTATCCAACACGTACCATTTCGGCTTATCAATGTCTTCTATTTCTTTTTCTGCATCAGTTATTTTTATTAGAGCATCATTAAGTTCTTTTTCCACATCAGCCTTTGCATCTAAATATTCTTTTTCTCCATCCCCTAGCTCTCTTACACCTTCCTCATAATCAAGCTGACCCTGGATTAAATCCTTCTCCCCATCCAGTATTTCATTATTTGCTTTTGCAATTTCATTTTTTAAAGTTTCTTCCGCTTCTTTTAATTCTTCAATTCCATCGTAATATTTTTCCCAGCCGTCATCTAATTCTTTTCGTCCATTTACTAATTCAACATAAGCATCATCTAATTTTTGGCGGGCATCTTCTATTTCAGCGAAACCCTCATCTAACTTTTTCTTTCCATCTTCTAATTCTATTCGCGCTTCTTCTAGTTCCTTCCATCCATCTTCCAATTTGATTTTATTTTCTTCAATTTCTAATTTTGCTTTTTCTAATTCATTTTCTCCCTCACTTATTTTCCTCTTGCCTTTATTTAACCGTGCTTTTCCCTTTTCGTATTCACTCCAACCATAATTTATTTGACTTTTAGCTTCATTTAAAGTTGCTTCTCCTTCTTTAATGGCCTTCCAGCTATATAACAATTCATTAGCGTTAGATGGCATACTGTTTAATGTTTCTTGAAGCATTTTAATTGTTGCAATTTCACTTTCTGTTCCAGTGTTAATTAATGTTAGATAATCTATTTGATTTTGAATTTCAGCTCTCATGCCACCAAGGATTCCAGTAACAATGCCAGATATTGAAGTTCCAGTTGTGACAGGTTCATAGCTTTCATGTTCTAATGCTGCAATAAGCTCGTCTGAGGAAGAGAAATTAAGTCCTACACTATTAACTGCTCCCAACACTTGGACCATCAAATCATTAAACTGTGATTTTTGCTGTGTGAATTCTTTCAATCCCAATTCATATTCTGTTTCAGCCTCTTCCAACTGTTTTTTAGCTGAGGATAATTTCCTTTTTCCTTTTTCAATTTCTTTTTTGCCATCTTCCAGCTCTTTTACACCATCTAAATATTCTTGTTCTCCTTTATCAAATTCATCTTGACCATCTTTTAATTCTTGTTCAGCTTCCAAAAATTCTTTTAAGCCATCTTCATATTCTTTTTTACCGTCTTCTAGTTCTTTTAAACCCTCAGCATATTCCTTTTCTCCATCTTCTAGTTCTTTTAAACCATCTTGATATTCTTTCTCTCCATCTTCAAGTTCAATTTTTGCATCTGCTAGCTTTTTATATCCATCATCAATTTCTTTTTGTGCATTTTGGGTTTCTTTAATTAAGGTTGCCTTTGCATCTTCTAATTCTTTTTTACCATCTTCCAATTCTTTTAAGCCATCTGCTAACTCAATTTTCCCGTCTTCAATTTCTTGATAAGCATCTCCTAGTTCCTTATCCGCTTCCAATTTTCCATCTTCATACTCTTTTTTCGCGTCGAATAATTTAGAATATGCTTCATTTTTAATATCGCTATAGCGAATTTCCGATTGCTTTTTACCTACCTCCTCAAGTTTGTCAGTAACTTTCTCTATATAATCTTCATATTCATCAGTAAATGCAGTTAATTTTGAAGCTCCATACACTTTAATATAAAAATCTGTATAAACATCAAGGGCATATGCACTTTCATCTACATATACTATGGCTCCAATACGTCCATTCCCTACTGAACTTCTTTCACTTTCTATGGAAAAATAAGAAGGGTTGCTAACTATACCCACAACAGTATATTCTTTCACATCATAAGTATCATCAATATCTTCGTAGTCTTCATTTTCTTTAGATATTTTTAATTTAGTTCCTAACTCAATTTCAAAAATCTCCCCATGGCTTTTTTCAACTAAACATTCATTATTATTTTCAGGCATTCTGCCAGACAATAATTCTAATTTATTGATGTTCCCAACTTCACTACTATTATTAAGTAAAGGAATTCCAAAAATTCTAGATGTAATTACTTCCCTATCAGTATCTAACAATATATCAGTAACATATGCTGGCATAATTTTTTCTACTTCATATAAAGAAGACAAGGTATAAATATCCTTGTCAGTAAGCCCCATTGTACCTTTAATAATTATATCCGACATATTATTATTATCATAAAATTCATCAGCAGTTGTTTTCATATCTGGTGTAGTTGCCAACAATCCTGCTAAAAAGCCTACACTCAAAGCAACAATTCCAAATATAGCTGCAAATCTTCCAAAACTAGATTTGATTTCTTTAAATATAATTTTCAGATACGTTTTATTCAAAGCTACCACTCAATCCTTTCCACTGGTATAGGGTTAGTGTTTTCTTCTATTTTTATAACAGTGCCATTTTTAACATGAATAACTCTATCAGCCATTTGAGTCAATGCTAAATTGTGAGTTACAACAATTACTGTTTTGCCCGTATTGCGACAACTGTCCTGTAATAATTTTAATATATTTTTTCCAGTGTTATAATCAAGAGCTCCAGTTGGCTCATCACATAATAAAATTTTGGGGTTTTTAGCTAAGGCTCTAGCAATGGAAACACGCTGCTGTTCACCACCAGAAAGTTGAGCAGGGAAATTTAACATTCTTTCCCCTAGCCCTACTTGTTTTAAAACCTCTTTAGGATCTTGAGGATTTGTGCAAATTTCAGAAGCTAATTCTACATTTTCCAAAGCAGTTAAATTTTGCATTAAATTATAAAATTGGAAAACAAATCCTACATCATATCTGCGATAATCTGTAAGTTGCCTTTCATTTAATCCGCTAATTTTATTGTTATCTAATTGTATGATACCACTGTCACATGAATCCATGCCACCAAGCATATTTAAAATTGTTGTTTTTCCTGCACCGCTTGGACCAACTATAATGCAAAATTCACCTTTTGCTATTTTAAAATTCACATTTAAAGCAGCAGGTATCTCTAACTCGCCCATTCTATAATATTTGCATACATTTTCAAACAATACAAAATCTTTCACTTTAAGTCCCCTATCTATAATAATTATAAATATTCACAGTTTATTTCAATGCTGTCATCCTGAACAAAATGAAGGATCTCTATCTACTACCTTTGTCATATGGTATACCTTCTGCTCGAGGTGCTTGTGAATTTTTAGAAGAGAATGTTAAAACTATTAAGGTTGCAATATAAGGAATCATTTTATATATTTCATTGGAAATCGGTAAATCCTTTAATACTGGTATTCCAGAATAAGCTGAAGCGAATGTCTTCATTATTCCAAAAAAGAATGCTGAAAAGAATATTCGTTTTGTTCTCCATTGACCAAAAATCAATACTGCCAATGCAAGAAATCCATAACCAGCAACAGTTGCATTAAAGTTGGTACTTGTTGGTACTACGAAGGCAAGACCACCTATCCCTCCTAATATACCAGATATAAATACACCTGCATATCTTATTTTATATACATTTATTCCAACTGAATCTGCTGCTTGTGGATGCTCACCACAAGAACGCAGCCTTAAACCAAATTTAGTATGATTTATAATTAGCCAAGATAAAAGTGCTATTAACAATCCAACATATGTTGTTATATAACTATTTTGGAATAATATAGGTCCAATAACTGGTATATCTCCCAAAAAAGGCACCTTACTAATATGGAACGTATCTGTAAACTGCACTTGCTGAACTCCTTGAACCATTCTTGCAACAAATATCGCAAAAGCTGGAGCAAACATATTCAATGCGGTACCACTTATTGTCTGATCAGCTTTTAACTTTATGGATGCGAAGGCATGAAAAAGTGAAAATATACCACCTGATATACCCGCAACCAAAACCGCTAATAAAAGAAGAACCTGGCCACTCATTGAATTTTGAGTAACATTGATAAATGCAATACCAGCAAATGCTCCTATAACCATAATTCCTTCTAATGCAATATTGATAATACCACTTCTTTCAGAAAACATACCGCCCAAAGCAACGATTAAAAGAGGAATTGCAAAAAACATAGTCTGTTGTGCTACAAAATAAATAATATTCATTATAATTCCTCCTTATTATCTTTTTTTTGATTATCTAAATTTTCTGTTTCTTCTGTTATTACTAATTTATTTATATTCTCTTTTAATTTTTCATTTTCTTTTTTATTATTTATATCTGAATCTAAACTAGGCTTACTGGTAAATTTAATAATTAAATGTTTAAACAATAAAGCAAATGCTCCGCAATAGATGATGACTGCTACTATCATATCTATTACTTCAGGTACAAAGTCATAAAGCTGAATATTAAAACCTCCAACGGTTAAGTGAGCAATGAACAAACCTGAAAATAATATCCCAATTGGATGTGACATACCCAGCAATGCAACAGAAATGCCGTTAAATCCTTCAGGTGCTAAAATATCTAATACCTGCAAATATTTACCGGATCCTGAAAGATATAATAATCCTCCTCCAAGACCTGATAGGGCCCCCGCAATTACCATAGATAACACAATGCTTTTCTTTTCATTTATGCCTGCATATTTACTGGCATTTTTATTACTTCCGCATGCTTTTAATTCATAACCAAAGGTAGTTTTCTGTAATATTATATATATGACTATTACAGATAATATAGCTATAATTATGCCAATGTTAAGATTGTTTGTATTAAAAAGTTTGTCAAGACCTGCTTTAGGTAATACCGCTGATTTAGCCACAGACTTAGATTGATTTTTCAAAGCATCATAAACTGTTCTAACTATAGTCATATTCACAAGATACATTCCTATATAATTCATCATAATAGATGTTATAACTTCGTTAACATTGAAAAAGGCTTTTAATAAACCAGGTCCCGAACCCCATATTGCCCCAGCAATCATGGCACCTATGAGAGCAACCAGCCAATGTATTTCTGGAGGTAAAAAAGTCCATTTAATTCCTATATAAATTGCTATAAATGCACCACATGTAAATTGTCCAGAAGCCCCTATATTAAAAAGGCCTGTTTTAAATGCAAAGCCAACAGAAAGACCTGTCATAATTATTGGTGTTGCATAATATATCACTTGACCGATTCCTCTTGCCCCTGCAGAAAAACCTCCAACTAATATTGTAAGAAATGCTGGGAAAGCTTCTTTTGCATTGCTCAAAAGCAAAATTACAAGGCCAAAAAGTAAACCTGCAACAATTGCCATCAAAGCAGCAAAAAAACTTGATGCGCCCTTTAGTTCCAATATATTATGATTTTTTTTCATAGTTCACACCCCTTTTAGAACCAGCCATATAAAGCCCTAATTCTTTTACAGTAATTTCTTTTGGATTTAATTCTCCAACTATTTCACCTTCATATATAACTAGTATTCTGTCACTTACATTCATAACTTCATCTAATTCCAAGGACAATAAAAGCACTGCTTTTTGTTCATCTCTTTGAGCTATCAGTTGTTTGTGGATATATTCCGTTGCACCTACATCAAGACCTCTAGTAGGTTGAACTGCCAAAACAATTTCAGGGTCTCTGTCAAGTTCACGAGCAATTATTAGCTTTTGCTGATTACCACCTGACATGTTTCTAACTATGGAATCTTCTTCTCTCGGACTTCTTATATCATATTGTTTAATTAACTTTTTAGCATACTCTTTTACTGCATTAAATTTAATAAGTCCATGATTTTGAAATCTCGGTTCGTAATATGTTTGCAAAACCGCATTTTGTTGAAGGTCAAAATCCAAAACTAATCCATCCTTATGTCTATCTTCAGGTATATGAGCCATACCAGAAAGACATCTTTTTCTAATTGATTCTTTTGTGATATCTTTACCGTTTAATACTATTTTTCCGTCATTAATAGGCAATAGCCCTGCAATTCCATATACTAGTTCGGACTGACCATTGCCATCTATACCAGCGATACAAAGAATTTCGCCTTTCCTCACTTCAAAGGATACATCATTGACTACATTTTTCTTTGAATTTTTAGCTTTAATAGTAAGATTTTTAACTTCTAATACTGCATTTCCAGTTTTAATGTCTTTTTTTTCTATATTAAAATTAATTTTACGTCCCACCATCATTTCTGACATTTGTTCTTTAGTTGTTGTGCTCACATCTACAGTTCCTATACATTTACCTTTTCTCAAAACAGTACAGCGGTCAGCTACCTCTTTAATCTCATTTAATTTGTGAGAAATAAAAATAATTGATTTTCCTTCACTAACTAAATATTTCATAATCTTCATTAATTCTTCGATTTCCTGTGGCGTAAGGACAGCCGTAGGCTCATCAAAAATTAATATATCATTATCACAATATAACATTTTTAAAATTTCAACTCTTTGTTGCATTCCAACAGTAATATCTGAAATAAGTGCATCTGGATCTATTTTCAATTTGTAGCGTTCACTAAGCTCCATTACCTTTTTTCTTGCATCATCTTTTTTTAATAAACCGTTTTTTACAGTTTCTCTGCCAAGTATTATGCTTTCAAGTACTGTAAAATTATGAACTAATTTAAAATGCTGATGAACCATTCCAATATTTAAGTTGTTAGCATCATTAGGATTATTAATTTGAACAGATTTTCCATTTATATAAATTTCACCTTTTTCTGCTTGATATAAGCCAAATAAAACGCTCATCAATGTAGATTTACCAGCACCATTTTCTCCCAACAGTGCATGAACTTCACCTTTTCTCACCTTGAAGGTAACATCATCAAGAGCTTTAAAATTACCAAATATTTTAGTAATATTGTTCATTTCAATTACGTACTCCATACAAGCACCACCTAACCTTTTATTTAAAGAAAGGAGACACACCTTCCGAAAAAACGTCTATAAGGAATGGGGACACACCTTCCTGTAAGAAATCTATTGTTTAAGTCAGAAGGAATGTCCCCGCAAAGAGGTGTCCCCTAATTATTAATATTAAAAATGAATTATTTAATTACTTCAACTTTAACTTGTTCAACAGGAATATCCGCTGCAGTTACTTCTTCAGCAGCTTTCCCAGATTTTTCAACTACATCTGCATCATTTAATATTTCTACTTCTTTAGATTCTACTTTTCCATAGATAGCATCATAATCTGCTTGTGTGAATTTTTCAAATCTTGAAGTTTCCATTGGTAATTGAACACCCTCAACAGTTGCATCTAATGACACTGAAGTTCCACCTGGGAATTCATTTGCATAGTAAGCTGTTAAAGCATCATATACTGATTTTGCTAAGTTCTTCATAGAAGATGTTATAACTGTTTCAGATTCGCCTGATTGGTCAACGTCAACACCTATAACCTTATTTCCTGCTGCTTCAGCTGCTTTCATAACTGAGTTACCTACAGCACCGCCGCATGCAAATATAACTTCAGTTCCTTCATTGTACCAAGCAGAAGCTTTTGCCTGGTTTTCAGGTGTAGCATCAAAGTTTCCTACATAAGTATATTTAACTTGAACATCTTCTGTTAATCCTAATTCTTTAGCTGCATAATCAGCACCTTGAACAAATCCATATCCGAAACGTACAACTGCTGGAACAGCCATGCCACCCATGAAACCTAATTTAGTATAGCCTTCTTTTACAATACTATAACCTGCAAGAAAACCTGCTTCTTCTTCAGCATAGAATATAGAATATGTATTGTCTGCTATATCTGGTGTATAATCACCATCTGGATGTGGAGCACCATCAAGTATTATAAAGTTTACATCAGGATATTGAGTCTGAACAGTATGAATAGGTACTTCAAATAAGAATCCTGGACAAACTATAACTTTCGCTCCAGCTTTAACTGCTAATTCTATAGAGTTAATATAAGCAGAATCCGATTTTTCAGTTGGTTTATAGTATTTGTATGTTTTTCCAAATTCTTTAGCGTATGCTTCCACGCCTTCCCATGCACCTTGGTTAAATGATTTGTCATCAATTGTTCCAACGTCAGTTATTAAAGCAAGCTCAATACCCTCTGCTGGAGCTTCTTCCTTAGACTTATCAGGTGTTTCACCTGATGATGATTCTTTATTTGTATCTTCTTTTGGTTTTTCAGTAGTACATGCAGTTAAAGTAAACACTAATGCTAGTACTAAAATTAAACTTACTAACCTTTTCATTAATTTCATATAATCCTCCCTAAATTAAATACATAATTTTTTATTAAAAAGCTTAAATTTTAAGTTCTATTTAAATCCTCCTTTCATTTGGAACCAGTATTACTTTGCTGTTTCTTTTTTTACTAATTCAACAGCAGAACTAGAACCAATTCTGGAACAGCCTTCCAGAACAAATTTTTCAATATCTTCTAATGTTTTTATTCCTCCAGCTGCTTTGATTTTTATATTAGAGCCTAAATGCTTTTTAAACAGTTTAATGTCATTTAAGGTCGCACCGCTGCTTCCAAATCCTGTAGATGTTTTAATATAGTCTGCGCCTGATCTAGTTACAACTTCACATAATGTAATTTTTTCCTCATTTGTCAGATAGCATGTTTCGATAATAACCTTTAATATTTTGTCACCAATTGCTTTTTTTATAGCAGCAATTTCTTTTTCAACCTTATCAAAATCCTTGTTCTTCACATCTGAAATATTAATAACCATATCAATTTCACTAGCACCATCATTCAATGCTAATCTGCATTCTTCCACCTTTGATTCAGTAGTACTGTATCCTAAAGGAAAGCCTATTACTGTACAAATATTAATTTTCTCATTATAATTATCATGTACCCTTTTCACATAACAAGGTGGTATACATACTGAAGCGGTTTTATATTCAATCGCTTCATCACATAGTTTCCTGATATCCTCCCAAGTTGCAAAAGCCTTTAACTGAGTATAATCAACATATCTTAATAATTCTAACTTATCCATTTTCATACCTTCTTTAAATTAATATATATTCATAATATCATTTTTATTAATTAAAATCAATTGTTTTGTGAATGAATTGCTATTTTTTCCATTCGGATACATTCCTTTTTATCAATGACAAAGGAGCTCCCATTCATGACCTTTGTAACGAATTATAAAGAAAATACTTCTGACAATCCAATCAATTATCATAGCTACCCAAGTACCAAACATTCCCATATTAAAATATTTAGATAATAAAATACCAAAACCAATTCTAACTATCCACATTGAAGCCACTCCAACAACCATAGTATAGCGCACATCATTAGATGCTCTTAAAGTATTTGGCAATGTAAAAGATAAAGGCCATGTGAGACATGCATTAACACCGTGAAAAATAATTACTTCTTTAGCCATTGCTGCCGTTTCCGATGATAAATTATATATTTTAATAATGTATGGTAATGCTAATATAATAACTGCATTAATAATTATTAATGATACATATGTATACTTAAGCAGCTTTCTTGTATAATATCTTACCTGTTCATAATCCCCTGCACCCACACACTGACTTACCACAGTTACCAGACCTAACCCAACTGCCATACCAGGCAATATTTCAAAAGAAGCAATTGCATTTCCAACAGCATTTGCTGTTATTGAAGCAGTTCCAAAGCTAGCAATTACACTTAACAACATTATTTTACCCAGCTGAAACATACTGCTTTCAATACCATTAGGTATTCCAATGTGTAATATTTTTTTAACTAATACTTTATTAAATTTATATTTAAATGGTTTTTTAATATGAACAATGAGAGATTCATTTTTAAGCAACATAACTATTATTACCGCTGCAATTCCTCTTGAAACAAAAGTTGGAATAGCTGCTCCTGCTACTTCCATATTAAATCCATATATTAATATTGCATTCCCTATAACATTTATTCCATTCATAATAATAGAGGTAATCATTGTTATTTTAGAATTTCCCATTGCCCTAAATAATGCAGCACCACTGTTATACAATGCTATGAATGGGATGCTTGCAAAAACAATAAGCATATATGTATTAGAATAAGAAAAAACATCAGGCTCAATGCTTCCAAAAACAACATTTAATATAAATCCTCTACCTATATACATAATTACCATTACAATAATAGATATTAATGTTGTAAATATTATAAGTTGTTTGCCAGATTCACATGCCATGTCATGTTTTTCTTGTCCTATATATTGACCAACAACAACTGCACCTCCAGTTGTCAAAGCAGCAAAAATATTAATAAGCAAAATATTTATTGAATCAACCAAAGATACAGCAGACACTGCACTCTCCCCTACACTTGCAACCATAATTGAATCTGCCATTCCTACGGCAACTGCAAGCAACTGTTCAATCATCAAGGGTATTAATAAGTTCATTAAGCTGCGGTTGCTAAAAAGAAAATTTTTCTTCATTTCACCATTCATTTTATTATGTCCTTTCAATTATATCAATATCTTTTATACCCAAAATATTATTATATATAACACAGGTTATTAAATCAAGAAATTCTTGAGCTTCTTCATTTACGGTTTAGAATGGCACAAAATGTTGATTATTCAGATTTAATATTAAAATAATAAAAGCCATAAATATCAGTTGAATTTAATTTCTGTTAATGATATACTTTTTTATATGCAACGGGGACATTCCTTTAAGAATAACCACACAGGCTAACAATCTTAAAGGTGTGTCCCCAAACCTATACAGTACGAGGAGACTACAAATGAAAATTGGATTTGATAATAATAAATATTTAAAGATGCAATCTGAACAAATAAAAAAAAGAATTGCTCGTTTTAATAATAAACTTTATCTTGAATTTGGCGGTAAGCTATTTGACGATTATCATGCATCTAGGGTGCTGCCAGGTTTTTTACCAGACAGTAAATTAAAAATGTTAGAACAATTAAAAGATCAAGCAGAAATCGTAATTACAATTAGTGCTTCAGCTATAGAGAGCAACAAAATTCGTGGCGACCTCGGTATTACATATGATGATGATGTATTTCGACTTATTGATGAATTTCAAAGTCTTGGTTTTTTAGTTGGCTCTGTTGTTATTACTCAATATTCAGGTGAAGCAGTAGCTGATCGTTTCCGCCAGAAACTACAAGATATAAAAATCAAATCATATATACATTATATAATAGAAGGTTACCCAAGCAATATAAAACATATAGTCAGCGATGAAGGATATGGGAAAAATGATTATATTGAAACTACAAAACCATTGGTTATAGTAACTGCACCTGGACCAGGTTGTGGAAAAATGGCAACATGTTTATCACAGCTTTATCATGAAAATAAAAGAGGAATAAATGCTGGCTATGCAAAATTTGAAACATTTCCAATCTGGAACCTGCCACTTCGCCATCCTGTTAACATAGCTTACGAGGCTGCAACAGCTGATTTAAATGATTTCAATATGATTGATCCCTTTCATTTAGATGCTTATGGAGAAGTAACTGTAAACTAGAACAGAGATATAGAAATCTTTCCCGTTTTAAATGCTATATTTGAAAATATAATTGGGAAAAATCCATATAATTCACCAACTGATATGGGCGTAAACATGGTAGGAAATTGTATAATGGATGATGAAATATGTAAGGAAGCCTCTAATCAAGAAGTAATAAGAAGATATTTCAAAAGTCTTTGCGATTTAAAGCTTGGTAAAACTACAAAAGATGAAGTATTTAAATTAGAATTATTGATGAAACAGGCAGGCGTTTCAGAATCAGATCGAAAGGTTGTTAGTCCTGCTTTATTACGTGAAGAAGAAACCGGGCATCCCGCAGTTGCCATAGAACTTCCAAACGGTGAAATTGTTACAGGCAAAACTTCTGATTTATTAGGTGCATCTGCTGGTGCCATATTAAATGCAATAAAAACTCTTTGTGGAATTGATGATAAAATTCACCTAATTTCACCAGAGGCTATTGAACCAATACAAACACTGAAAACTTCATATCTTGGTAGCAGCAACCCTCGACTTCATATAGACGAAATACTTATTGCTCTTTCTGTAAGTGCTTCACATAGCGAGGTTGCACAGCTTGCTCTTGAGCAGCTACCTAAATTAAAATGCTGTGATGTTCATTCAACTGTACTTTTATCACAAGTTGATGAGCAAACATTCAAAAAACTTGGACTTCATTTAACATGTGAACCAAAATATGAAACAAATAAAATATATCATAAGTATTAGGAAGAGGGACGCACCTTTAAGTTTGTCCCCATACCTTATCATTTACAAAATCGGGGACTTTCCTTTAGATCTATACCACGTAGACTTACTATCCTAAAGGTGTGTCCCCTTTTCTCTTTATTTAAAATCTATTCTATCTTTATTTTCCTCTAACATATTAATGAATTCTATAACAGTTTCCGGATGAAATTGTGTTGAACTGCAAAGTTTTAATTCTTGAATTGCTTCATCATAACTTTTTCTATCGTGATATGGTCTATTAGATGTCATTGCATCAAAACTGTCCGCAACGCTTAATATTCTAACTAAATATGGAATATCCTCACCCTTTAACTTATCAGGATAACCAGTTCCATCATGTCTTTCATGGTGATGATGAATAAGAGGTAATACATCTATTAAAGCTTCAACAGGTTTAACTATATCTATACCATTTTGGGGATGAGCCTTCAAAATTTCCCATTCTTCTTCTGTTAATTTTGCTTTTTTAATTAATATATCTTTAGAAATTTGTATTTTCCCAATATCATGAAGATATGCTCCGTAACGTAATTTTTTTTTATCCTTTTCTGATAAACCTAAATAATTAGCCATTAATTCACAATAAATCACCACTCTATCAGTATGGGCATATGTGTATCGATCCTTGGCGTTAATTACACTAATTAACGTCTTAATTGAACTTATTAAATCAATATGTCTTTCATCAATATCAGATTTTAATTCTTCTAAAACAGAATAGTAGCTTTCAACTCTATTCTTATTAAAAAATTTTGCTCTATACAATGCGTCATCAGCCATATTTATTAATTCTTTTTTATTTTTAGCCTTATCTGGATAACATGAAACTCCTGCCGAAATAGTTATTTTGCCATTTGGTTGGTTTTCCTCACCTTCGAAATAAGTATTTTCAATAGTATCTCTTATTCTATCGCCTAAAACAACGGCCTCTTCTTCAGAAGTATTAGGTAATATTATTGCAAATTCTTCACCACCATACCTAGCTACAATATCATTTTCTCTAACACTTTTCTTAAATATATCTCCTATCATCCTTAATACAACATCACCTGCTGTATGACC
>JAQVWY010000148.1 GCA_028709465.1 Tissierellia bacterium | reverse complement strand
TTAATAATAGAACAAAGAAACATATCAAAGCCTTAGTAGTTGTTCATGTTTTTGGGAATATGGCCGATATGGTAAAGATTACGGAGATAGCGAGGGAATTCAATTTAAAAGTAATTGAAGATGCTACCGAAGCTCTTGGGACACATTATACAGAAGGGCAATATCAAGGTAAATATGCCGGTACCATTGGGAACATTGGCGTGTATTCTTTCAACGGAAATAAAATAATTACTACCGGTGGTGGCGGGATGATTGTATCTAATGATGAGGATTTACTAAAGAGAGCAAAGCATCTTACAACACAAGCCAAAAGCGATGAGATCTACTACACTCATGATGAGATTGGCTATAATTATCGTATGACGAATTTGCAAGCGGCTCTAGGCCTGGCGCAATTGGAACAGCTTGAAGATTTTATAAAGATTAAAAAAGAAAACTATGATTTATATAAAGAAAGAATTAAGGATATAGAGGGACTGACAATCTTAGATTTTAAAGATGAAATAAGACCAAACTACTGGTTTTATTCTCTTTATTGTGATAAAAAGTATCCTCTTAATCGAGATGAGATTATCAAATACTTGGCAACAAAGAAAATTCAATCAAGACCCATATGGGGGCTGATCAGTGATCAAAAGCCCTATATAGGCAGCCAAGCTTATAAGATAGAAAAAGCCAAGATTTATCTTGAACATGTTGTAAATATTCCTTGTAGCTCAAATCTGAGCAGAGAAGATGTGATGTATGTGGTTGAATGTTTAAATAATCTTGAAAAGTTATAGATACTGTCTGATAAAAGGTGAAAAGCATGGAAGTTAAAGATTTTTTAATAGAAGAAGAATGCACAATGCTTGAGGCGATGGCTCTATTAGATAAAATAGCAAAGAAAGTTCTATTCGTTGCCCGAGAAGGAAAATTAGTTGCAGCGATAACAGATGGTGATATCAGAAGGTGGATCCTTAAAAAAGGAAACCTGGAAGCTAGGGTAAAAGATATTGCAAATTATAATCCAAAGTATTTAAAAGAAAGAGAAAAAGCCTCAGCGAAAGAATATATGAAAAAGTATTCTATAGAAGCACTGCCCATATTGAATGACGAAAATGAAATAATTTCAGTAGTATTTATTAATGATGGAGACGTTGGGGTAAAAAAGGATCTAAATATTCCAGTAGTAGTGATGGCAGGAGGATTTGGGACAAGGCTCTATCCTTATACGAAGATACTTCCTAAGCCCTTAATTCCGATCGGAGAAATACCCATAGCAGAGCATATCATAAATAGATTTAACAAATATGGATGTCGGGATTTTTTCTTAGTCGTAAACCATAAGAAAAACATGATTAAGGCTTATTTTAATGAAATTGAAAAAGATTATCAAATAACATATGTGGATGAAAAAAAACCATTAGGTACCGGAGGGGGCTTGAGCCTTCTTAAAGATATAATTGATTCCACATTTATTTTATCTAATTGCGATATTCTAGTTGAAGAGGATTATGAAAAGATATACAAGTTTCACAAAAAAGAAGAGAATTTAATCACAATGGTTTGCTCCTTAAAAAAGATTACGATACCTTATGGAGTTATTGAAATCGGACTACGAGGCGAAATAGAGAATATGAAAGAAAAACCAGAATTATCGTTCTTTACAAATACGGGTATGTATATAGTTGAACCTGAGGTTGTGAAGGGATTAGAAGACAACCAGGCGATAGGTTTTCCAGATATTATCGAAAAGTTTAAACAGGCTGGTGAGAAAGTAGGCGTTTATCCCATAGGAGAAAATAATTGGCTGGATATGGGACAACTTGATGCGATGGAAGAGATGAGAAGAAGGCTAGAATGTGATGAATAAAAAGTTACTTTTAATTGGTGGCGGAGGGCATTGCAAGTCTGTTTTGGACAGTATTCTTCCATCAAATGAATATTCGGAGATTGGCATTATAGATAAAAATGAAAACAACGGAGGAAGCATTTTAGGGATACCTATAATTGGTTGTGACGATGATTTATCAAAGCTATATCATGATGGATATCATTCTGCTTTTGTGACAGTTGGCAGTATTGCTAAACCATCGCTTCGCATCAAATTATATAAAATGCTTGAGACAATTGGGTTTGAAATACCTAATATCATAGATTTAACAGCTATTGTAAGCAATCAGGTAAAGATGGAGAGGGGTATTTTTATTGGAAAAAATGTTGTTGTTAATGTTGGTACATCTATTAAAGATGGTTCAATAATTAATACTGCCTCTACTATAGAGCATGATTGCATAATTAATCAATTTTGTCATATTGCTCCTGGATCAGTGCTCTGTGGAGAAGTAGAAGTTGGAGAGAATACTCATGTTGGAGCTGGAAGCATTATAAGACAACAGATTAAAATTGGTTCCAATACTATTATTGGAATGGGTAGTGTAGTTTTAAAAGATATAAAAGGGAATGTAGTTGCTTACGGCAATCCGTGTAAGGAGGTTAAATCCTTATGAGTGTTTTTATAATTGTAGAAGCTGGTGTAAATCATAACGGTGATATTAATTTAGCGAAAAAGTTAATAGATGTGGCCAAAGGTGCTGGTGCTGATGCTATTAAGTTCCAAACTTTTATATCTGAAAAAGTGGTTTCTCGATATGCACCAAAAGCTCAATATCAAAATAAAAATACTTCATCTAAAGAATCTCAACTTGATATGGTAAAGAAGCTAGAACTGTCTTTTGATGAATTTATAGAACTTAATAAATATTGTAAGGTAAAGGAAATAGAATTTCTATCTACAGCATTTGATTTCCATAGTATTGATTTTTTAAATAGCTTAGATATGAAAAGATGGAAGATACCATCAGGCGAGATAACAAATCTGCCCTATTTGATAAAAATAGCTAAATTACATAAGCCAGTTATACTATCAACAGGAATGAGTACAATAGAAGATATCAAAGCAGCACTATCTATATTAAGGGAAAATGGGGCTAGTGAAATCACAGTGCTTCATTGTACAACAGAATATCCTGCTCCATTTAAAGATGTAAACTTAAATGCAATGAATACAATTAAAAAAATGTTTAATATTCCAGTGGGGTATTCAGATCATACTAAAGGAATAGAAGTGCCGATAGCTGCTGTTGCTTTAGGTGCAACAATAATAGAGAAACACTTTACCCTTGATAGAAATATGGAGGGACCGGATCATAAAGCCAGTTTAGAACCAGAGGAATTGAGCGCCATGGTTAGCGCAATTCGTAATGTGGAAGCCTCTTTAGGCAGTGGTGAAAAAAAACCTGCTGCATCAGAACAGAAAAACATGGCTATTGCACGTAAAGTATTGTTGCCAATTGTAAGATAAAAAAGGGTGAAGTTTTTACTGAAAACAATATCACAGTAAAAAGACCGGGATATGGCGTTAGCCCCATGAAGTGGTTTGAAGTAATCGGACAAGTGGCCATAAGGGATTTTAGAGAAGATGAGTTGATAGAACTATGAGTAAAAACAAGAAAATCAGCATATTAACAGCAACCAGGGCTGAATATGGTCTTCTAAAGCCTATTATTTTAAAGCTAATGGCAAAATCAGGGTTCGATGTCCGCGTGGTGGCAACGGGAATGCATTTGTCACCTGAGTTTGGATTGACCTATAAAGAAATAGAAAGCGACGGAATAACCATTGATGAAAAGGTGGAAATATTATTGAGCTCTGATACCCCGGCAGGTATATCTAAAACTATGGGGTTAGCTATGATGGGATTCGCAGATTATTTCGATCGGCTGAAACCCGATATGCTGCTGGTTT
>JAQVWY010000009.1:4045-58734 GCA_028709465.1 Tissierellia bacterium | reverse complement strand
TATAGTTGTTATGAATGAAGGTGTAATTCAACAAATGGGTTCTCCTATTGATATATACAATGAGCCTGAAAATGCATTTGTTGCTGATTTTATAGGTGAAAGTAACATATTAGATGGAATAATGCACAATGATTACCTAGTTGAATTTTTAGGCAAAAAATTTCAATGTGTTGATACTGGATTTGGTAGAGGTGAAGAAGTAGAAGTAGTTATACGCCCTGAAGATTTAGTATTATCCGATGCTGATAATAGTTTACTTAAAGGTACAGTAAAATCCGTAACATTCAAAGGTGTTCATTATGAAATGATTGTGGATGTAAGTGGATTTGAATTTTTAGTTCACTCTACTGCTAAAGCTCCCGTTGGAGAAACTGTTGGATTATCTTTGACTCCTGATGATATACACATTATGGTTAAGGAGGTTTAAATATGAAAGATAAAACAAAATATTTTTCCTATCCTTATATTGTATGGATAGTAACTTTTATTTTATTTCCTTCGTTCCTCGTTTTGTTGTACAGCATAACCTCAAAGGATTCCAATGGAGTTACTACAATTCATTTCACCTTAGAAAATTACGAATTATTTTTTAAAAAAATGTATGTGAATATTCTGTTTGATTCCATATGGCTTGCTGCAATATCAACGGTTATTTGTTTATTATTGGGATATCCAGCCGCATATATAATTTCTAATGCTCATATATCCAAAAGAAATACTCTTTTATTTCTTTGTATATTGCCTATGTGGATGAATATGCTACTTCGAACTTATGCGTGGATGACTATATTAGGTAATAATGGTTTAATAAATAATTTCTTAGGTTTTTTAGGTTTACCTAAATTAAATTTATTATATACAAAAGGTGCTACGGTAATGGGTATGGTGTATAATTTTATACCATTTATGATATTGCCCATTTATACAGCATTAAGCAAACTTGATAATAAATTAATAGAAGCTGCAGCTGATTTAGGAGCTGACAAAAAGACAGTTTTTAAAAAAATTATTTTCCCTTTAAGTATGCCTGGTGTTATTTCAGGAATAATAATGGTATTTATGCCCGCTGTTAGCACATTTATTATACCTCAGTTATTAGGCGGAAATAAAAATATGATGATTGGTAATTTAATTGAAAAACTGTTTATATTAAATGGAGATTGGAACTTTGGTTCTGCAATATCAATAGTTATGATGCTGATTATTTTAATTTCTATGTCTATTATGAATAAGTTTGATGTTGATAAAGAAGGTGGTGCAAGATTATTATGAAAAAGTATTTATCTAGAATTTATATGTTAATTATGTATATATTTCTTTATGCCCCAATAATAGTTCTTGCAATTTATTCCTTCAATGAATCAAAATCTAGAGGAAATTGGACAGGATTTTCATTGAAATGGTATATTGAGTTGTTTCAAGACCGAGATATTAAAACTGCACTTTATTACACTGTTTCCATTGCTATTATTTCATCGATTATTTCTACTATATTAGGAACAATAGCGTCATTAGGAATTAATAGTTTAAAAGGAAATATGAAATCTCTGGTATTGAATATAAATTATTTGCCTGTAGTAAATCCTGATATAGTAACAGGTATATCTTTAATGATATTGTATATTTCCTTTAATATGGACCTAGGGTTTAATACCATGCTAATATCACATATTGTGTTTAGCACTCCTTACGTTATTTTATCAATACTACCAAAGTTAAAGCAGCTTGATAAAAACATGACTGAAGCAGCCCTAGATTTAGGGGCTACGCCTATGTATGCTATAAGAAAAGTAATAATACCAGAAATTAAGCCAGGTATAATCACTGGATTTTTAACTGCATTCACCTTATCAATTGATGATTTTATCATAAGCTATTTCACTAAAGGAGAAGGGGTTACTAATTTATCTATAGTAATTTACTCTATGGCAAGAAGAGGGGTGCGTCCTACTATAAATGCATTATCAACTATTATGCTTACAGTAGTATTAATATTAATGTTAATTATTAATAAAAGATCTAATTTAGAGTCAAAAACTAAAAATCAAAGAGAAGCGAGGTATTAATATGAGAAAAAAAATATTTTTAGGATTAATATTATCAATAATAATCCTATCATTAACTAGTTGCAGTACTGAAGAAAAAGAAACTTTAAATGTTTTAAACTATGATATTTATATTGATAAAACCCTTATTTCAGAATTTGAAAAAGAAAATAATGTAACTATTAAATATGATACTTATTCAACCCCTGAAGAAATGTATATTAAGGCAAAAGCTGGAGCATCTAACTATGATGTAATAATTACTGGAGAATATATGATTGAAAGAATGATCAATGAAGGAATGGTTAATAAATTAAACTTTGACAACATACCAAATTTCCAATATGTGGGTGAACAATTTAAAAATCAGCCCTATGATCCAAATAACGAATATGCAGTACCCTATTTTTGGGGTACACTAGGTATTTTATACAATAAAAATGCAGTAGACACTTCACAAAAAAGTTGGAGCTTGTTATGGAATGAAAAACATAATCAAAGAATAATAATGATGGATTCTCAAAGAGATTCATTTGCAGCTGCTCTTAAACTTCTAGGTTATTCTATGAACACTGTAAATGAAAAAGAACTTGATGAAGCAAAGGCTTTATTGTTAAAACAAAAGCCCCTTGTAATGGCGTATATAACTGATGGCGCTCCTGATATTATGATAAATGAAGAAGCTGATATGGCTCTTGTATGGTCAGGTGAAGCAGTTTCAGCCATGTCAGAGAATGAAAATCTTGATTTTATTATTCCAGAGGAGGGTAGCAATATCTGGATTGATGCAGCAATTATTCCTACAACAACAAAAAATCAAGAGCTAGCTGAAAAGTTTATTAACTTCTTAACTTCAAAGGAAGCAACATTAAGAAACATTGATGAGGTATGGTATTCAACTGTTCATACAGAGGCTTTAAAAGAAGTTAATGAGGAACTATTAGAAAATCACGCATTTAATATTCCTAATGAAGATATTGAAAAAATGGAAATGTTCAGAGATCCTAAAGAATTTATTGATCTTTATTCCAAAAGATGGACAGAAATAATGGCTGATAAAATAGATTAATAAAAGTATAAAAGCTCACAAATGTGAGCTTTTTTAAATTTGATTCATTATTTAAACATTTTCTTTAATATTTACTAAATGTATTGCCGCTGATATTGTCAAAATAATTAATGTACCAAGTACTAAAAATGACATATGTATTCCTCCCCGCTACCTTTAATGCTAAATTAATGTTAAAATGTTAATATAATATTACATAATAAATCTTATTGTTTTCTTAAATAGTATGCCTTTTGGGCATACTATTTATTCTAATATTATATTAAAGCACAATATTTACATCCATGACATAATTCTATTCTTTCACTGAAAATCTTATTGATTATTTCAACAGTATTTTTAATTACGACATCATCTTCACCAATATTATTTATATGAAGCTTAATTTTTTTTGGTGATACTGATAATAGAATATTAATTATTGATTCATCATAATTAAATATTTTTCCATCAAGCTCTTGAGCCACTTCTATGTTTTCGTTATTTCCAATTGATGTTATTTTTTGCATATTAGTATCATACAACTGAAGTTTTTTGTTTTTGTATAATATATTTATTAAATCATAATCTTTTTCTTCTGATTCGGTAAGATATTTGATAATATTCATGAAATCAAGATACTCTTTTTTCATTAAATAATTATCAATTGATTTTTCAACTATTTGTATTATATAAAGGTTTATAAATTTTAATCTAAATTTTATAAACCCATTTATATTTATCATATCAGAGTTTTCTATAACTTCATTAAGTTTATTTTTTATTATTAGCTGTATTTTCAAATCATTGCAAATTTCATCTTCTATTGTAACTCTAATTTCCTCAAACTCTTCATCATCAAAATAAAAATAATTTTCTTTCAAATAAATACTGCTTTCACTTTTAGTATGTTCTATAAGCAGTTTAGTAATACAACTTACTATCTTGTCTATACTTTTTCTCTTACTTAATATATTTTCTGTTGTATATTTTATTCTATAATTTCCTTCACTTTTAGTTATTATTTCTATGTTAATATCACTTTCATCTATATTTGTAATAATTTCAATATTATTAATTATTACTGGATTTTCATTTTTACTAATTTCTAATGATAATAGCTCCACTTGGTCACTCCTCTCTCAGGGAGGTTATATTATTGGTATTATTGATCCCAAATCTATTATTTGTTCGCTAGAAGCTTCATCATACATATAGCCTGAAGAAAAAATAAATTTTTTTAAACGATTTAGTATGTCATTATCTTTAATTACACCTGTTGATAAAAAAATATTTTCACTTATTAAACCTGTTGCCCCTCCAATAAATCCGTGATTATAGCCTTTTAAATGTACAATTTCAGGATTTATATACATACAGTCTATATTATATGATTTAAGTTTTTCATGTATTGATATATCTGATGTAACAGCCTTATTTTCTCCTAATGCTGCCATTGAACATTTCGCATATCCTTGATTTACATGAATAAATTTTACGTCTGCTTCTTCCAAATAATATTTTAAAACCTGGTCTGTATGATGTGTGTTATGCACAGCATATCTCCCTATTCTTGCTACATTATATGCTATATCTTCTGGATAGTTTCTACATAGAGTTTTTCCACCTTTAATAACTTTTATTCCTGTATTACTTAAAACCTCATTATAATAATCATACACATTTGGTGCTGCAATGAAGGTTTTTTCATCAATTGGATGAATTACCATATCTGGATGACCGTTTACTCCTTCCTGTAAATCAATGCATTTTACAGTTTTTATTGTATTAATACCCTTTTTTAGGAAGTAATCAATTATATTCTGACTTGCTCTATAATCTATAATTACATATCGAGGTTTTTTATTTGGTACAAATGGATTCATTTTTTTCTCCTAATATTATAATGAGTAATTATACTATTTTTTATTACACTTTAATATATAGTATTTAAGATATAATTGCAAAATTTAGTATATATGATAAAATAATATAAACTATTAAAGGGAGTTCATTTTATGGAAAAATTACACTGTGCAATTCAAATTAGATTAGCAAAAGAGGAAATTTTTTTTGGACCTGGAGTTTTAACATTACTAGAATTTACTAAAGAATATGAATCATTAAACGCAGCCTCTAAAAAAATGAACTTGTCTTATTCAAAAGCACTTAGAATGATTAAAGGTTCAGAGGAGGCATTAGGATTTAAGTTATTAGACAGAAAAATTGGAGGAGCAGGAGGAGGAGGCTCTAAATTAACTCCAGAATGCATGGAGTTTTTGAAAAACTACAAATTTTTTACAAGAGATTTAAATAATTATTCGAAAAAAATTTTTGATAAATACTTTAATGACTATAAATAAATTTTTTAAAACAAAAAGCAACTATCAGTTGCTATTTTTAATTAACAAAATTGCTTCTTCAGGAATTCTTAGAAACAATCTGTCTTTATCTTTTCTTTTATCCCACTCATCTTTTTTAGTCTTATACCAAATAGGCACCTTATTTTTCTTATTATTTATATTTTCAAATACAATAATATACTCAAATACTTCTTCAATTACTTTTATTATTTTACATTCGATAATATTTTCCCCCATTTTAAACTCATCCTCATCAGAAATTTTAAAAGTATGTTCTCTAACACTTATATAATCATAATTATCAGTCAAGCTATTTTCTAATTTCAACTTTAGATTCCAATCAATAGCATATATACTGTTGGAAGATAAAATTTCACAACTAGAAAAATTTTTGCATCCTATAAGTTTAGCTACTTTGAGTAATTTAGGCTGCTTGAAAATATCCTTTGTTTTCCCTGTTAAAATCATCTTGCCATTATCTATAATACAAAGATTTTTACAAAATTTATAAACTTCATCTCTGCTATGAGTCACCATGATTACCATGCCATGATATGTTAATAAAAAATCTAATATTTCGTTTTGCAGTTTTTCCTTTAAATAAGTATCAAGAGCTGAAAATGGTTCATCTAACAATAAAACATCAGGTTCATAAGCTAGAATTCTAGCAAGAGCAACTCTTTGCTGCTGCCCTCCCGACAACTGGGATGGATATTTTTTCTCTAATCCTTCTAATTTAAATGTTTTTATCAGTTCATTTAACTTATATTTCTTTTCTTTTTTAGAAAGTTTTAAACCTATTCCTATATTTTCTTCAGCTGTCATATGGGGAAACAAGGCATAATTTTGAAACAAATATCCAACATTTCTTTCTTGTGGTTTTATATTGATTTTTTTATTTGAATCAAATACTACTCTTCCATTTAACTCAATGTATCCTTCATCAGGGGTTTCTACGCCAGCAATACATTTTAATGTCATGCTTTTTCCGCTTCCAGAGGAGCCTAATAAACCTAAATATTCCCCATTATCACAACATGCTTCAAAATTAACATTTAATAAAAAACCTTTAAATTTCTTTTTGATCCTTACCTTCAAACTCATTTAATAACATCCTTATTAGAATATTTGCTTTCCTTTATTGTGAAATAATTCATTAGAGACAATACTATAAATGATACAATTAGAACAATTACCACATATTCATAGGCACCTTCCATATCCCCAGCCGCTACCTCTGAATATATGGCTAAAGGAAGGGTTCTTGTTTTATTAGCAATATTTCCTGCTATCATAGCAGTTGCACCAAATTCCCCAAGGCCTCTAGTAAATGAAAGAATTCCTCCTGAAGTTACCCCTGGCAATGCAAGAGGCATTATAATACGCCAAAATATACTTCTTTCACACATACCAAGCGTTCGGGCAGCTTGTATAAAATTTTTATCAACCTGTTCAAAAGCTCCCCTTGCGGAACGATACATTAAAGGGAATGATACCGCAACTGCTGCTATCACAGTAGCTGACCAGGAGAATACAATTTTTACGCTAAAAAATTCTAGCAATAACCTTCCTAAAGGTCTTTTTACCCCTAATATATAAAGTATAAAAAAACCTAATACAGTTGGAGGCAGTACTAAAGGCATTGTCAATAATCCATCTATAATTATCTTTGCCTTTTGAGATTTAAGTTCCACTACCCATTTAGCTGCAAAAATACCTATAAAAAATGTTATTACTATTGATAATGATGCAGTTTTTAATGAAATTAATATTGGAGAATAATCCATAGTTCCTCCTATTTCTAACATTAATAATCTATTTATTAACTGAAAAACCGTATTTTTCAAATATACTTATAACTTCTTGACTTCGTAAAAATTCCACGAATAATCTTGCACTATCTTCTTTCGTAGTAGTATTTACAATTCCTACAGGGTAAATTATTTTAGAAACACTGCCTTGCGGAGCTTCTGAAACAACTTGAACATTTTCATTTGAGGCTGCATCAGTAGAATAAACAACGCCTGCATCTGCGCTGCCTTCAGCAATCCAGTTCAACACTTCTGTTACATTAGTTCCAAGGCTTGACTTTGCTAATACATCATTCCAAATTTTCAAGCTTTCGAATACTTCCTTAGCATATTGACCTGCTGGTACACTTTCAGGATCTCCTACAGCTATTGTATCAGCATTTAGTATTTCCTCAAAGGATTTTATTTCTTTTTCAGAATCTTTTGGCACTATTAACACTATTTTATTTTCTAATAATTCTACAATAGAATTATCTTTAATTAAGGATTTTTCATTTAGCGCATTCATTTGTTTCATGGCTGCTGACATAAATACATCTACATCTGCTCCTTCTTCAATTTGAGTTTGCAATTTTCCTGAACTGTCATAGGTAGCTTCAACCTTAACATTAGAATTTTTTTCTTCAAACAATGGTATTATTTCATCTTCCATGCAATTTTTCAAACTAGCTGCTGCGGCTAACAGAATTGTATTTTGTAGATCAGCGTTTGGTTGATCGGTACTAGTGTCGCTACAAGCTACTAATGTAAACACACAAATAACTACTAATAATAAACTTATAATTTTTTTCATTTCACAATCTCCTTGTTTGCGATTTTTAGGTTCATGTGAGCCTAATTTTTTTGACCCTATTTTTTCATAGGCTACTTTACACTATCTTTTATATATTTATATTATCAAGAATCGTTATTCTCGACAAAATATAACGAATTGAAAATATTTGTCATCCTGAACGGAAGTGAAGGATCTCCTCAAATGTTTAAGTTAGATTCTTCAGGCTACACCTTCAGAATGACAGGATAGTAATGTTTTTCATAGCATTGACAAGAATAGTACGATTTTAATAATTACCTTTCCCAAATCCGCAATTAGGATATGTGCACACTTCACAATTGAGACATAAGCCACCTTGTCCTAGCTTATAAATATCAGATTTTACTATTTTATCATCAGCCATAATTCTAGGTAAAACTATATCAAAAATTGTTCTTTTGCTGTACATGACACAACCAGGCAAACCTAGAATAGGAATTTTCTTATCATTATAATCATAGTATGAAATTAACATCATGGCTCCTGGTAATACCGGTGCTCCATATGTTATTATATCAGCACCTGTATCCTTAATAGCTCCTGGCGTACGATCATCAGGGTCTACGCTCATACCACCAGTACATACTACTATATCAGCGCCATGTTCTATATAAGATATAATAGCATCTGTTATATCTTTCCTGTCATCATTAACTATAGTCTGACCAAGTATTTCTGTATCAAATTCAGAAAATTTGCTTATTATTACAGGCCCAAAAGTATCTTTTATTCTGCCGCTGAATACTTCACTACCAGTTGTAACTATTCCAATTTTTTTGTGTTTAAATGGAATAATTTCCATAATTGGTTTTCCAGCACCAATTTCTTGTGCTTTTTTCATCTTATATTCTTCAATTACTAAAGGAATAACTCTTGTACCAGCTAGCTTATCTCCTTTTTTAACCGCTGTGTTACCATGCCTTGCAGCAATAATCATTTCACCAAGGCTGTTAATTTCACAAAGCTTTTCTACATCTAATTTAAATAAACCATCTGCATCAGCAATTACTTCTATTTTTCCTTCTTTTACTTCAGAAGGTCTCATATAATCATTTTTACATAATCCATACAATATTTCAGCTGCTTCATTTTCATGCAAAATTCCTTCTTCTTTTTCCCATACATAAATATTAGCTTTTCCCACAGAAAGCAATACAGGTATATCTTCTTCTTTGATGATATGCCCTTTTTTAAAAATAACACCCTTTTTTACGTCCTTAATTATTTGAGTAATATCATGACAAAGCACTTGACCTACTGCATCTACTATTTTAATTTCCTTCATTAAAACCTCCAATTTTATTGAAATGTTGATTTAACCTTTTCATAGTGAGCCTTTATATTATTATTCATATTAAAATAATCTTATGACCATATTCTCCATCATACAACGGCTGAATAAGGTTTAAAGGGGATATCTATGAGAATATTTAGATTATTATAATAGTGGTTCAATAAATAGATCTAACGCTCCTCCACAAACCATCCCTTCTTCCCCTGCATCTACTCCAGTCATATCAGAATGCACTAACTTACTTTCATTGTTATCCATACTAGTGAGGGCATGCCGTCTTAAATCTGCTTCAACGCATCCACCGCCAATCGTTCCAACCATTGTACCATCCTTCAAAACCACCATTTTAGTTCCTACTTCTCTTGGTGCTGATCCTTTTCTTGAAACAATAGTGACTATTGCTTTAGGTATATCCTTATATTTCTCACCTAAAATACAATCTAATAATTCATCATTATAAGTACTTTTTCCAATTTTTTTATTCTTTACTTCTATTATTTGCGCCATAATTGATACTGCTATTTCTGCAGGTGTTTCAGCACCTATTTTTAATCCAATAGGTGTATATACTTTATCTAATTTTTCTCTATCAATGCCTTGCTCTTCTAAATAGCCTAAAACCTTTTTAACGCGCAACTTACTCCCAATCATTCCTATGTAGGCATTTTCCTTATTTATAATTTTTTGTAAACAAACTTGATCGTAGCGATGTCCCCTTGTAACTATAACGAAAAAAGTACCGCTGTCACCTTTAATTTGATCTAATGCTTTATCAAAAGATTCACAAATAACCTTATCTGCGCCACCATTAATTGCATTATTGGCAAAAGCTAATCTGTCATCTATTACTGTAACTGGCAAATCAAGAAGCTTACACATACTTATTATAGGCATTGAAACATGACCTGCACCACATATTACTATGTTATATTTCTGCCTCATAAATTCAATATAAACTTTTTCATCGCCCACAGTAATCATCTGGCTTTTGTTATCTTGTGGAATAGCTTTTATTAAGTTCTCCCAATTTAATTTATTATTGTTTGTATATACTATTTCCCCATCTGATAATAGTAATTTAGAATTAATATTTACACCTGATACAATTGTTAGTATAATATTATTCTTACTTTTATCTACTTGTTTGAATTCTTTAAAAAAAACCATATATACCCTCCCCTATTATTTCATATTATCACAGCATTGTCATGTAAAACATAATGCCTAATTAAATAAATATTTCGAATTTGATTCATTCCATAACTCCAATTCGCTATATTTTTTAATATATAACGCTAATAAAAAATATACAAGAACAACCTAACAGCAACATAAATGAAGTTCTCCATTAATTTAGTTTTCCAACAACTTTTCTAGTCTTTCTCCTCTAAAAAGGTACTTATTATTGCAGAAGTGACAAACTGTTTCAATTTGTCCATCCTCTTCTATTATTTTCTTCAATTCTTTTTTCCCCAGTGATATTAATGCTCCTTCCATTCTTTCATAAGAACAATCACAATTAAACTTAACTGGTATCTTATTTAATATTTCTATATCAAAATCTTTAAATATTTCTTTTGCTATATCTTCTACATCTTTGTCATTATCAAAATATTCAGAAACTGATTTAATATTATTTAAAGTATTTTCTAAAATCAAAACATCTTCATCTTCTATAAAAGGTAGTGTTTGAACGATGAATCCTCCTGCAGATTTTATGCTATAATCTATATCTACAAGTACGCCTAGTGCAACTGCAGTATTTTGCTGTTCTGATAAATAATAATAAAATGCAATATCTTCGGCAATTTCACCAGTAACTAAGTCAGTACTTCCCACATAGGGTTCACCAAATCCTGTATCTAAAATTACTGTTACTTTGCCATCTAATCCTACTGCTCCACTAACATCTAACTTTCCATTTGGTTTTAAATCTAACTCCACATTAGGATTATTAACATATCCTTTTATATTTCCCTTATTATCGGCTACTGCAAGCAACGTTCCTATTGGTCCTCCGCCATTTATGCTTAAGGTTATTCTATCTTTCTCTCCCTTCATCATATAACCCATCATTAATCCAGCTGTTAACACTCTTCCTAAAGCTGCTGATGCTGTTGGTGATGTTTCATGAAACTTTCTTGCTGTTTCAACTGTATCTGTTGATTTTACCATAAATATTCTAAACGACTTTTTTTTGTCTATAGCTCTTATCATGTAATCCATATTTATTATCTTTACCTTTACCTTTCTAGTATCTTGTCTTTAAAAGCTCTGATCTATCATACTGAACGGCAGTGAAAGATGCCCTAACCCTATTTTTTAGAGTGTTTTTCCTAAAAAATAGCGGTAGGTCATTCGCAACTAATTCCAAAAATATACGACCAGGGGAGAAAATATTTTTGTGAATGAGACTGCGTGATCTCCTGAAATGTTTAAGTGAGATTCTTCACCTACGGTTCAAAATGACAGATAATTTAGTTTTCATATTAATGACAGAGTTGTTATAATTTCTTGGATGTAAACACTGCTCTTAATGAGGAATCTTTTACTGGTTCTTCATTATAATCATCATATACCTTTATATCATGAAATCCAGCTTGTTGCAATAACAATACTATTTCATCAATATCATATATGTACTGAATTTGAATTTCGTTAATTCTATCATATTTATTATTCCTATCATTTATAAAAAAATTTATTTCAATATCAACTTTCTTTTCTTCTAAGTCTAGTATGTTTTCCCAAACATAAAATATTTCACCATCATCGTATACATATGTATCTTGTAATAATGTTATATATTTATTTTTTGTACTAATATCAAAAATAAACTGACCATCTGGCAATAAATGCTCATATACAGATTTAAAAAACAATAAAACTTCATCTATATTTAAATAGTTTACACCGTCACAACAGCATATTGCAGCTTCAAATTTATCATCAATTTTAAAATTTATCATATTTTGATTTAATAATTTAATACTAGGATTTTTTCTCGTTTTCTCATAAGCTTTCATAAGCATGTCCTGAGATAAATCAAATGCAGTAACATTATAATTATTTTCAGACAAAATCGAAGTTATACTGCCTGTACCACAGGCAGCCTCTAATATTTTATTCTTATTTCCTATTTTTCTTATTATAAAGGATGTCCATTTTTTATAGTTCATATCATTCATTAACAAATCATATATTTGTGAAAATTCTTTATAGCTATTAGCTTCCATTTTGTTTCTTCCTTTTCTTCTTTTTAGCTGTCATGAGCCCCCCTATTCGCCCAGTTTCCTTGGCAGTAAGACCTCCCCAACCCAATTCTTCTAATTTTTCTATAAGCCCAATTTCTTTTGCTATTTCAAGCTTCATAATATCATCTTGTGTAAGTTCTTTTTTCTTTTTTTCTGCCATTACTTCCTCCACAAAAAATTAATAATTAAATATATTATGGATTAAATAGCTAAAATTATTCTCTATTTTTATCTTTATACAATAATATAGTCTTTATTTCTCTCAAAGTAAGCAATATTTTATTCAAAGTATATTGTATGCTAATGATAATTATAAAAAACATCACTATAATAACAACTACAATTCCTATATTATTCATTTACGCCTCCTGTATTTGAGGAATAGTGTTTATTTTTTTTATTTTAAAAACAACTGCGCTAATTATACATTTAGTTATTTGATCAATATCCATACAAATCCAAATGAAAATTATATTAAGTTTTAAAACATATGCAAATAATAAGGCTAATGGTATTCTAACAACCCAAATTCCAAAAAATGATATGAGCATAGGTGTATTTTTATAACCAGCTGATCGAATAGCACCATTTAATACCTTTGATAAATTTTGTGGTATTTGAATAAATCCCATGGCTATAAGGTATTTCATTCCTATTGCCTTTATTTCTTGAATATTAGTAAAAAGATTCATAAAAGCACCCGGAAAGAAAATAATCAACAATGATGATATTCCACTAATTAATGCTGCTGTTTTTAATAGCTGTTTCGTATAAGCCTTTAATAATTTTTCATCCTTACTGCCGATTGCATTAGCTGTTAATGATGTTGCTGCTATTCCTACTCCAACTGCAGGCATTTCAGATAACATTTCTGCCTGAAGCCCTAACTGATATGCTGAAAATGTAATCTCTCCATAAGATAATATGATCTTACTCATTATTACAGCTGAAAGTTGCCAAAACATATTTTCAAATGCTGCAGGTATTCCTATAGAATATACTTCTTTAATAATAGAAAAATCTAATTTAAAAATATTTTCATTTTCATATGTACTAAAAAATCCAATTTGTTTATTATACAAAAGAAACAATCCAAGGAATGCTCCCGATGCCTGCGATAACAATAGTGCAATACCAGCTCCCACTAATTCAAGTCTCGGCAATCCAAACTTACCATATATTAGTAAATAACCTAATATTACATTAATAATATTTACTACTATTGATATAAACATTGGAGTTTTTGTATTTCCATGGCCCTGATACACCCCTGTTACAGTTGCCATAATTAAAACAAATGGTGATGTAAAAATGACTATTTTTAAATATTTAGAAGCATTATACATAGTATCCTCAACAGGTGTAAAAAATGCAACAATATTTTTTATATTAAACAACACAACAATTACCGTAATGAAGGAAATGATAACACCAGTTAATGCAGAAAGTTCAAAAGTTTTCTTACATTTAGCAACGTCCCCTTCCCCATAGGTCTTTGCAATTAAAACAGTTGCTCCTATTCCTATTCCTTTGAATAAACACCATAAAACTCCAGTAACTCTAGCAGATATACCTTGTGCAGATATTAAAGTAGGGGTTAATCTCCCAATCATAGCTGCAGATACAAGTCCTGCAGACATTTGAAATATATTTTCTAATATTACTGGAATAATGAGAAAATATATTTCTTTTCTTATAGTTTTATTATCATAAAGTCTTTCATTCATATTATGCCTTTCTGCCATTATATATTAAGTATCTTTTTTGTATAGTAATATAAGTATTATATAATGGTTTATACTCTTTTACAAGAAAGCATATTAGATTTTTTTAGCTAATATTCCAATAAAAAGTCCTATAAATTGTTCGAGCTTTTATTATAAATATTCTATTAAATAAATGGGCTCTTAAACCGTTATTTATAAATAGATTGTTAATGTTTTATATGTTCTTTTATAGGGTATATATAATTACAAACATCTATATTTTTTACAATTTTCACCACAAATTTTTACTTCATCATAATATAATGCATTATTCATATTATTGTCCAATTATAAGTTTACTTAAATAATTATGACTAAAGGGGGATGTCATGTTTAAAGAAAATTCTAATCACTTACCAATTTTTTTATTTCATCAAGGGACTAATTATTATGCATATACGTTCCTAGGCTCGCATATTATAACTTCAGAGGAAAAATCAGGTGTTGTTTTTAGGGTATGGGCGCCTAATGCCAAATCAATTCACGTAGTTGGTAATTTCAATAATTGGGGAAAAAACAAGAAATTTAAAATGACTAAAATACCTAATAGTGGCATATGGGAAATTTTTGTTTCTGATATTAAAGCTGGAGAATTATATAAATATCTTATTACTGATGAGGATTCTAATGAACTTTATAAAGCAGATCCTTATGCTTTTTTCTCTCAAACAAAAACTGAAACAGCATCTATAGTTTATGATATAAATTCTTATGAATGGAGAGATAAAAACTGGCAAAATTACAAGAAATCAATAGATATTTACGACCTACCCATAAATATATATGAAGTGAACCTTTCTTCCTGGAAACTCAAAGAAGATGGATCTATCTACAAGTATAATGAACTTGCAGAACAATTGATTCCCTATGTAAAGGAGCACAGCTTCACCCATATAGAGCTAATGCCAATAATGGAGCATCCCTTCGATGGCTCATGGGGTTATCAAGTATCGGGATATTTTGCTCCTACCAAACGGTTTGGTGAGCCAGATGATTTAAAATATTTCATAGACGAATGTCACAAGCATGGTATAGGCGTTATCCTAGATTGGGTTCCAGCACACTTTCCAAAAGATTCTCACGGTTTATACAAATTTGACGGAAGTTTTTTATACGAATCAGAAAATTTAAATGAGCGTGAAAACAAAAACTGGGGAACTCATAAGTTTGATTACAAAAAACTCGAAGTTCATTCTTTTTTAATTTCTAACGCAATGTATTGGATAGAGGTTTTTCATGCGGATGGGCTTAGAGTTGATGCTGTAAGCTCTATGCTTTATTTAGATTATGACAAAAAGCCAGGAGAATGGGTTCCTAACATTTATGGAGGCAATGAAAATTTAGATGCTATTTCTTTTATAAGAAATTTAAATACAGCAATCTTTAAATTTCATCCTAACACCATGATGATAGCTGAAGAATCTACAGCTTGGCCCATGGTTACAAAGCCTGTATATTTAGGAGGGCTTGGTTTTAATTTTAAATGGAATATGGGATGGATGAACGATATGTTAGAGTATATGTCAACTGATCCTATATACAGAAAATATAAGCATAAAAATATTACCTTTTCATTTCATTATGCTTTTAGTGAAAATTTTATACTTCCTCTTTCCCATGATGAAGTTGTTCACGGCAAAAAATCCATTATAGACAAAATGCCAGGATCATACGAGGAAAAGTTTTCTTCTGTAAGGTTGTTGCTTGGTTATATGATGAGTCATCCAGGAAAAAAACTAAATTTTATGGGATATGAAATAGGTCAGTTTACTGAGTGGAATCACGAAAAAGAAATAGAGTGGTTTATGTTAAATTATGAATACCATAGAAAGCTTAATTATTACATAAAAAAATTAAATGATTTCTATTTACAATATTCTGAACTTTGGGAAGTTGACTATTCTTGGGATGGTTTTAAATGGATTGCTAGTGATGATTTCGAAAAAAATATAATCGTATTTAAAAGAATAGATAAAAATGGCAACGAATTAATAACTGTTGCAAATTTTTCTCCCATTCAACGAGAAAATTATGCAATAGGTGTTAACGATGGAATTTATTATGAGATTTTCAATTCTAATAATCAAGAATATGGAGGAACAGGCATTGGCAACAAAGGTAAAATAATATCTTCTTTTTTACCAATGCACGATTATGATTCTTCCATAAGTTTAACCGTACCGCCATTATCAATTATTTTTTTAAAAAAACATAGAACATAAAATATATATGAAGATGGAGGAAAGATATATGATATTAACTAAAAAAGAATGCGTTGTAATGCTTCTTGCTGGGGGGCAAGGAAGCAGACTAGGCGCTCTTACTAAAAAAATAGCAAAGCCCTCCGTTCCTTTTGGAGCAAAATACAGAATAATTGATTTTACATTATCAAATTGTGTTAATTCAAATTTAGACACAGTAGGTGTTCTTACCCAATATCAACCTTTGATATTAAATTCATATATCGGTGATGGAAAACCCTGGGATTTAGATAGGCTCAATGGTGGTATACACATACTTCCTCCTTATCAGAGTGTAGGAGATTCAAAATGGTATTCTGGCACTGCCAATGCCATATATCAAAATATTGATTTCATTGACAATTATAAACCAGAATATGTTTTAGTGCTGTCAGGAGATCACATATATAAAATGGATTATTCTCTTATGATTAATTATCATAAAGAAAAAAATGCAGACTGCACAATATCTGTTATAGATGTTCCTATTAAAGAAGCATCTCGTTTCGGAATATTAAACTCTGACAGCCATGGCAAAATTATTGAATTTGAAGAAAAACCTAAAAATCCAAAAAGCACTGATGCATCAATGGGGATATACGTTTTTAATTGGAAAAAGCTAAAAAAATATCTTGAACTTGATAATAATGATGAAACATCATCAAAGGATTTTGGTAAAAATATAATACCTCTCATGATTAATTCTGGGGAAAAAATGTATGCGTACAAATTTGAAGGATACTGGAAAGATGTAGGGACTATTGAAAGTTTTTGGCAGGCCAACATGGATCTTTTAGGTGACAATGGCTTTAACTTATCAGGAGACTGGGCTATATATTCAAGACATATGGAAAGGCCACCCCACTATGCTGGATGCAATGCGGAAATAAGAAATTCCATCATATCAGAAGGTGCTGTAATTTTAGGTAAAGTAGAAAATTCTATAATTTTTTCTGGAGTAAAAATAGATGAAAATGCTTATGTAAAGGATTCTGTAGTAATGGAAAATGTTAGAATAAAAAGTGGTGCAATAGTGAATTATTCTTAAAGATTTTAGCCACGATGTGCTTGCTGCAAGAGTAAATTCTCTAAAAATTTATACATACGAATACAATGGATACTTTGCTCACATAGACTCCCTAATAAGCTATTATAAAAATAGTATGGAGCTTCTAAATTTAGAAAATCAAAAAAACTTGTTTTATGCAAAAACAGGTCCAATATATACTAAAACCAAAGATTCTCCTCCTACAAAATATGGAATGAATGCTCAAGTAAAACATTCTATTATTGCTAGTGGATGCAACATAGATGGAAATATCGAAAACAGTATAATCTTTAGAGGAGTAAAAATTGGCAAAAACTCTGTAGTAAAAAATTCTATATTGATGCCACACACTGAAATAGGAGAAAATACTCAATTAGATTCAATTATAACAGATACTTATACTTTCGTAAAAAATGGAAGAACATTATTGGGATACACAAATTGTCCCTTCTTTCTAAAAAAATATTCTATAGTATAGCTGAATAAAGAAAAAAGGAGTGAAGAAAAATGAAAAAAAAGATTAAAATACTATTTGCAACGCCAGAAGCTTCTCCTTTTATTGCTACTGGAGGATTAGGAGAAGTTGCTGGTTCCCTTCCCAAAGCGCTGATGAAAAAATACAGCGATGAAATGGATGTAAGGATCATTTTACCTTTGTATGAAGGAATCAGCTCCCGGGATGGATTCGAATACATAGGAAACACATATGTGCAACTAGCATGGAGACAACAATACTGTGGCATATATAAAAAAGTTGAAAATAATTTAATATATTATTTTATTGACAATGAATACTATTTTAAAAGAAGTGAATGCTATGGACATTTTGACGATGGTGAACGGTTTGCTTTCTTTTCAAAAGCAGTCCTAACCATATTGCCAATTATAGATTTCATCCCCCACATAATTCATGCTAATGACTGGCAGACAGCTTTAATTCCTGTTTACTTAGCAACAAAATATTTTACTAATAAAGACTATTGGGATATAAAATCAATAATCACAGTACATAACATGGAGTATCAAGGTAATTTTGATCTTTCTATAGTAGAAGATGTTTTTGATTTATCTAACAAAGAGAAAGACTTAATTGAATACAAAGGAGCTGCAAATTTACTGAAGGCTGCTTTTGAAGTAAGCCACATAATAAGCACTGTAAGTAAAAGCTACTCCGAAGAAATATTAAATGATTATTTCGCTCACGGACTAGCATCAATTATCCAGAAAAACTCTTCAAAGCTCAAGGGAATTTTAAATGGAATAGATACTTTGGTTTACAATCCAGAAACAGATGATGCACTATTTAAACAATATAATTATGATTCATTACATAACAAAACGTACAATAAAACAAACCTTCAGTGCCTTACTGGCTTATCTGAAAATGCAGATATTCCTATAATTGCTGTTATTTCAAGGCTAGTATCCCACAAAGGGATGGATTTAATAATTGAGGGCATGGAGGAAATACTTAAAGAAAAAGTACAGTTTATAGTCCTGGGAAGAGGAGACAGAAAATATGAACTTTATTTCAAATCTCTACAAGAAGCATATCGTGATAAGGTAGCAGTAAGAATAGATTTTAACAATGACTTGGCAAGAAAAATCTATGGCGGTTCTGACTTTTTTTTAATGCCATCTATCAGCGAGCCCTGCGGTATATCTCAAATGATTGCATCTCGATACGGATCAGTTCCTATAGTTCATGAAGTTGGAGGCTTAAAAGATTCCATAAAAGACAGTTCTTTTGGCTCTGGCAATGGCTTTACTTTTAATGAGAAAAGTTCAAAAGCTCTGGTCAATACTATAAGAAGAGGACTAAAAGTATATGAAAACAAAGATGATTGGTCTAAATTGGTGAAAGAAGTTATGAGAAAAGACTTCAGCTGGGAAAATTCATCTGAAAAATATAGAGATATGTATTTAAATCTGATAAATTAAGGAGATATTTAATGGCTGAAAAAACTATAAACAAAAATCACATAATTAACAACATCGATGAAATGTTATTGCGATATTGGAACATAGCCCCCCAATATGCAAAGCCTGAGCAAATATACAGGGCTCTCTCAATTATCATCAGAGATATGCTAGCTGAAAAAAGAAAACAATTTAGAAAACAAATAAATGAAAGAAATGAAAAACAAGTTTATTACATCTGCATGGAGTTTCTTGTAGGAAAATCTCTAAAAAATAATTTGTTTAATCTTGGTCTTGAAAATATAGTATCTGAAGCATTAGAGGAATATAAAGTTACTCTAAAAGAGTTGTATTCAATAGAAAAGGACCCAGGACTAGGCAACGGAGGTTTAGGAAGACTTGCTGCCTGCTTTATGGATTCATTGGCTACACAAAATTATCCGGCTACAGGCTTTTCTATTAAGTATGAGTTTGGACTATTTAAGCAAAAAATAATTGACGGATGGCAAACTGAACTCCCTGATGATTGGCTAACAACCTCTGATGTTTGGCTTATTCCAAGGATAGAAGAAAGAGTAGTAGTTAAATTTGATGGTTACGTAAAGGAAGAATGGACTAATGAAGGTTTAAAAATACATCACTTAGATGCTATTGAAATTGAAGCCCTACCTTACGATATGATGATTTCTGGTTATTCAAGCAAAGGAGTTAGCCTCTTAAGACTTTGGGAATCTAGAAGCTTAAACAGTATAGATATGAACCTATTTTCACAAGGTGAGTATGTGAAAGCACTAGCCCAAGACTCCTTAGGAGAAGCTATATCCAAAGTCTTGTACCCCGCTGATGACCACAATGAAGGAAGAATTTTAAGACTGAAACAACAATATTTTTTAGTATCCGCTACTGCCCAGAATATTATAAATGACCACTATAAAAAATATCATACATTGCATAATTTCTGTGAAAAGTCGGCAATACATATAAATGATACTCATCCCTCACTGATAATTCCAGAATTAATGAGGATATTTATGGATGAATTTAACTATTCTTGGGAAGATGCATGGTATCAAGTAGTTAATTCAGTATCTTATACAAATCATACAGTCATGCAAGAAGCTTTGGAAACATTCGCAGAAGATATTATGAAATCTATGCTTCCTCGGATTTACTCAATAATATTAGAAATTGACCGTAGATTTATAGATTTAGTAAAATTTAAATATGAAGACATAGAAAAAATTAAATCCATGTCTATATTTAATAATGGAAGGGTTCTTATGGCAAATTTATGTATCATAGGAAGTCACCACATTAATGGTGTAGCTACCCTGCATTCAGAAATTTTGCAAAAAACTATATTTAAACAATTTTATGAATACAGCCCACATAAATTTACAAACGTAACAAACGGCATTGTCCATCGCCGATGGCTATGTCAAGCTAATCCTGAACTTAAAAGTCTATTAGATGAACTTATAGGTGATAGCTACTTCAAAAATCCTAACAAACTAAATGCTCTCATTTGCTATAAAGATAACAATTCTGTTCTAAAAAGACTTGAAGAAATAAAGCTCCATAATAAAATAAGTCTTTCAAACTACATATATAGAAACAACAATATTCATGTGGACACCGAATCAATATTTAACATACAAGTTAAAAGGCTTCACGAATATAAGAGGCAGCTATTAAATGCTCTTCGCATAATAAGTTTAATAATAGATATTTTAGAAAATAAAGCAGAAATTATTTATCCTGAAACATTTATTTTTGCTGCCAAGGCAGCTCCTGGCTATTACAGAGCAAAAGAAATAATCCAGCTTATAATTGCTTTAAGCGACTATATAAATCAAAATCCACTTATAAAAAAATACATTAATGTAGTATTTATAGAAAATTATTCTGTAAGCAAAGCAGAAATCATTATTCCCGCTGGTGAAATTAGTCAGCAAATATCTTTAGCAGGAAAAGAAGCCAGTGGAACTGGTAATATGAAATTTATGCTTAATGGAGCTTTAACATTAGGAACATATGACGGTGCTAATATCGAAATATTTCAAAAAGCTGGGGAAGAAAACTTCTTCTCTTTTGGATTGAAAGATTACGAAGTTGATGAGCTTTGGAAACATGGCTACAACTCGATTCAATATTATCAAAAAAATGAGAAATTAAAGAAAATAATAGATTTCTTAAATCATGGAATCCCTGAAAAACCTTTTGAATCTTTATCAAGATATTTATTAGGTACAGATACTGTAGGAGATCCTTATATGTGCTTTGCTGACTTTGACAGTTATATAGATGTTCATAAAAAAGTATCCTCATTGTATAATGAAGATAAACGAAAATGGAATCAAATGTCTCTTATTAATATTGCAACATCAGGATACTTTTCCTCTGATAGAACTATTAGTGAATATTGCAACAAAATATGGGGTATATCCCATTAATACGTTGTTGAAGGAGTAGTTATTTATCTTTTACCTTATTAAGCTTTTTGAAATAATACATCTGATCGTCGGCTTCTTTAAGAATCTCTTGAAAATCTGGCTTTTTCCCTCCTCGGAAAATGCTGTAGCCATAAGATATTGATGGTAGTCGATCATCAATCCTGCGTTTTTCATTTAGAGCAATAATCATACTTTTAAGTTGACATTCAATCTTTTGCTCATTTGTATCATTGCAGATAATTAAAAATTCATCTCCACCAGTACGAAAGCAAGTGCAATTTCTATCTAAAGATTCTCTAATAATCGATGCAATTAATTTAATAACCGTATCTCCATAATCATGGCCGTAAGTATCGTTAATATTTTTAAAGCTATCAATATCAAGAATAATAACGGAAAATGCCTTTGATATTGACATCTGTGTTACTATTTTCTCATATGTTGCCCGACTATAAAGACCAGTTAATGCATCAAAACTAATATCAAATTCTGATATATAAATAAAGTAAAGAAACAGAGATAATGTTATGCAATGCCATGAAGAATAGACAGACGGATACATAAGCTGAACACATGTTCCAACAACAGTAAAAAAAGACAAACATATAATTTTTTGTGTAATAAAGTAATGATATTTTTTACTGGTATATATGGTATTTACTACTAAAATCAATAAATTTATAATGTAAACAGCAACAAAAACAAAAAAATAATCTCCTCTATTATACTGATTAAATTCATCAAAATAAAATATAATCCTTAACGAGGGTGATAAAACGGCAGCAATAATATTTAGTAATGTTGGAATAAATAACAATTTATGTTTTCGAAGGATGTTTGTATCAAATATAGAAGTTAAAATAACAGGTACCATAGGAGCAAAGGCAAAACCAATAATGTTGCAGGAAATATTTAAGATGTGTGAATTGAGTTTCCCATAACTGTATAGTACCGTAACAGCTTCAGATAGAATAATAATCAACGTAAGAACGATCCCATATAAAAATGACTTTTTACGAGAATTATCCAACATATTGGTATTGCATAACAATCCCAGTAAGTAAATAAGAGCAACAAAATCTATGGCATAAGTTGCAATATACATTTTTAACATCTAATAATTCCCCCGTTGTTCCGTTACCAATACATTGTAAGAATGTAATTTAAATTGAATTTCAATGCGGATAACAGGATTTGAACCTGCACAGGTTGCCCCACACGGACCTGAACCGTGCGTGTCTGCCAATTCCACCACATCCGCAAAACTAGGGCGAAAAAGTTTTCGCCCTAAAATTTCTTTATTCAAATATTTCTACTTTATATAATTTCTTTAGTTCTTCTTTTTTATTGTTGTATGCTTTATCTTGTTTTTCTGTTAATACTTTTTTCCTTACTTCTTCTTTTACTTCTTCTAATGAAGAATCTCTTTCAGGTATGCTGTCAACTAATTTGATTATATGGTATCCAAATTGTGTTTTAACAGGGTCACTAATTTCCCCTTTTTGCATTGCAAAAACAGCATCTTCAAATTCTTTAACCATTTGACCTCTACCGAATTGTCCAAGATCTCCGCCTGCTTGTTTTGAAGGACAGCTTGAATATTGTGCAGCGGCATCTTCAAATTTTAAGCCGTCTGTAATATCTTCTAATATTTCATCAGCTTTTTCTTTAGTGTCTACAAGTATGTGACTTGCTCTGACAGATTCTTTTGTTTTATATATACTTTTATTTCTTTCATAGTAATCTTTTATTTCTTCATCTGAAGCAGTTATACTGTTCATTAATTTGCTTAATCCATATTGCTGCAATAAGGACTTTTTCATATTGTTTAATACTACTAGAAATTCCTGATCATTTTCATAATTATTATCAAGTGCTTCTGAATAAATTAATTCATGCATTATAAGTTCATCAATTAACTTTTTTCTTCCTTGTTCCCCTTGAAAATATGCTGCATTTTTACCCAAATTATTCATTAATAAATTATAATCAGATTGTCTTACTTCTCTTCCGTCAACTAACGCTAATATTTTATTTTCCATTATAATCTCCTATATTTTGTCATATGATATATCCAATAATTTCTAGCTTTTACTCTTCTTCTTCCATTGCTTCTAATAAAGCTGATAATTCATTAATAGCTTTATCTTCATCTGAACCTTTTGTCAATATTACTAATTCATCGCCTTTCATAGCACCAAGTGCCATAATGCTTATTATACTTTTACCATTTGCTTCTTGAAATCCTTTTTTTATTATAATTTCGCTGTCATAATTTCTAGCCTTTTTTACAAATATAGCTGCTGGTCTAGCATGCAACCCTATCTTATTCTTTAATATTATTTTTTGTGATCTCATCCTTTTTACCTCTTTTCTCATGATCTAATATTTCTTCAGCTATTGCTTCTATTTTTTTTAATCTATGATTAACGCCTGATTTACCAAGGGGTGGGTCTAACATTTCTCCAAGCTCTTTCAAACTTGCATTGTTATGTTTAAGTCTTAAGTACGCAAGTTCCCTTAAGTTATCTGGAAGCTTATCTATAGCTTTATATTTTTTCAATACCTTTATTTGCTTTATTTGCCTCATAGAGGTATCTACAATCTTATCTAAGTTTGCAGTTTCACAATTTATAACTCGATTAATACGATTTCTTGTTTCTTTAACAACCCTAACGTTTTCAAATTTTAAAACAGAATTTGACGCACCCATAAGAGCCAATAAATCCGAAATTTGTTCAGATTCTTTTATATAAGAAACAAAATAGTTTTTCCTAAATATCGATTTTGCATTAATTCCATATATATTTATGAGTTCGCATAATCCTTGACTATGTTCTTCTTTATTGTTAACAAATTCTGCATGATAAGACTTTTCTGGATCACTGATTGAACCACAACCCATAAAAGAACCTTTTATATAAGATCTTTTACAACAATCATTTGTTAACATTTCAAAAGGCACACTAAAATCAAAGTCCAGTAAATTTATTTCTTCACCTTTAATAATCATTGTATCTTGCAATAATTTTTTTAAAACATCATCTTCAATTTTAATAATATATATATTTCTTTTTTTTAATATATTGCTTTTTTGGACGATTACTTCAGTAGATGCATTGTACAATATTTTTAACAACTTAAAAATACGTCTTGACACTGCAGCATTTTCAGTAGATAATTCAATTTCAATTTTATTGAATCCCTTTATAGAAATATACCCAGTAGTTCTGACTAATGCTGCTAATTCTGCTTTTGCACAACAATTATTACCTATTTCAGTTCTTGATAATTCATTTTTAACTATTGAAGAAAAAGTCATCTTTATCTCTCCTTTTTAATTATAACAATGAAATTTAATATCTTCTATAGCTTTTTTTATTATTATTCTTTCATCATCATAACGTGCAAATACTAATGTTTTATCAAAAGGAAGAAATTTCACTTCTACAAAGCCTTCATTTTTTTGAGCGATACAGTTCATATTCCTAGCTTTCATTAAGAACCAATATACTTCTTTATATATATGTACTTTTTCTTTAAAGCTAGTTCTATTAAATTCATAATTAATTTTACCTAAATATTTAATTACGCTTACCTTTGCTTTACTTTCTTCATAGACTTCTCTTATAGCAGCATCCATTATAGTCTCATTTTCTTCAACTCTGCCTTTAGGAAGAACCCAATCTCCGTTAAATTTTCTTAACATTAAAATGTTATTCTTTAAAAAAACAATACCTCCTGCACTAACTTCATTTATCATATAACTGCCTCACTATATGCTAATATTGCAGCTAAATATTAACATTTAATTTAAATAAAACTATATTAACAGTTTACAATAAATAAAAAGATATTTCAACTATAATAAATATAAAATTAATATAGATTGTCATCTTGAACAATAGTGAAGGATCTCATCAAATGTAATAGCGAGATTCTTCAGGCTGCGCCTTCAGAATGACATGATTGATACGCCTTTAGAGTAACGGATTATTATGCCTAATCTGGTCTTTTTCCGTAGTACTGATAGTAATATACCTTTAAATCTCCATTAAATAATTTTCTTTTTCTATCCGCTTTTTTACCAAATTGCCTTTCGAACTCTTCAATTGAAGTGATTACATAATTAGACCAAGTTTCATCTTTTCCAAAAACTTCACCTAATTTTTTATGAATTTTTACTATATCTTCTAATTTCCCAATTCTGTCTCCATATGGAGGATTTGTAATTAAAACACCATAATCACATGGAGGTTTCTCTATTTTATTAACATCTTTAACAAAAAATTCTATACAATCATCCACACCTGCTTCGATTGCATTTTCTTCAGCAATCTTAATTGATTTTTGGCTTATATCTGATGCATATATTTTAATTTCTGATTCAAAATCAATTTTTTTCCTAGCTTCAACTTTAATTTTCTTCCAATACTCCTCCTTTACAATAGGCCAATCCTGTGATACAAATGTTCTATTTAAACCAGGGGCAATATTTCTCCCAATTAATGCTGCTTCAATAGCAATAGTACCTGAACCGCACAAAGGGTCATATAAAATCCTGTCTTTATTCCAATAACTTAATAATACTAATGCTGCAGCCATTGTTTCTTTTATTGGCGCATCAGTATGTTTAGTTCTATATCCTCTTTTAAATAAACCTTCTCTAGAACCAGTTGTATCAATTGATAATGTAGCAATATCCTTGTTAATAGATATTTGAACGGTAAATTCTGCTCCTGTTTCTGGAAGCCACTCTAAATCATAATATTCACATAATTTTTTTGAAATTGCTTTTTTTACAATTGATTGACAGTCTGGAACACTAAACAACTTTGATTTCAATGACTTACCCTTAACTGTAAATTTACCATCTTTTGTGATCCAATTTTCCCATGGCAAATCATATGTCAAATTAAAAAGCTCTTCAAAACTTAAAGCCTCAAATTGCCCCATAATCAGCATTATTCTGTCTGCACATCTTAAGTTTATATTTGCTCTTGGAATATCTTCCATTTCCCCATCAAAATACATCCAGCCGTTATCTGTATTTACATTTTCATATCCTAAACCTTGTAATTCTCTTTTTACCACTGCTTCTAGCCCAAAAGCAGATATTGCAGCTAATTTTATTTTACTCATACATATCCTTTCAGTACAACTGTTATCTATTATTTATCTACTCATCTATAGGTATTCCATACTTATCCATTTTATAATATAATGTAGCTCTTGGAATTTTTAATAGTTTAGCAGTTTCAGATTTATTATAATTTGTTTCCTTTAATGAATTTTCAATAATTGTTTTTTCAACATTTGATATATATTCCTCTAATCCACATTTTAATTCATTTATTTCTGACACACTAATGTTATTTGTGGATTTCTTTAATTCTATATTTCTCATATAGCTTGGCAAATAACTTTTTTCAATTTTATCATTACGTGCTTGAGCTGCTAATATTACCGATCTTTGAATCACATTTCTTAATTCTCTAACATTTCCATCCCAAGAGTGAGCATAAAATACATTAAGAATATCTTGTGGAATTTCAATTATATTTATACCTTGTTCCATACAAAATTCCTGTAAAAACTTATTTGCTAAAAGTATAATATCCCCTTTTCTTTCTCTCAATGGTGGAATATTTACTTGGAAAACATCCAATCTATAATATAAATCTTGCCTAAATTTATTTTCATGAATAAGTTCTCTTATATCCTTATTGGTTGCTGAAACAATTCTAACATCAATTTTTTTAGGTTTATGACCACCAATTCTTATTACTTCACCATCTTCTAATATTCTAAGAAGCTTTGGTTGAAGTCCCATAGGCATATCACCTATTTCATCTAAAAATAATGTTCCCCCTTCAGCTTCCTCAAATTTACCAATCCTACCCTCTATTTTGGCTCCAGTAAAAGCGCCTGGTTCATATCCAAATAGTTCACTTTCAAAGAGTTCAGATGGTATGGCACTGCAATTAATTGGTATAAACTTACCCTTTCTACCACTTTCATAATGTATGGCCTTAGCAAATAATTCCTTACCTGTCCCACTTTCTCCCCTCAAAAGAATATTCAAAGGAGTTTTGGATATGTTTTTACATAAATTAATAACTTGAATAAAAGAAGCATTGTTACTTATAATTTTACTGAAATATGATTCACCTAAAGAAGAAATTTTAGAGTATTCTTGCTCCAGTTGTAATAAACTAAGTTGAGTTTTGTTCAATAAATCACTGATTTTAACGATTTCTGTTATATCACGGTCTCTCGCTAGTGCACCTATAATATTCCCTTCCTTATCATATAAAGGTACAGCGCTTAAAACCACATAACTGTTCCTTCTAGGGCTATTATAGATGTTAAAATAAGATTTTCCATTTTCAATTACTTTAGGTAATATAGCTCCTGGAAAAAATATTAATACATCTTCCCCTAATATATCTTCTCTTTTAATGTGGTAATACTCTTCTGCAGTTGCATTAAAAAAAATAACTTTACAATTAACATCTACTATTGTAATGGAATCAGGTATATTATCTAGAATATATTCAAATAATTTTTTATCATGATCACTAAAAACAGATTCTGTAAGTATATTAACACCTACTTTCATATAATAATTATTTTAAACTGTTATAATATTCTTCTATAAATATATCTTGCAAGTTCCAAATTTTTTTAAATTCATCATATTGTTTTAATGCTTTATCTTTATCTTTATTAATTTTTATTGCTCGAATTAATATGTTTTTAGGAGTATGTTCCAAAGATATAAATTCTAACAATTGAACTTTATATCCCTTTGTTTCTAAAAACAAACCCCTTAATGAATCTGTTACAAGTGATGATATTCTTTCTCTAATAAGACCATGTTTAAGCATTGGTTCTAATGATTTATTGTCTATTTTATCATAAAATTCATGCTGGCAACATGGGACTGATAATATTATATCAGTATTCCATTTTATAGCCTTTACCAATGCTGCATCAGTTGCATTGTCGCAAGCATGAAGTGTAACAATCATATCAATTTTTGATTTATAATTAAAATTCTTTATGTCTCCATATTGGAATTTAAGGTTATTAAATTTTAACATTTCAGCAGTTTCATTACAAAAATTAATAACATCATCTTTTAAATCTAATCCAATAATTTTAACATTTACTTTTTTTATTTCGTTAAAATAATAATAAAGAGCAAAAGTCAAATAAGCTTTACCACATCCAAAATCAATAATCATAAAATCATCATTAATTTTTATATCCTTCAATGAGTCATCAACAATTTCTAGGAATTTATTTATTTGTTTAAACTTATCATATTTCTTCGCGTATACTTGACCCTTTTGATTCATAACACCAAGTAATGTTAGGAATTCACAAGGCTCATTTTCATTTATAATATACTGCTTTTTCTTATTATGATTTTCAATATTTAATTCTTTTGTTGGTTCTTTTTCTATTACCTTAATACTGCCTTTTTTGCTTATTAATAATTGATAATCTGCATCTAAAGTGAAGATATTAATATTTTTGTATTCATTTTTAATTAACTCTAAAATTTCCCTTAAGGCATCTTCAAAATTCAAATTGTTATGAAATGCTTTAGTGTCAGTTAATTTCTCAAATTGAATAATATTTCCACTCTTCATAATTAAAGGTCTAGCAACTATTTTTTTATAAGGATTTTCTCCCTTATTCCTAGGAGTAGTAAAAACCCCGTATATGAACTTATTTTCTAACAAGCTATTTCGTATTATTTCGTCTATATTCATAAAAAACCCCTTTTGTCCCTCTACCTTTTATAGCTGCTTTTCAATGATACTATTCTATTAAATACTAATTTTTCTTCTGAAGTTTCTTCATCTATTATGAAAAATCCATGTCTCATAAATTGGAATCTGTCTCCTATTGAACATTCCTTCATAGTAGGTTCAACTTTACAATTATTAAGTATTATTTTTGAGTATGGATTTAATTTCTCCAAGAAATTAGTTTTATCATATTCTTCATCTTCCATCATATAATCATATAATCTAACTTCTGCATCAACAGAATGTTTAGCTGATACCCAATGAATTGTACCCTTAACCTTTCTGCCTGTAAAGCCAGAGCCGCTTTTTGTTTCTGGATCATATGTGCAATGAACTTCTATTACATTTCCATTTTCATCTTTAACAAAATCCTCACATTTTACAAAATAAGCATTTCTTAGTCTAACTTCATTTCCCGGGAAAAGTCTGTAATATTTTTTAGGTGGATTTTCCATGAAATCTTCTCTCTCTATATAAATTTCTCTGGAAAACGGGATCATACGACTTCCCATTTCTGGATTATCAGCATTATTTTCAGCTTCAACATACTCAACCCTACCTTCAGGATAATTTGTTATAACTAATTTTATAGGATCTAGTACTGCCATTGTACGTGGTGATTTTAAACTTAAATCATCTCTTATGGCAAATTCCAACATAGCTATATCTACCACACTTTGAGCTTTTGAAACTCCAATTGATTCACAAAAATTATTGATTGCTTCCGGAGTATATCCTCTTCTCCTTAACCCAGCAATAGTAGGCATACGAGGGTCATCCCAACCATCAACATAACCCTCTTCAACCATTTGTTTTAAATATCTTTTACCCATCATTGTTTTAGATAAATATAGTTTTGCAAATTCAATTTGTTGAGTAGGATTCTTCTTAAAATCATCAATATTACTTAAAACCCAGTCATAAAAAGGTCTATGATCTTCAAATTCTAATGTACATACTGAATGAGTTATTCCTTCAATTGCATCTTCTAATGGGTGTGCATAATCATACATAGGATATATGCACCATTTATCCTTTGTGTTATGATGTTCTTCATGAAGTATCCTGTAAATTACAGGATCTCTCATATTAATATTCGGAGATGCCATGTCTATTTTAGCTCTTAAAACTTTTTCTCCATTACCATATACACCATTTTTCATATTTTCAAACAAAGCTAAATTTTCTTCAACAGGTCTATTTCTATATGGGCTTTCCTTTCCAGGCTCCGTCAATGTTCCTCTATATTCTCTTATTTCATCAGCTGACAAATCATCTACAAATGCCAATCCCTTTTTTATCAATTCAATCGCATAATCATACATTTTGTCGAAATAATCTGATGCAAAAAATATCCTTTCCTCCCAATCTGGGCAAAGCCATTTAACATCCTTAATAATTGATTCTACATAAGAATCATCTTCTTTTGTAGGGTTTGTATCGTCAAATCTCAAATTAAATATGCCATTGTTTTTCTTTGCTAATCCATAATTTAAACATATTGATTTAGCATGACCTACATGAAGAAATCCATTTGGCTCTGGAGGAAATCTTGTATGTACTCTTTGGTTATATGTCCCCTTTATGTTATCTTCATTAATTATTTTCTGTATAAAATTTACCGATTCCCTATTATTTTCAACGTTATTTATTTCGCTCATCTCTTCCTCCTAATCTATTAAATACTAATTTATATATAAAAATCAAATAATTAATCATTTAGATTATATTATCATATTTCTCGTAATTTTCAAAGATTATTTTACATATTATTGAATATATTGTATATTAGTATTAACAAAATAAAAATTAATATTTTTATTAATGTTGTAAGGCTTTAATATATTGAATAATATTAATAAAATATGTAAAAAATTATACAAAGTTAAACTTGAGGTGTTATAAATGATTAAAAAAACAATATACTACATTTTAGCTATTATAAAGAATGCTGCAGAAGATGATGTATTTTCCACAAGCGCTCAATTTTCTTATTATATTATTTTAGGGGCATTTCCATTTGCATTTCTATTAATAACCATGCTGGATTATTATTCTGCAAGTATTTATGAACTTTTATATTTTATAAAAACCTTCATACCAACAAACATTTATAATATAATAATAAATACCATCAATGCTTCTATTAATACATATAATAAATCTTATATTTCTGTCAGCATAGTAGCTTTATTAATTTCTGCATCTTCTGGTAGCGTTGGAATCATAAAAGGCATTAATAAAGCATATGGATGTTGCTTTAATAATAATTATTTACGAATAAGATTGAAGGGCATTTTATTCACCCTTTTTTTAATATTTGCTTTTCAACTTTCATTTTTATTTATTATCGCAGGAGATTTTTTAATTAGATTAATACAAAACATAAGAATTTTTACAGATTTTTTTGTATTGGTAATAAACTTTTTAAGGTATCTTCTTCCTATATTAGCTTTTATTCTTATATTTTCTGTAACATATAAATTTCTACCTTTTGAAAAAGTCAGCTCAAAATCAGTAATACCTGGTGCAATATTTTCAACATTTGGATGGATAATCAGCTCATCATTGTTTTCCCGTTATATTGAATCGAAAGGTTCATATTATAACAATATTTACGGTAGTTTGTCAGGATTCTTTGTGTTATTGCTGTGGATTTATTTATCAAGTTTCGTTTTCTTATTAGGAGCTGAAATAAATGCTTTCATTTTAAAAGAAAACATCTCCTTTAAAAGAAAAAAGTGACATCTATAAAGATGTCATCCTGAACGGTAGTGAAGGATCTCATTAAATGTTTGTGGGAGATTCTTCAAGCTGCGCTTTCAGAATGACAGGAAATTTAGTTATTCATAGCAATTACAGGGTAATTACGATCATTTAATTGCCTTAAAAATAAAATAGCCAGATTTTTTATTGACAGATTCGCAATTTCCAAACAAGGATATAAGCTTATCCTTGGTGCTGGGTGCACCTTGCTTTTTTTGAATTACAACATACAGCTTCCCTCCAATATTCAAATGTTCATAAGCGCCTTCATAAAAGGAAAAAACTATATTTTTGCCAGCTCTAATAGGAGGATTAGTAACTATTATATCATAATTTTCATTAATATTTCCAAATGATGGTGAATTAATTATTTTTATTTTGTCTTGAACTTTGTTTTCTATAGCATTCATATTAGCCAACTCTATAGCTCTTTCATTAATATCTGCCATTGTAACAAATGATTTATCAATTAATTTTGCTATTGAAATACCTATCGGCCCATAACCGCAGCCCATATCAAGTATTTTACCAGCAAAATCTTTATTTTCATTTAGTACAGTTTCAATAAGCAACATTGAGCCAAAATCAACACCATTTTTTGAAAATACACTGTTACTTGTATAAAAATAAAATCTTTCATCACCGATATTCCAATCAAATTTATAAATATCATTATTAGAAGTTGGATTTTTTGTAAAATATTGTTCCATTTTATTTCCTCCGAGTTTTAATGCAGGAATACATAAATGCAGAATTATTTATATACATTGTTTGCAACTTTTTATTCCTACATTACACATTTTTTATTTTAGCATTAATAATTTTTTATTATTATACCATCATTTATATTAATTAGACAATAAAAACAAAAAGCAACAATTTATACTTTTCTCATTTATTAAATATACAAGAAAAGATTCTTTGATTAACGCTAATCAAAGAATCTTTTAAAATCTTATAATTATATAGAATAAAACTTAAATCTTGAGTCATTTTACTTTGCGTCTTGATTATACTAAAGCTGCATATTATGAAACATTAGTGTCATAATACGGGTCTTTATTAGCTTTATCCTTATAATTCACTTATTTACTGAACCTTAACACAATTTTCTTTTAATTTCTTTATATAAGATTTTTCTACCGTATCATAAATAACATAATTTTTATCATTACTTGCTAATGTTGGAACATAAAGTTCTGCTTCTATAGCTTCTATATTTTCTTTATATTTTGCATTTAACAATTCTCTGATTTTATCAAACATTTCATAATTTGAACATCCAGATATTGAAGCAAATGCCTTTACAACTTCTTTAGAGGTACTGTCTGAACTTAATATTGTTCCCTCACTTTCTGCAATTGATGATAAAGGTATTATGAATTCTGCTGAATCAGTAGTTTCATTTTCCAATATATCAAATGCTGCAAAAAATTTAAGATTTTCAATAGAATTTTTAAGTTCAGGATTAGTTCCTAATATATCTTCTCCTACAACTACGAGACCTTTTATGTTTCCATTTAATAAAGCTTCTTTAATCTCTTCACCAGAAGTTCTAAAGCCAATATTCCATGCACCTTGGCTGTTGCATTTAGGTCTTGCAACTATTATTCCTCTTTGAGGTTTATTATAATTTTCAGTTAAAACTGCTATATCTGCTAACACTTTTAATGCTTCATTTTGTAATGTGTTATCATCCGCAATTATAACTGGTTTTTTTGCATTTTTATAACTTTCTGCAACTAATGCCATGTCTTCGGTAACAGTAATATCTAATAATGCTTTTTTAAGTGCCTCACCATTAGCATATTTATTTAATACTTCTTCCTTAACTGCGCCTTTTTCAATTAATGATTTAAGAACACCAGCAAAGAATATTTCATAATTGCTTAAGTTTAATTTTACAGACCAATCGTTCATTCTAGTTGGTTGTAAACAAGCTGACAAGATTTTAGTTTTTTGTGAAATCCTCTTTAACATAATTCCTAAAGATGGATGCTGTTCATAAACCTGTCCTGCAGAAATAATTAAATCAGCTGAATCTAACTCTTTAAAGCTTACTGTTGATTCATTTTTCCCTAAAACAGCTTCTATACCTGATTCTTTTTCTGTTAAGAACGAACCTTTTAATCCAGTTCCTAACTCATCTGCTATAGCACTGATATTTTTCAATTCTTCATTTGTTAATTTTGGAGATACTACAAATGCAATTTTCTCTTCACCATAAAGATTCTGAATGCTTCTTAATCTTTTAGCAACTTCGAATAATGCTACATCAAATGATACAGTTTCGTATTCTCCCTTAACTTTAACTTTAGGTGCTAATATTCTATTTTCATCATTAATGTGTTCAATACCAAATTTACCTTTACCACAAATTGGATTCCTAATTCCAGGCAAATTAGATGCCTTATAAACAACATTGTCCTTATGTTCATATACTACATTACATGAAATGCCACAATAGCTACAAACAGATGTTGTCTTTTCTAAATTAAGAGGTATTTCTTTAATATTTGTTCTTCTCTCTAACCAAGCTCCTGTAGGACATACATCAATACATTGACCACATGATATACAATCAGTATCTTTTAGACCATGTTCAAATTCTGGAGCAATTACAGTATCAAATCCTCTGTTAACAAGACCTAAAGCAGCAGCTCCTACAACTTCCTGACAAGTTCTCACACATAATCCGCATTGTACACATTTATCTTGGTTTTGTGCGATATATGGATGCTCTGTTTCTTTAAACTTTCTTTCCTTCTTACCATAATCCTTTGTAGTATCAATTTCATACTTTTTAATATAATCAACTAATTGGCAATCAAAGTAATCCTTACAACCACATTCAAGACATCTTGAAGCTTCTCTCAATGCCTCTTCTCTTGTCATAGTAGGCAGAATTGGTTGGAAGTTAGTTTTTCTAATTTCAGCTTCTACCGTTCTATGTTCAACTCTTTCCTTAACTTCTCTGTCTTTAAAATCTTCTTTTGTTAAATCATCCTGATATACCAAAGGTAAATCAACATGTGGGATTATACTTCCAGCAAGATAACTGTTCATTACGCTTGCAGCCTGTTGCCCTGCTGCAATAGCATCAATTGCTATTTTTGGTCCAGTTACTGCATCTCCACCTGCGAAAACTCCTTTTAAGTTTGTTTCAAAGGTTCCATTTTTAACTTGTATATTATGTTTTTTATCTTGGGAAACATTGATATTACCACAAACTACTTCCTGTCCTATTGCTGCAATAATTGTATCAGCTTCAAATTCTACAAATTCACCTGTAGGTTCAGGTTTTTGTCTGCCTGATGCATCTTTTTCACCTAATACCATCTTTTCACATTTAAGACCTGTAACTTTTTCACCATCACTTAAAACCAAGGTTGGTGCTGAAAGGAATGAGAATATAACTCCTTCTTCTTTTGCTTCTTTTATTTCTATTCTTTCTGCAGGCATTTCATCTTCAGTTCTTCTATAAACGACTCTAACTTCTTCAGCACCTAGACGAATACTTGTTCTAGCAACGTCCATAGCTGTATTTCCGCCTCCAACTACTATTACTTTCTTGCCAACTTTTACAGGTTTGTTTTCAGCAACTTTAATTAGAAAGTCTATACCGCCCATCACTCCTGGAGTATTTTCACCTTCACATCTTAAAGATGAACTTTTCCAAGCACCAATTCCTAAAAATACCGCATCATATTTATTTTGTAAAAATTCAAGAGTCATATCCTCCCCAATTTTTACATTATAGTTTATTTTAACTCCCATAGCTTCAATTACAGCTACTTCTGCATCAATAACATTTTTAGCAAGACGATATTCTGGTATACCATATCTCATCATTCCGCCTGGCTTTGGCATAGCTTCAAATACTTCTACATCATGTCCTTCTCTTGCTAAGAAATATGCAGCAGATAAACCAGCAGGACCTGCTCCTACAACAGCTACCTTTTTGCCAGTTGAAGGTTTAATAGAAGGAATATACACTTCATCATCATTTAAATCATAATCAGCAGCATATACTTTAACACATGCTATTGATATAGGATCTTCAACCAATTGTCTTCTACATGCTTTTTCGCATGGATGTGGACACACCCTTCCTATACTTGCAGGAAGCGGTAATTTTTCCTTAATTAATTTTAAAGCTTCCTTTGGCTGATCATTTGCAACTAATCCAACATATCCTTGAACATCTGTATGAGCTGGACATCCTAATGAACATGGTGCTTTACAGTCTCCTATATGTGTTGACACAAGCATATCAAGTGCCATGTTTCTTGAACTTACAACCCTTTTAGAATTTGTTGTAACCACCATACCATTAGATACTGGTGTTGAACAAGCTCTTGCAAGTTTTGGCATACCTTCAATTTCTACTATACATAAACCACATCCACCATATGCTTCTATTCTTTCATCAGCGCATAGATGAGGAATTTCTATATTATTTTCTAAAGCAGCTTCTAATATATTTTTACCAGCTACTGTAACTATTTCTTTTCCATTTATATTTAATTTTACTGAAGTCACTATTATTGCTCCTCTCTATATTATATAATTTCTACTGCATCAAATCTGCATACAGAATGGCAGTTACCACATTTAATGCACAATTCCTGATTAATTTCATGAGGGTTCTTTAAAGTACCATTAATAGCATTAACAGGACATTTTCTTGAGCAAAGTGTGCAGCCAGTACATTTGTCTTTATTAATTGAATATGTTAATAAAGCTGTACATTTTTTTGCAGGACATCTTTTATCAACTATGTGGGCAATATATTCATCTCTAAAATATTTCAATGATGTTAATATAGGGTTTGGAGCAGTTTGTCCAAGTCCGCAAAGTGAACCATCTTTCACACTTAAAGCTAGTTCTTCTAACTCATCTAAATCTTCCATTGTACCATTGCCAGCAGTAATTTTTTCTAATATTTGAAGCATTCTCTTTGTACCAACTCTACAGTAAGTACATTTTCCACAAGATTCATTGCATGTAAAGTTTAAGAAGAATTTAGTAACATCTACGATACAAGTAGTTTCATCCATTACAACCATACCGCCTGAACCTACTATAGCACCTGTTTTATTTAAATCTTCATATGTTACTGGAGTATCAAGTAATGATTCAGGCAAACAACCGCCAGAAGGTCCTCCAAGCTGAACAGCTTTAAACTTCTTATTCTCTTTAATTCCGCCACCAATATCATAAATTATTTCTCTTAAAGTCATTCCCATTGGAATCTCAGCTAGTCCACCATTCTTAATCTTTCCAGAAAGAGCAAAAACCTTTGTGCCCTTGCTTTTATCCTTTCCTATTTCAGCAAATTTCTCTGGTCCATGAGAAATAATCCAAGAAACATTAGCCAAAGTTTCAACATTATTTATATTAGTAGGCTTTCTCCAATAACCTGATTGAGCTGGAAATGGAGGTTTAAGTCTAGGCATTCCTCTTTTACCTTCTAGGGACTCTATTAATGCAGTTTCTTCACCACATACGAATGCACCTGCACCCATTTTAATTCTTAAATCAAAATTAAAACCTGTTCCTAATATATTTTCTCCAAGATAATTTTTTTCAATAGCTTGCTCCATTGCTAAGTTAAGTCTTTCAATTGCCAATGGGTATTCCGCTCTACAGTATACAACACCATGACTAGCTCCCATAGCATAACCACAAATAATCATACCTTCAATTAATTTGTGAGGATCTCCTTCTATAACGCTTCTATCCATGAATGCGCCTGGATCGCCTTCATCAGCATTACATACTACATATTTTTCATTACCAGGTGATTTTCTTGCAGCATCCCATTTAAACCATGTTGGAAAGCCTGCTCCACCTCTTCCTCTTAAACCAGATATTTTAATATCTTCTATAACCTCTTCAGGCGTCATTGATTTTAAAACCTTTTCAAGAGCTTTGTAACCACCCACATTAATATAATCTTCAATCTTTTCTGGGTTTATTATTCCGCAATTTTCCAATGCAACTTTTAACTGATTTTTTACGTATGCATCTGGCTTTTCATTTGTATATATTATATATTCATCTAATGGTTGTCCATTAATTAAGTGACTTTCAACTATTTGTTCTGCTATTTTTGCATTAACATGACCATAAGTATATTTCTTATCTCCATCGATAATATCAATTAATGGTTCATAAAAACACATTCCTACACAGCCTGTTGGCTCTATAGTTATATCTAAATTATTTTTTTCTATGGAATCAGTTATACTTTGTAAAACCTTTTTCCCACCTGCAGCAATACCGCAGCTTCCAAGTCCAACTAATACTTTCATTTAAGCAATATCCTCCTTACGAATATTTCTAATAACTTTCACAGCTTCGCTTGGTGTAAGATTGCCATATGCTTCTCCATTTATCATAATTACTGGAGCTAAACTGCAACAACCTAAACATGATACATCTTCTAATGTAAACAATCCATCTTCAGTAGTTTGTCCAGGTTCAATATTTAATTCTTCGCATATTGCCTTTGAAACTTCTTTTGAGCCGTTTACGTGACAAGCAGTTCCATGACATTGTAATATTAAATATTTACCTATTGGCTTTAATCTAAATTGTGTATAAAATGTAGCTACACCATATATTACTGATCTTTTATTTTCAGTATTATCTGCAATATAATTTAAAGCCTGCAATGGCAAATAACCATAAATATCCTGAGTTGCTTGAAGAATATTTATTAAACTACCCTTTACTTTACCGTACTTTTCTATAACGGGAAATAAAAGAGAAATGTCAATGTCTTCGTCTATAATGTCTTTATATATTTCTTCTGATTTACAATTATTACACATTTTTTTCCTCCTGCAAATTATAATAAAATTAAACAATTAAAAATATTAACACGAAAATATTTTATATTATAACATTATAACAGTAATATTACAAGATATTTTAATTTTAATTAATAATATAACTAATAGTAATTCTTGTTAAAAATAACAATTGATAAAGTAATTATTTAAAATAGAAAAATAAAAAACCTAAAAACAGAACAGTCTTTAGGTTTTTGTTAAACTTATTAAAAATATTAATTATACAAATTGTAAAAAGCCTTGTAAGCTTTATATGTCATGTAAACATCTGTTTTTGAAACAACTTCAAAAGGTGCATGCATACTTAAAACAGGTACTCCAATATCAACTACGTCCATATTTAAATTAGCCATGATATATGCTATTGTACCGCCACCGCCTTGGTCAACTTTACCAAGTTCTGCAGTTTGCCATGTTATATTGTTATCATTAAATACTTTTCTTATTTTACCTATAAATTCAGCATTAGCATCATTAGCTCCCGATTTTCCCCTGCTGCCAGTATATTTAATCATGGCAACACCTTGACCCATTACAGCTGCATTTTGAAGCTCTGATACTTCTTTATATGTTGGGTCTACACCTGCAGCAACGTCTGATGAAAGCATGCTACTGTTAGATAAAGCTCTTTTTAAAGTAATATCACTATAGAAATTACCGTTTTCAATTAAAATCATTTCTGCAACCATATTGTTAAAAAACTCCGAATGCATTCCTGTGCTTCCATTGCTTCCAACTTCTTCTTTGTCAGCAAATAATGCCACAGCTGCTTTTTCATTATTTTCTACTTCGAAGATTGCTTTTAATGATGTGTATGCACATACTCTATCATCTTGACCGTAAGCAGAAATCATACCTCTATCAATTCCAACATCTCTTGCTTTACCCGCCGGAACTATTTCTAATTCTGCAGTTTGAAAATCTTCTTCTATCATACCATACTTTTCATTTAATATTTTTAACACATTAAGTTTGAATTTCTTGTCATCATCCTTACCTTCTGCAGGAAGGCTACCTATTATTACATTTAATCCTTCACCTTCAATAGCTTCCCCTAATTTTTTTTCATTTTGATCTTTTGCAAGGTGTGGTAATAAATCAGTTATGTAAAATACCGGATCATTTTCATCATCACCAATAGCAATATGAATTTTTTCACCGTTAGCTTTAACTACGGTTCCATATAACGCAAGAGGAAGTGTAACCCATTGATACTTTCTAACTCCACCATAATAATGGGTTTTTAATAAAGACATCCCTTGATCTTCATATAATGGGTTTTGTTTTATATCGATACGAGGGGAATCAACATGAGATCCAACTATATTCATACCTTTTTCAAGTTTTTCTTTTCCTATTACTACTAATGCAGCACTCTTACCTTTATTTACATAATAAACCTTTGTTCCAGGTTTAATTTCTTTTATTTCCTCTAGAGATTTAAATCCTTGTTCTTTAGCTCTTCTAACTATTTCATTTATTGAGAGTCTTTCAGTTTTTGAAGCATCCATAAATGATTTATAATCTTCACCAATTTCAAAAACTTCTTTTTTTTCACTTTCGTTTAAATCTTCCCATATAAATTTTTTCTTGTAAAACAATTCTTCTTTTGCCATTTTATACTCCTTATTTAATTATAATTAATAAATTATATCTTTATCTATATAGTGCAATGTAGCCAAGTACATTTTACCATCAGACTCAACACATTTAATATCATAATTTTTAATCATATTAAATTCACCTTCATATCCACTCATTAGCCAATTTAAATTTGCATTAATAAATAAACCTTCTTCGTTTTGCTTTATTTCATTTATTTTATCAACTTTAACACTTAAGGCTAACTCATAATCTGTGGGATTGTCAATAACCTTGTACAAAATATCTAAATCATTTCTCAACAATTGCTCAGCTTCAATACGATTGAGCTCTTCATTTAGATATTGAATATCTTCTTCGTCTTTGGTACCATAAAGAAAATTATTCATTATTTCAATTCTTTCATTTAACAAATATTCTATTTTTTCTTTTTCTACGTAATTTTCAAAGCTTCCAATTGAATTATAACTAAACATTAACGAAGCAACAAGAAAATATATAACGCCATTTTTCATCTGTATCCTCCAAAAAATATATTATGTTAAACAAAACTGCAAACATAATATTAATTATAAATATACATGATGAAATTTTTTATCATTATATGTCGCTTCTTAATCAAAATTATTCACTGTTTTTCAACAAAATAATTGCAATATGTAAATATTGAACGATGGTGAAGGATCTCATAGTTATGGTTATTCATAACAATAACAAAAATTTAATTTTCGTTTACTAATGATTTTACACTGTTTCTTTTTTCTATAGTAAATGGAAGCTCCATAAGACCTTTTTGCGTTTTATCGCCTTTAATAGTCTTTATGAGCATTCTCATACCAACTGCACCAACATCATAATAAGGCTCACCTATAGATGTAAGCTCCGGTCTTACAAACCTACATTCTCTTATATTTCCAAAACCAACAATTGAAACGTCATCTGGAACATTTATTCCACTATCAGTGAAACTATTCATAATTCCTATTGCAATTTCATCATTACTGCAAACTACAGCAGTAAAGTCTTTGTGTTCATTAGCAATACTTAATCCAAAATCGTAAGCCCTTCTTTGTTTTCCACTTCCTACTACATAAACATGGGAATAATCTAAACCATTATCTTCTATTGCTTTCATATAACCTGCTATTTTATCATTCTCAATTGTTGTTCTGTTTTCAAAATCAGAAATAAATGCAATTTTTTTATGACCTTCTTTTATTAAGTACTTTGTTATTTCATATATGGCAGAATTACAATCTATAGATATGTAGTTCATTTTTTCTTTTACATCTCTGGTAAAAAAGACACATGGCTTATTTAAACTTTTTGCAAGGTCAATAATATCATCATCAAATCTTGTTCCAACTAAAAATAACCCTTCAGCTTGTTTTCTATCAAGAAGCTGCAAATATTTTTCTTGAGTTTCCTTGCTAGAATAACTGCTGCACAACAATATGTCATAGCCATACATTTTCCCAATTTCCTCAATTCCTCTTACTATATCAGCAACATAACTTTGAGCTAAATTATTAATAATTACACCAATTAAATAAGATCTTCTTGTTACAAGGCTTCTAGCAACATCATTTGGTTTATATCCTGTTTCTTCAATTATTTTTAAAACTTTTCTTCTAACTTCTGGACTAACTGGCTTTGAGTCATTAATTACTCTAGAAACAGTAGAAATTGACACTTCAGCTAATCTAGCTACATCTTTAATTGTTATCATTTTCTCCTCCTAAATAAAAATATTTTATTTTCACGTAATATTTATAATTTTATTATATATGTATTCATAATATTTAGCAATCGTTTTTTCCTGATTTTCCTAATATTTTCCCAAAAATTATAAAACCCGCATGTGCCGCAAACCAATAATTCACACCCGCATCTAAGCAGGTGGGCTATCTGTTAAGTGATTCTGGCGTCCCGTCAAGCGGGCTTGTCATAGGCACTTAAACACGATTACCCTTTTACAATATGTCGGTTGAATTAAATGGATTCCGTACACCGCAGGCTGTATTTCTAGACTAATTATAACATAGTAATTGAAATTTTTCAACTAATTTTTATACACTTAATGCACTGTAACCTTACTGTAACCTTATAGTTATTTTAAACAAATCCCATATTATCCATTTTGTTATCCTGAACGAAGTGAAGGATCTCTTTGTTAAATTACTTTATAACTAAGTCATCTTCATATAATACTTCTTTTTCAATTAATAATTTTGCTATTGCATCAATTTTATCTTTATTAGTCATTATTATATGCATTACTTCATCATATAATTCATCAATTAAACTCTTTACAGAATTTTCAATGGAAGTTAAAGAAACATTTAGCTTGTTAGATAAAACTTCTGCATTTAAAAATCCCATATTTTCGTCCATTCCATATTTCGCAATATAATCAATTGCAAGAGAAGTAGACTTTTCTATATCATTTTGAGCACCAATAGTTATGTTATCTTTTCCAAAGAATACTTCTTCAGCTACTCTGCCAGCAATTAAAACTGATAATTGATTTTTAATTTTTGATTTTGTAATAACTTCTGTTGAATTTGGAGTACTTAATGTATAACCCCCAGCGCCTTTAGAAGTAGGTATAACCGAAACTCTTATTATTTTGTTTTCTGGCATCAAATATTTTGATACAAAAGCATGTCCAGCCTCATGATATGAAGTTACAATTTTTTGTTTTTTGTTTTCTATAGGATTTTTTTGTTCCTTGCCAGCCAATACATTTAAGTACGCATTTTCAATGTTTTCAATATTTATTTTATCATGTCCTTCTCTAATAGCCAATAATGCCGCTTCATTAATTAAATTTTCTATCATAGCACCACTAAAATATACGGTCAAATCTGCTATTTTTTCAATATTAATATCATCTTCACATTTTTTTTGAGATAAATAAAGATTTATTATATCCTTCCTTGCATCTTTATCTGGCAGCATAATTTCAATTTGCCTGTCAAATCTGCCAGGTCTTAATAAAGCTTCATCTAATGTGTCAATTCTATTTGTTGCAGCTATAACAATTGTTCCTGAATCTTTAAACCCTGACATTTCAGTAAGCAATGCATTTAAAGTTCTATCACCTTCATCGCTTCCTCTTAAGTTGCCACCCATTCTTTTTTTACCTATAGCATCTATTTCATCAATAAATATTACACTTTTTTGTGACTTTTTTGCTTTTTTAAATAATGCACGAATTCGCCCAGCACCAAGGCCTGCATATACCTGTACAAAATCTGAACCTGATACTGCATAAAATGGAACACCAGCTTCGCCAGCCAATGCTTTAGCCATTAAAGTCTTGCCTGTACCTGGTGAACCATAAAGCAAAACACCTTTGGGCATTCTTACATTAAACTTATTGTATTTTTCTGGATTTTTAATAAAATCTACTATTTCCAACAAACTGTCCTTAGCTTCGTAATTACCAGCCACATCATTGAATAATACATTTGATGAACCGTAGTATTCAATTTCATTTAAACTATTAATTTCCTTTTGAGCAGATTTTTTATTTTTAAATAATAGGAAGTACATAAATGCTAGTATTCCTATTAAAGCTAATATTTGATAAGTTTCCATTTGAATATCCCCCGTTTCATTAATGCAGAATTAAGAATGCAGAATTATTTGTTATTCCGTATGTTGTTTGTCATCCTGAACGTCATTTGTCATCCTGAACGTCATTTGTCATCCTGAACGTCATTTGTCATCCTGAACGTCATTTGTCATCCTGAACGTTAGTGAAGGATCTCATCAAATGTTTAAGGGAGATTCTTCAGGCTGTGCCTTCAGAATGACATAACGCATTTTTTAATTCTGAATTCTGCATTTCTGCATTTCTGCATTTCTGCATTTCTGCATTTCTGCATTAATTATACAACAGAGATATACTTTTGGATATACTTATTATTTAGTCATATTGCAATGTTTTTCCTAATTTTCCAGCAAACATACACTTTGTGCAGCTATACCTTCGCCCCTACCTTCAAATCCTAAATGTTCTGTAGTGGTAGCCTTTATATTGATATTATTTACATCTGTATTTAAATCCGAGGCAATATTTTTTTTCATTTCTTCAATATACATACTCATCTTAGGTTTTTGCGCAATTATAACAGCATCAATATTTATAATTTTAAAATTATTTTCTTCCATAATTTCATACACATTTCTTAACAAAATTCTAGAATCAATATTTTTATATTTATTATCTGTATCAGGAAACAAAACTCCAATATCACCTTTGCCCATAGCGCCTATTATGCTGTCCATAATTGCATGTATTAAAACGTCTGCATCAGAATGTCCCTCTAACCCTTTTTCATAAGAAATTATGACTCCTCCTATTATTAAAGGTCTATCATTAACTAATGCATGCACATCATATCCAATTCCTATTTTCATATAAACCTCCATTTTTATTTAAAATTGTAATTTCCTCTGTAATTTGACATTATTATCTTCCAACAAATGTTTAATCTTTTCAACTTGTAAATTATAACTTCGCCAGTCATATTTCATATTGCTGTACCTTTCGTTTACCCCTTCTAAATATATTAGTGCTTGTATTCTGATGATTACATCAACATCTTTATCTATTAGCCTCATTATTTGTGGCACTGCATCTGATGATAATGTCATTAAATAATCCATATCAACAGTTTCTACTTGACCATTAAAATACATGTCAATATTTCTTTTTGCTATTATCTCATCAATCTTAACAAGGTTCAAGGTTAAATAAAATGCAAGACCAATGGCAGCATACACAGATAAAATACTAAAATTGTGTTTGATAATATACACAAAAGTAGCTATTAATCCTGCCGCTTCAAAAATCAGAAAAATATAAACTAAAATTCTCAATCTCGTAAAACCGTAAGCGCTATCATAAAGTGACATTCGATAATAAGAAGATACGAGCAATATTACTGTTATTACGCAAAGATAAATGAGCATCAGTTTAGTTAACAAAGCCCATTTATTTTTTTCTTCATATATTTTATCCTTAAGTAAATATGTAGTCAACAATATTAAAGCAATGTTTAAAATACTTAAAAACACCAGTTCAAAAAATCCTCGTCTTGCATATTCTGAATAATTAAGATCATTTGGAAGAGCACCTGTAGAAAACAAATATTTAAATTGTATTACAATGAAAATTGTATAAATTATCAATATTGAAACCAACAATATATTAAATACAATTACATCACCTTTAATCTTATTGGCAACATTATCTTTATCATTAATAACATTAATTATTTTTTTATCACCCTTTGTGAAAGATGAATATAAATGTCCAAATAAGTACAAACCTGCAAATATACCCATTACTAATTTATAAATATTTAAAAAGTCAAATAACTTTGAAATCCATCTATTAAATGAAATAAAATTATTTTGAAATACCATATCTGCTGAGGATAACATCATAACAAGAAACAATACACAAGGTATTGATATAACAATCCCCAGGATAATTCTCCTAACTATCATATTTTGTTCTTTGTTTTTTGCTCTTTCAGAAATCCATCTAAACGGAATAATAAATTTAGCAAAAGGTTCAAAAATATTCACAATTATTTTAAAAATACTCATTATATTTAATTTCATTAAATATAAATTACCCCCAAGTAATAAAAACATCATGCTATATAAAAATATTATTGCTAAAAAATTAGTTAACGTCCATATATAATTTTCACTAATGAAGCTGTTTAAAGATATGATAAAAGTTGGAATCATTAATAATAATCCCTTTATATTAATAACATCCATATTATTTTTAACAATTAAAAATAAAACTACTAATTGAATTACAAAGAATATAGATATACTAATTCCGGGATTCGGAGTCAATATTAAATAAATAAAAGAAATTGCAGAAATAATACCGTAAAAAGATAATTTTAATTTAATTCTGTCGCTCATCTTCATCCTCCTTCACATATTCAATAATATCACCAGGCTGACAATCTAATGCTTTGCATATTTCATCTAATGTTGAAAGCCTTATAGCCTTAGCCTTGTTGTTTTTTAATATTGACAAATTAGCAGGAGTTATATTTATCTTTTCAGCCAGTTCCATAAGCCCTATCTTTCTTTTAGCCATCATTACATCAAGCTGTATTATTATTGCCATATTATTACCCCCTACACTGTTAAATCATTTTCATCTTTATAGTAAATAGATTGCTTAAACAAATCCTTTAAGGTTAAGCACAATAAACATGCTATTATAAATATTGCTATTATAACTATAGTTGAAATAGTAGGCATAAATATCATTTTTATAAAATAAATAAATGAAATTACTAAACAAGCTACTGCAATTTTTCTAAGGCATGAAACATTAGCATAAATAAATGGATTGCCTTCTAATAAAGTTCTAAAAATCACTTTTAATTGCCACAAAATATATACGCTAGAAATTCCAGATATTAATAAAACACTTTTCATAAATACTGCTTTTTCGTTTGCTATATTAAAATAGGTAAATAGCCATTTTGATGAAAAGGGAATTAAAATACAGCATACTATTCCTGCATAAAACAAAATATCAATACAAACTTTAGTAATATAATGTACAACACTTTTATGGTACATATTAACCTCCTAGTATAAAAATCAAATATCTTGGCCCAATACCAAAACTACATATAAAATCATCGGCCAATATTCAATTTTTGAATAATTTTCATCTTAAAACAATTATATCAAATATATTCCATAAGTCAATAATTATTTATCGTTTTACAATAATTATTTATTATTTATTGATATATATGCTTAATGAAATAGGCATATTTCTAATATTACTTTTAAAGAGGTAGTATCTACAAAAAATAAATTAAAGGATACTACTAACAAATATTCGTATCCTTCATTTTTATACAGTTCTAATAAATACTTGCAAATATTTCAGCTATTCTTAAATCAAGAGGTGTGGTTATTTTTATATTTCTGCTTAAGCCTTCCACTGTTTTTACTTTATGTCCATAATATTCAACAATTGATGCATCATCTGTAAAGTTAATGTCATAATCTTCATTTACAACTCTTTCATAGCAATTTCTGATTAATTCAGCATCAAAAACTTGGGGTGTTTGTACAGCTTTTAGCATTGATCTGTCCAAAGTTTTTTCTACGCAACCATTTTGTACTTCTTTTATAGTATCCACCACATCAATTACTGGAATGCAAGCTTTATATTTATAAGCTTTTTCTATACATGTATTAATTAACCGATATGAAATAAAAGGTCTTACTCCATCATGAATAAGAACTACTTTACAATATTTTGATAATCTTTTGATACCTTCATAAACAGATTCTGTTCTTGTTTTTCCGCCTTTTAGAACCATTGAAACCTTATCGTAATTACATGCTATTTCTTCTCTTACAAAATCAATGTCTTCCTTGTTTACTACAAGTATTATTTCATCAACTAATTTATCTCTATCAAATTTATATAATGTGGTATCTAAAATAGTTTTCCCTGCAATAGTCATATACTGTTTAGGAATTTCAGAACCCATTCTAGTACCTTTGCCTGCAGAAACTATAATGGCAGTTACATTTTCATTCATAAACATGTGATCACCCCTATAATAATCCTTTAATATTAATATCTTTTAACTCAACATGAGGAAGCCCTAGCTTTCTAGTTTTAATAAAATCTCCGTGGCAATCAGAACCTCCAGAAATCATTAAATTATTTTGTTTGCAAAATTTTACATAATAATCTATAAATTTCTCATTATATGGAGAATAGCATTCTATTCCATCAATACCCATTTCAATCCAACGCTTTAATTCATCTTCAGGCATATAGCTATTTTTATAATGGTATGATGGATGAGCAAGAAATACCTTACCACCACTTTTTTTGGCTATTTTAATAACTTCTTCAGGATCTTTTAGATCAGCCTTATATCCAGACTTCTTTACATCAGTTAAATGCGTGTAATAATCTTTATGAATTCCTTTATCAATTAAATAATTAGCCGATTTCCAGCCTCCACGTTTTCTGTTATATTCATATTTTTCAAAATCTTCTTTTGTTACACTATCATATTTATTCGATACATAATTTTCTATATATTCTTTATTAGCGCTGATCCTTTTTTCTTTGGTCCAGTTAATTAAATCTAAAAATAAAGTATTTTTATCATCATAATTATATAATGTTAAATGATATTCTTTATCATCATAAGACGTTGTCAATTCAACGCCAGGAATAAATTCCAATTCATCATTTGAATTTAATATTTTATCCATTTTTCTTACATTATCAATACTATCATGATCCGTTATTGAAAATATATTTATTTTATTTTTCTTTAATTCGTCCTTTAACTCAAATTCGTCCCATGTACCATCAGAAGCGCATGTATGCATATGCATATCAACTTTTTTCATATATACCTCATACCATAATATCGTCATTTATTTTAGTATAAAACATTTCTTTCACTTTATCAAATTCTTTAGTTTCAGCCATTATCCACATAAGTTTAGTTACTGCAGATTCAATTGTCATATCATATGCCTGTAGTATTTTATATTGCTTCAATGCCTTAACACCAACTTCATATACTCCCATATCGCTTCCCTCAAGCATTACCTGCGTTGCAATAACAACAACTTTTCCTGTATCTGATAAGTGCCCTAATTTTTCAAGAAAATTTCTTTTATCATAAAATGGCAGTCCTCCAACACCATAGCTTTCGATAACAATACCTTCGTACTTTTCTCCAATATAATCTAATACATCTGGCTCCATTCCTGGAGCTAACTTTAATAAGAAAATACTAGGATAAATTTTTTTATAAAATATTAAATCCTTTTTTCTTTCCTCACTTCTGATATATCTAGTAATTCTATTATCATCAATAAATGCAGCAATAGGATAATTGATACTATCAAATGCATTATAGCTTTTAGACTTTGTTTTTTTTGCTCTTGTGCCAATAATTGCTTTACCATCGAAAACAACATAAACTCCCCTTGCACCATCCTCACATGCAAATCTAAAGCTGTCTAGCAAATTCCTTCTGGCATCTGTTATTTCTGCATTTATTGGTTTTTGTGATCCAGTAATAACAATTGTTTTAGTTAGATTTTGTATTAAATAAGAAAGAGCTGAAGCAGTATATGCCATTGTATCTGTTCCATGGGATATTACAAAGCCATCATATTTATCGTAATTCTTCTCTATAGTTTCAGTAATCAAAATCCAATATTCAGGTTGTATATTTGTGCTATCAATATTTAATATTTGAATAGTATCTACTTCGCAATAACTCTTTATTTCTGGAACGTACTTTATTAACTCATCAGATGTGATACCTGGAGCTAATCCATCGGATGTTTTTAGCGATGCTATTGTCCCTCCAGTTGCAATCAGCAAAACTTTTTTCATTTAATCCTCCCTTTATTAATGCAGAATTATTAATGCAGAATGCATAGATTATATAATAATTGTTCATTCTAAAATTTTCAATTATTAATTAATTTTGTCATGTCTTCTGGCATTTCTGCCTTAATATTTATTTCTCGCCCAGTTATTGGGTGATTAAACTTCATTTCGTAACAATGTAAAGCCTGTCTGTTAATAACATCACTTTTTCGTCCATACAATGTATCTCCTAATATAGGATGACCTATATGCTTCATATGAACTCTAATCTGATGAGTCCTGCCTGTTTCAAGTTTTAATTTAACTAAGGTTTTATCCTGTAATCTTTTTTTAACCTCATAATGAGTTATACATTCTTTACCAGAAGGATGAACCACACGCAATATATCATCTGGATTTAATCTTGCAATTGGTTCATTTATTGTGCCTTTATCATCTTCTATTATTCCTTCAACTATTGCATAATAATACTTTTCAACATTATTCATTTTCATTTCAACTGATAAATTATTATGAGCGTAAGGGTTTTTTGCAATGATTACAATACCTGAAGTATTCATATCCAATCTGTTTACAAGGCGAACCTTTCTTTGAATACCACGTTCTCTAAAATAATAGGCAACACCATTTGCAACAGTATTATTTTGATGTGATTTCGTTGGATGAACAACCATAAACGGCATCTTATTTACTGCTAGAATAGCATCATCCTCATACAATATATTTATGGGAATGTGAACAGCATCATATTCATCTTCTTCCTCATTAAACTCTATAGATAAATTATCACCCTTATGAGCAATTTTATTTAATTTAATTTCTTTGCCATTTAAAAAAATATTTCCTGATAACTCTAAATTCTTAGATAATCTTCTGGAAAAATTTAAGTTTTCTCTCATTATGCTCTTTACAGTTTTATTATTTTCTTGTATTGTATAATTAATACTATTATTTATCATAAATACTCCATTTCATAAATAAAGGTATGGCCACGGGGGTTAAACCATATTATTAATATAATATAAAAAGTATTTAATGTAAAGAGGATAAAATATGAGCAGAATTATAAATATCGCTTCAAATAAAGAGCAATATACATTAAAAATAAAAAATGAATTAATTAATATGTTAAATAAAAATGGATTTATTTGTTGCGAAGATTTCAATCCAAATGCTGAACTAAATATTACAATTGGGGGGGATGGTGCTTTTTTAAGAGCAGTAAGAGACAGCAATTTTTCATATATACCATTCGTTGGAATTAATACAGGTACTCTTGGTTTCTTTCCTGAAATAAAGCCTGAAAATTTAGATATATTCATAGAAAATTATAAAAATAAGAAATTCGCAATTGATGAAATAAATTTAATAGAATGTGAAATTATAAATGATAATGATAATGATAATATTATTAAAATTTATGCAGTAAATGATATTGTCATTAAAAGAAAAGATATGAAAACAATTCATCTTGAAGTTTTTATAGATTCAAATCATCTAGAAACAATAAGCGGCGATGGTATAATAATATCCTCCCCAATGGGAAGCTCTGCATATAATTTTTCAGCAGGAGGAAGTTTAGTATATCCATCTTTAAAAACATTACAAATTACGCCTTTATCACCTATAATTTCAAATGCATACCGATGTTTAAACTGCAGTGTAATAGTTCCACCTGTATTTGAAGTTAAAATATTTCCTGAAAAATATAATGATTACTGCATCGCATTTTTAGCAGATGGAGTTTCTTATGATATATGTCATACTAAATTAGCTAAATTCCATACATCTAAAAAATCAATCAGAAGACTCATCACAGACAATTACAATTATTGGAATGTAATAAAAGAGAAGTTCCTTTAAAGGAAAGGGGACACCCTTTCTTTAATTTGGGGGCATTTCTTTAAGATTACCCACATGGACTGACCGTCCTTAAAGATGTGTCCCTTTCCTCTAAAACCTAACAGTAAACTTACTACCTTCATCATATTCACTTTCAACTGTTAAGGAAAACCTATGTGCATCTGCAATCCATTTTGCAATACTAAGCCCAATTCCTGAACCACCTTCTCTATGTCTAGCCTTATCTGCTCTATAAAACCTATCAAATATTCTATCTATATCGTTTTTATTAATTCCTGTTCCCGTATCTTCAACAGTTAAAATCTTTTTATTTTTTTCAGTGAATAAACTTACAGTCACTTTCCCTTTTTCAGTGTATTTAATTGCATTATCTATGAGTATTACAATCATTCTTCTTACTTTGTCATAATCACCTTTAATTACTACATTCTCTTCAAGATTTAATTCAAAACCTATATTTTTCTTCTTTGCGATATTTTCCATATTAGCGCAAATATTATCAACAATTTCGGTTAAAGAAATTTCTGAAATGTCTAATCTTTGTTCTTTTGAATCAGCTTTAGCTAATATTAAAAGATGGTCAATTAATTTTGCCATTACTCTAGTTTCAGAATATGCATTGTCCAACCAAACTTCATTTTCCTCGAAACTTCCTTCACTATTGCTTAAAACTACATCAAGATTAGTTTGTATTACAGTCAAAGGTGTTCTTAATTCATGAGATGCATCTGCTACAAATTCTTTTTGTTTTATCCATGCTTCCTTTACTGGCTTAAGTGCTTTTCCAGTTGAAATATAACTGATTATAAGTAGTATAAACACCCCTGCAAAACCGATAGATAATATTACAGCTCTTAAAAATGACCAAATAATCTCTTCATTTATTGTGTTTTGATATATTTGAATTACCCTTGGATTTAAAACATTATTAAAATACTTAGTATATACTCTATAATTAATCCCGCCCACTTTTCTAATCACATAAGAATCCCTCTTTTCATTAAAAGATTCGGATGCCAAATTTTTTATGGAATTTACAATACTATCTTTATCATTATTAATTATGCATTTATCAGTATCATAATAAATTATATAATTTGCTTCAATTTTATCGTTCCCCATAAAAGCAATTCCTGGATTAAATGAAAACAAATAAAATCTATCTTCTAATAAAGATAAATCTGGTTTTAATGAATTACTATATGAGTATATTTTTACAGCTTCAGATTGCATAAGTTTTTTAGTACCATCTTCAAAAATATATCTGGTAAAATAATAAATTCCTGAAGCTATAATAAACATGAAAATAATAAGAATTATACCCATGTATGCAGTTAATTTAATATGTAGCTTTCTAAACATATTATTTCTCCTTAAGCATATAACCTACGCCTCTAACAGTTTCAATCTTTGCATTAGTTGGTTCTAACCTTTTCCTTAAATGATGTACATATATCTCAATATTACTTTCCAATATATCAGCTTCTAATCCCCATATTCTATCTATAATTTGTTCTCTTGTAAAAACCTGCCTTGGCTTTTTTATAAACATTTCCATTAGCATAGCTTCTTTTAAAGGAAGTTTAAACTCCTCGTCATCAATATAAAGCAAATAATTCTTTACATCATATTTAATATTTTCGAATTCATAAACTTCACCGATAAATTCAGTATTTTTTCTTCTGGATAAGGCTTTTACTCGTGCAATTAATTCTTTAGTTGCAAAGGGCTTTATGAGATAATCATCTGCACCTGATTCAAGACCTAATACACGATCATCAACAGTATCCTTAGCAGTCAACATTATAACAGGTGTTTTATTTCCTGAATTTCTCATGGATTTAAGTATATCAAGACCATTTACATTAGGAAGCATAATATCTAATACTATTACATCATATATGTCCTTGCTGGATAAAATCAATCCTTCCGCACCGTCATTAGCAATATCAACATCAATTTTTTGCTTTGTAAATAAAAACTTTAATGCTTGTGTAATCTTGACTTCATCTTCCACTATTAATATTCTCACAAACTTACCTCCACATTACAAAAATATTTATAATTATTGGGACATTCCTCGAGATTAGACACCGTAGAATATAAATTAAAGAGGTGTGTCCCCCTTCCTCAATATAATAATATCACAATCTTAAATTTGTATTAATATATTCTCTATATAATAGATTAGCAAATTGACTTTTGTCAAGTTATATTGTAAAATAGCAAGGAATGAGAACACTATTCTCTGTCATCCTGAACGATAGTGAA
>JAQVWY010000009.1:0-3945 GCA_028709465.1 Tissierellia bacterium | reverse complement strand
GCTCTCCCTAAATGTTCAAGTGAGATTCTTCACCTACGGTTCAGATAACAGAATAGCTGTCTTATTCATAGCAATGACAAAATAGTTATGTTTATTTATAAAAATATCAGACATGATATACTAAATTAAGGATGGTCTAAAATGATAAAAGGAATTATATTTGATATGGATGGGGTTATAGTTAATAGTGAGCCTCTTTATAATGAGTATGAATATAAATTTTTTAAAAATTTAGGAGCAAATGTTACAGTTGAATATTTTGAAAAATATGTGGGTTGTTCCTTAAACCATACCATAAATGGAGTATGTAAAGATTTTAATATAAATATTATGTCAATAGAAGATATTTCTAATTTGTTTTCAAGAGGAACTGAATTAATTTATTCAAATCCTCGTCTTAAACTTTGTGAAGGAGTAATAGATTGGCTTGAATTTTTCAAAATCAATGGCTACCCTATGATTTTAGCTTCTTCAACATTTAAGTATAAAATCGAAATCTGCCTTGATAGATTTAATTTAAAACATTTTTTTAATAATTATATTGGCGGTGATGAAGTTAATAATTCAAAACCTAATCCAGAAATATTCATAAAAGCATGTGATAAATTAAATTTAAAACCATCAGAATGCATAGTGATAGAAGATTCAACCAATGGAATCAAGGCAGCTAAATCAGCAGGATGCTTTACAATAGGTTATTTAAACAAAGGGCAAAACTATCAAGATATAACACAAGCAGACATTGTATTTGATACCTTTGGGAAAGATAAGCTCCCAATGTTAAAAAAGATGTTATGGTATGGAGACACACCTTTATGATAGCTAGCCAGCAAAGTCTAGTCTCAAAGGATTGTCCCTGAATAGAAATTAATTATTTTTGTCCCCCTTGGAACCCAAAATTTAATTGCATTATGAATTACTTTAAACTCTAGATCACCATAAATATAGCTCTCCCCATCAATGCATAAATGTATTGGTGAAGTGCTATTTATTTTTATGTTTTTATTTTTCTTATAAAAAATATATTTACTTATTTTTTCATTATTTAAATGTTCTCCAGCTTTATATACGTTAAGAAGATTAAGTATTTTTAATCTAGATATTTTTTTTACTAAACAAATATCTAATATTCCATCATTAATACTAGCTAGTGGAGCACATTTATATCCACCCCCATAAGAATTACCATTAGCAACTACTCCTAACAAATAATTTCCGCTTATTACTTGTCCATCTTCAAATTGTACAGTTAAATTTTTACCCATTTTTTTAAATAAACAAAATAAAATTGACAATATATAACTTGCTGTGCCTTTTACAAATGGAATTCTTTTAAATTTATGCATATTAAAAGCAACATCAGCATCTAATCCAATATTACATACAGAAGCTGCATATTTATCTGATACTTTTATAAGATCAATATATACAGCTTCACCATAAATTTGTTCTTCTATTCTATTAAAATTATCCTTGTTTTCAAAATTTCTGACAAAATCATTTCCTGTTCCACAGGGTATATGACCAACAACAATATGGTCATATTTACATGCTGCATTAATTACTTCGTGTAAAGTTCCATCTCCACCACATGCATAAAAAATATAAGGAATATTTTCTTTACACTTGGTTTCAACAAAATTACTTGCATCCCCTTTAAATTTTGTAATATAAATTTCAAATTCTATTTCTTTATGAGTTAAATTTAGGTTATTTATATTGTTTATTATTTCTTTTTGAATATTTCCTTTCCCAGCTATAGGATTAATAATAAAAATATGCTTCATAATTTCCTCGCTATTATAATTTTCACAAAAAGTCCTGCAAATTATTATATAGCAATTTGTAATCCTTTGCAATTTAATATTAGTATTAAAACAAACTATTTGTCCTCACTAATAAAATATTGTTAGCTTTTCTAGATTATAGGTTCTATTTTTTTAGTTTTATACCCTCAACTAACCCCTTTAACATTTGTACCTGACTACTTAACTCTTCGCTGGCAGCAGCACCCTCTTCAGCAGTAGCTGAGTTAGTCTGAACAATATCTGAAATCTGATCAATTCCTGTTACTATCTGTGAAACATTTAAGGCCTGTTCTTCAGAAGCTGTTGCAATCTCTTCGATCATTGTAACTGAAGCACTTACTTTTTCAACAATAATTTTCAATGATTCTTTCGTCTTTAAAGCAATATTACTTCCATTATCTACCGCCCTCAAAGAATTTTCTATGAGAACTGTTGTACTTTTTGCTGCATCTGCACTTTTTAATGCAAGATTTCTTACTTCATCAGCCACAACTGCAAATCCCCTGCCTGCTGAACCAGCCCTTGCTGCTTCAACTGCTGCATTAAGCGCTAATATGTTAGTTTGAAAAGCAATACTATCAATTACTTTAATTATCTTAGCAATTTCTTTGGAAGTATTGGTTATGTTATTCATTGCATCATTCATATTCATAACTTGAACATTACCTACTTTAACTTCTTCATTTGCTTCTAATGATGCGTTTTTAGCATTACGTGCATTTGTTGCATTACTTTTTATCTGTTCAGTTATTTCATTGATTGTCGCAGATAATTCTTCAACTGAACTTGCTTGCTCTGTGGCTCCCTGGGAAAGAACCTGAGCTCCAGCTGCCACCTGTTCTGAACCACTAGCTATTTGCTCTGCGCTTTCGCTTATTTGTCTCATTTGATAATTGTTAAATTCAATTAATTTTATTAAAGATTCTTTTATCGGACTTAAATCACCATAATACTCCATTGTAACATCGGTTGTAAAATCCCCTTGTACAATAGTTCCCAAATGATAGGATATGTCAGTTATTATATCATTTAGCTTATTAACCGTAATGTCTAGCGACCCAAGAAGCAAGCTAGTCTCATCCTTACCTTTTGATTTAGGAACTTCTGTGTGTAAGTCTCCCTCTGATAACTGTTTCAACCTAGTAGCACATTGAACTATGGGTTCAGAAATAGAGTTTGACATTTTTCTAGCAGCAATAACTGCAAGAATTATAGAAATAACAGCAATAAAAATCGTAGCAAATATACTAAAATAAGTGCTCGACATATATTCAGATTTAGGAGCGCTAATAATAAATGTCCATCCATTGCTTCCATTAATCATATTAGATACAAGAAAGTTATTATTTAAACCTTGTTTATAAGTACCAAAAATTGACTCTTCATTTATTGCTTTTTTCTCAAGTTTTGCAAGTTCTTTATTGCTTCCATTTTCTTCATAAGAGAGAATAGTATTTTGGCGTTTTAAAACTTCCTCATAATCTTTATGTCCTATAACATATCCATCCTTATCAAGTATATAACAAAATCCATTCTTTCCTATTTCTACTGAAGATGAAATATCCGATAATACTCTACCGTCAACCTCTATAACTAATACTCCAGCTATCGTGGAATCATAAACTCCATCCTTCCATAAAGGTGCAGATGCAATTACTACTAAGTTACCAGTTTCATCATTTATTTGAGGACTAGTTATATAATTTTCTCCATTCAAAGCTGCTTGAAAATAATCTGTATTCTCAAGTAATTTTAATCTGCCAGTTTTTTTAGATATGGCAGCTCCACTGTTAGTAACTGTGTAAATATCCCCTAAACCATACATTTCTAACCTTTGTTTATAAATTTCATTTTTTTCAGTTTGAGGAACCAGTGAACTAGAAAGCTGTGGCATCAATCCTAAATCAGCAGCAATAGTTTTATAAATTTCTAATTTTTGTGATACTACTTCTGAAGAAACTACTGCTAAATTATCCATAGTTTGATTTAGTGTATTAATTGTAACTCTATAGCAAAGATATGCAGAAACGCTTCCAATTAAAATAATAACAACTAACACAACAACAATTATATTTTTAAATATTCTAGCTTTTATGCTATTTGAGTTGTTTAATAAGTTAAATAACTCATTCAATAA
>JAQVWY010000147.1 GCA_028709465.1 Tissierellia bacterium | reverse complement strand
CCAAGTATTTTTATAGGTTTATTTACAACTAAATTTTCAATAGTAGCATTACTTAATTCTATATCTGAATCACTTACAACTTCCACATCAGCAAATTTTCCTGATAAAGTAACTTTACCTTGTGAATCAATTGATATTTTTCCAATTTCTCCATTGATATTTTCTAGTTTTGCTTCTGTACCTAGTGCAATTTCCTCAACTGTAGTGCCATCATCAAATACTAATCTTACCTTATCTTTATTAACTTCAATTCTTGCTACTTTAACATTGTTAAAATATACTGAATTTATTCCTCCGCCATAAACGTAAATATGACCTTTAACATCAATATTATTTAAATAAACATCTCCATCACCAACTGTTTTGGCAATTATAAGATCTCCTGCTATTTCCTTATCATTTAATTCTGTACCATCTTTATATACTATGTAATTCTTTGCATTTAATAAAACATTATCTAACATTGTAACAGCTTCCGCTCTGCTTAAATTATCTTTTGGTTTAAAGCTTCCATCGCTATGTCCATTAATAAAACCATTACTTGAAGCGGCGCCAACAGACCCTACGGCCCATGATGAAATATTTGTATTATCTATAAACTTATTAACTGCACTGCTATTATCTTTTAAATACTGAATTCTTGATAATATTGCTGCTGCCTGTTCTCTTGTAATATTATCATTAGGTCCAAATTGAGTTTTTGAATAGCCAGAAATATAACCTATTTCCTGGGCAATTTTTATCTGATCATAAAACCAATCCTCTTTTTTTACATCATCAAATGTTATTGAACCTTTTCCATCATAGTCAATTATTCCATTAACCATTTTTACAAATTCTGCTCTTGTAATACTTCCATCAGGCTTAAATGTACCATCTGGATAACCAGATATTTTACCTTCATCAATCCATTTTTGAATTGTTGCTTCTGCCCAATGCCCTACAAAGTCTTTAGTGTCATCCCCAAAAGCTATACTCATGCTTCCTATTGCCATTATTAAACATAATATAAGAGCAATAGTTTTTTTAATTTTTTTCATATGCTTCTCCTCTCATTTTATTAATCATATTTTTTTAAATAATTTTGAAAAAATTCCCCCATTAGATTTAATATTAGGGAATTCAAAATATTCATTTGCTAAAACTTTCAATGCATTTTCTTTGAATATTTTATTTGCATATGCATCCCCATATGATTTACTTACAATTTTAAAAGCTTCATCAAGATAAAAACTTCTGTTGCTTAAATTATGTATATCTGAAGCTACAAAACTTACTAGTTCATGTTTTAATAAATAATTACAAAATCTATAGCTTTCTTTATCTTCTTTGTTTACAATAGTTGATGCATTAATTTGCAATAAAGCTCTTTCATTTAAAATATCTTTTAGCAATTCTATATTTTTGTAAAGTATATTATACCTTTCCACATGTGCAATTATGGGAATGTAACCCTTTACATTAGTTTCATAGCACATTTCTGCAATATTTTTAGGTATATCGAACACATTAAATTCTATTAATATGTACTTTGAATATGCAAGAGTATTAAATTCACCTTGTTCTAATATTTCATAGTAATTTGAATCAAAAAAAATTTCATTGCCCAAAAAAATGTTTATATTTAAATTTTCTTTTGTAACCTGTTCTTTTAAAACATTATAATTTTGTATAACCTTACTAGAATCTATTTTTACGTATTTATTATTATAGTGTGGGGTTAGAATAATATGAGTGACACCTTTATTAATTACTTCCTTGATAATATTAATAGATTCTTCTATTGTTTTAGCTCCATCGTCTACTCCAAATAATATATGACTATGAATATCAATCATAAATAAATATCTCCCATACTAACTTAATAATAATTATAATAATATTTATTTTGTTTCGTAACTGGAACCTTATTTAAAATAGTACCAATTATATTGGCATTAACCCTTAATAAACTGTCTATTGATTTTTTAGCAATTTCTTTTTCTGTTTCTGAATATGCAATAGTTAATACTACCGCATCAGAATAACTTGCAATCGTTATTGGATCGCTTACTAATATAATTGGTGGCGTATCCAATAAAATATAATCATATGATTTTGACAATTCATTAATGAGTTCTTTAATTGAATTTGAATTCAAGAGTTCAGAAGGGTTTGGTGGAATATTACCTGCTGTTATTACATCTAATCCTGGATAAACATCATTAGTATAATTTTTAAATTCATCTTTATTTAATAATAAATCTGTTATTCCTTTTTTGTTAGATATTTTAAATTGTTTATGTATTGCAGGTTTTCGAAGATCTAAATCTATTAATAAAACTTTTTTATTTGATTCTGTCATAACGCATGCAATATTACTGATTGTTGTAGTTTTACCTTCACCTGCCAATGAGCTTGTACCCATTATAACTTTAATATCATTATCAATATTTGCAAATTCAATATTCGTTACAATTTTTCTGTATGATTCCGCTATTGGAGATCTCTGATCCTTTATTATTGTATACCTTTCCATTTGCTTGCTTACTCCCTTGATTAAAATTAGGTATAGTACCTATTACAGATATTCCTAAATATTTTTCAATATCTTTTTCAGTTTTAAGTGTATTATCCAAATACTCTTTAAGAAATACTAATAACAAAATTAACATTTCACCTAATACACCTGCTATTACTGTATTCATAAGTTTGTTTGGTTTAATAGGATTTTGTGGTACTTTTGCCACATCGACAACCGCTACATTTTCTGTTTTTGTTATTCTGGAAATTTCTAATGTAAATTCTTTAACAAGAGTATTTGCAATATCTGTTGCTAATTGCGGGTTAGTATTTTGAACAGCTATTTTTAATATTTGTGTATCCTTCACTGGAGATACAGTTATTGAATCTGAATTAAGTTCTTCAATATTTAAAGATTGTTTTGTATTGTCAATAACAGTATTTGATTTGGCCATTTCTGCATATGTATAAATCAAACTTTTGCTTAAATCTACATCCCCCTTATTTATTGCTTCCCCCGAATCATTACTTTGACTAACAATAAGTGTAGTAGACGCTTCATAAACAGGATCAATTAAGAATATGCTAATTGCTGCGCCAATAATTGCAAAAACTATAGGTACAATTAATAATACTTTTATATATTTCCTTATTATTTGAAGTATTTCTTTTAATTCAATAACTTCATATTCTTCATTTTCGTACATTACTTAAACTCCTTCTAATACTACTTTTTTATGTAAATAACAATTCTTATTTATATTTTATATAATTAGTTATGTAAATATATCGACAAAAAAGAAAAAAAGTTAACAATATTTTTATTGTCATCCAAACAATTGAAAACATTTTATAACATTGAAATTAAAAGATAATTTCCAGTTATATCATTAAAATGACATATAAAAGATTAATCGGACTATTTTAATAGAACTATATAATAACACTATTTAATAATACTATTTTACCAAAAAATAGTCAAGCTAAAATAATAATTTAATCACTTGAATTAGTAAAAGTGTTCTTTTTATTGACAGATTTATAATTTGTAGAATATAATGAAAATATTGTAACAAACTATATAATATAGGGTTTTTTGTTAAAAATTCACATAATATTATTTCAAGGGGAGAGTCACAACTATGCGCAAATCAATTTTATTCACTTTTTTTTTACTTTTAATGTTAGTTTTTTCAGGATGTTCTAAAGAATCTATAGGTAATAACCAACAATCGACCTTTGATGATGATTCATTGTACATGCTTAAACACGAATTAATGTCAAATGTAGGAGAATTATATGGATTAGAGTTAAGTGGAGAGGCTTATCTTGTAGCCGATGATGTAATGGA
>JAQVWY010000146.1 GCA_028709465.1 Tissierellia bacterium | reverse complement strand
AAACTTGGAATCGACAGGGCGGTTAGTGGATTTACTCTTCCTCTTGGTGCACAGGTAAATATGGATGGTGAAGCTTATTATCAGATTCTTGCAGTATTCTTTGTTGCTAATGCTACAGGAGTAGTTTTAACCCCTGCACATCAATTATTAATGGTTTTAGCAGTTACACTAGGTTCTATAGGTACTGCAGGTATCGCTGGTTCTGGTCCTGTCGTATTATTGGCAGTTATGAATATGGTAGGTCTTCCTGCAGAAGCAGGTTCAGCAGCAGCAGCAGCCTTTGCATTGATACTTGGTATAGATGTTATTCTTGACATGGGTAGAACTACTTCAAATGTAACAGGTGACCTTGTTGGAACTTGTGTAGTAGCTAAATCAGAAAATATGATGGACTACAGTGCTTGGGATAACTACAAAAAAGAAAAAGTAGGAAATAAATAATTAAATAATATATAGTAAAAAGCAACAGAATAAAACTTCTGTTGCTTTTTTTAGTAATTGGACTTATAATAGTGGTAGCGATTTTCTTTTTAAATAATATTATTACATAGAGGTGCAAAATGAACAAAAAGTATGTAGACAAGCTTGTTAATATTTTAAATCAAGAAAAAATGGATGCTATTCTTGTTGCTCCGTCTGAAGAAATGGAATTTTTAATGGATCACAACACACATATATGTGAGAGATTCCAAGCTCTATTTATTAAAAATGACGGAACTTATTTTTATGTATGCAATCTTTTAACTGTTGGTGAAGTAGAGGCAGTATTAGGACCAGATGTTAAGGTTTACGGATGGTTTGATGGAGATGGTTTCATTGATACTGTTAGAAAGGCATTTGAAGAAAATGGATTAATAGGTAAAACTATTGGAGTAAATTCAACTGAAAGGGCATTTTTAGTTCTTCAAATGGCAAAAGAAATCGATGTTAAATTTGTTAATGGTAAACCTCTTCTTGAAGAAATGAGAATGATTAAAGATGAGGAAGAACTTGAAAATTTAAGAATGGCTGCACGTATAACTGATGAATCTTATGAAGAATTGCTTGAGTTTATTAAACCAGGTATGAAAGAATCAGACATTCACAAAAAAATGAATGAAATTTTCAAGGCTAAAGGAGCAGACGAAGGATTTACTATGGTTTGTTCAGGGCCAAATTCATCTTATCCTCATTATAATGATGATCAAAGAGTTATTCAGGAAAAAGATGTTATTGTTCTTGACTGGGGTTGTAAATATAATAATATGTGCGCAGATATGTCTAGAACTGTATTTATTGGCGGAATAACTGAGGAAGAAAGAAAGATATATGAAATTGTATATGAATCTCAAGAAGCTGGTGTAAAGGCAGCTGTAAATGGAGCATATATTCCAGATGTAGATATAGCATCAAGAGAAATAATTCAAAAAGCAGGATACGGTGATTACTTCTTTACTAGACTTGGACACGGTATTGGATATTCTGTTCATGAAGCTCCAGATATAAAAACAACCAACAAAAGAAATCTTGAACCTGGAATGGTATTTAGTATCGAACCTGGGATTTATATAGCTGGTAAAGTTGGCATGAGAATTGAGGACATTGTTGCAGTTACAGAAAATGGTAATGAAGTTCTAAATAAAGCCTCAAGAGAAATAAAAATAATCTGTCCTAAATAGTGCATATGTGGATAGGAGAATTATAAATGGATTAATGGGCGCAATGCGCCCTTTTTTCTTTTATATATGTTAATTTATCCTTGTAAAAAGTTTATAAAATATTTATAATGATATTAGTGTGTTTTTAATTTAGTAATATTTTAAATTATTGTAGGTGTAGTTTCTTTATTTTAATGAAATACTTCTATAATAAAATTTAATGAATGGATGTGAATAAATGAAGTATTTTGTTAAGGAATGGGTTATTCCTATCGTTATAGCACTTATAATCGTGCTTTTTTTAAATAAGTTCATATTTATATTAGTAACAGTTCCCACAGGTTCCATGGAAGACACAATTGTCCCTGGTGACAGGCTTTATGTAAATGAAATTTTTGATGTTAACAAAGCTCAAAGGGGCGATATACTTGTGTTTAAATCTGAAGAGTTGGATAATAAGCGTTTGGTTAAAAGGTTAATAGGGTTGCCAGGAGAAACTGTTGATATAAGAGAAAACGGAGAAGTTTTTATTAACGGAGAAAAATTAAATGAACCATATGCTGTAGATTCAGTAGGCGAAGCTAAAACTTTTACTATACCAGAGGATAGTTATTTCTTTTTAGGAGATAATAGACCTATATCTTATGATGCTAGATATTGGAACAATCCATATATTCATAAAGATAAAATTATAGGAAAAGTAATTTTTAGATTTTTTCCATTTAGTCGAATTGGAAAAGTTGAATAATTTAATTTAAATCGGAGGTAATTAATGGATAGAGTATTGAATGGTTTAAGACCTGAAAAGGTATTTTATTATTTCGAGGAAATAAGCAGAATTCCTAGAGGTTCAGGAAATGAAAAGCAAATTTCAGATTATTTATATAATTTAGCTAAAGGTAAGGGTTGGGAAGTTATTCAAGATGACGCTTTAAACGTTATTATAAAAAAGCCTGCAACTAAAGGATATGAAAATGCTCCAGTAGTAATGTTACAAGGACATATGGATATGGTTTGTGAAAAAAATGAAGGCATAGAGCATGATTTTGAAAAAGATCCAATCAAATTGAGAGTAATTGATGATTATATATACGCTACTGAAACTACTCTAGGTGCTGATAATGGTATCGCAGTAGCATATGCATTAGCAATATTAGACTCAGATGATTTATCTCACCCTGCATTAGAAGTTTTAATTACTACAGATGAAGAAATGGGAATGACTGGAGCTGAAAAGGTTGATGGAAGTTTATTTAAAAGTAAATACCTTTTAAATTTAGATAGTGAAGAAGAAGGTATTTTCACTTCAGGTTGCGCTGGAGGCTGTAAAGTTGTATTTAAAATTCCTTTGGAATATCAAGATACTGAAAAAGATGGATACAAAATAATTGTTAAAGGACTTCAAGGCGGTCATTCTGGAGTTGATGTTAAAAAAGAAAGAGGAAATGCAAATAAAATTCTTGGTAGAGTTTTATATGATTTAATAGATGAAACAGATTTAGTAACTATTGAAGGAGGCTCTAAAACAAATGCCATACCAAGAGAGGCAAGTGCTGTAGTTACATTAGAAAATAAAGAAGAAGTGCAAAAGAAAATTGCAAATTGGAACAACATCCTTCAAAATGAATTTTCTTTCACAGATCCATCAGTTAATGTAGTATTAGAGAATATAAATGCAAAAGTAAAACCAATTGAAAAAGAATTATACAAGAAAATATTAGTAGCTATTAACAACATACCATCAGGAATATTGTCTAGTAGCACAGTTATAGATTTAACTATAAGTTCAAATAACCTTGGTGTTATACAAACAGAAAATAATACGATTTATTTACATAATAATTCTAGAAGTTCTGTAGAATCTTTACTAACTCATGGTTTAGCACCTGCTATGAAACAATTAGGTGATGCACTAGGTTTTGAATGTGAAATAGGTGGTTTTTATCCTGGTTGGGAATATGCAAAACATTCACCATTAAGAGATATATGTTTAGCAACATATAAGGAAATATATAATGAAGAAGCAAAGGTTGAAGCAATACATGCGGGATTAGAATGTGGTTTATTAATGGGAAAAATCGAAGGATTAGATGCAATATCTTTAGGTCCTAACACATACGATGTCCATTCCCCAAATGAGCATGTAAGTATTAAATCAATTGAGAATTCATATAACTTAATCTGTGAAATATTAAAGAGAATAAAATAATTTCAATA
>JAQVWY010000145.1 GCA_028709465.1 Tissierellia bacterium | reverse complement strand
CAATTGGGCAATGAATTTCGTTTTGTTGTTGACGAAAAAGACAAAATCAATAATTACTTCTTTACAGATGTAGCTGATTTGGATATCACAAACAAAAATGATGTCTCAAACTTCCTTGTTACAAACAGTATTGATATTGTAGTGAATTGTGCTGCATATACCAACGTTGATAAGGCAGAAGACGACAAAGAAAAGGCAGATCTCATTAATCATATAGGGCCAAAAAATCTAGCAGAAATTTGTAGAGATAGAAACTGTTTTTTGATTCATATATCTACCGATTACGTTTTTGACGGAACAAAAAACACTCCTTACACAGAAACCGACGAAACAAAACCTTTGGGTGTATATGGTGAAACTAAACTAAAAGGAGAGCATGCAATTATAAATTCCGGTTGCGAGTATGTGATAATTCGCACTTCATGGCTCTATTCTTCATTTGGATATAATTTCCTTAAAACTATGCAGAGGTTAACTGCAGAAAAAGAAAGTTTAAAGGTTGTATTTGATCAGGTAGGTACTCCAACTTATGCTGGTGATTTGGCAATTGTAATCCATACCATAATACAGAATAATGATAGTGAAATTAAAAATCAAATATATCATTTTTCAAATGAAGGAGTTTGCTCCTGGTATGATTTTGCTGTAGCAATTAATGAGGCATCAGGAAATAGTTGTAAAGTATTGCCGTGTCATTCAAATGAATTCCCAAGTAGGGTGACACGTCCAAGTTTTTCGGTTTTGGATAAATCTAAGATCAAGGATGTGTTGGGGATTGAAATTCCATATTGGAAAGATTCAATGATTAAGTCGATATAATTTTTCTCATTAATGTCATACGCTGAAGATAATAAAAGATTAGCTAAAAACACTTTATTTCTATATTTTAGAACAGCTGTAGTAATGCTAATATCTCTATATATTTCAAGAGTAGTACTTGATGTATTAGGAGTAGAGGATTATGGTGTATATAATGTAGTTGGTAGCATAGTTGTATTGTTTTCTTTTTTGAACTCTGCAATGACGCAAGCTTCACAACGTTTTATTACTTTTGAAAAAGGAAAGAAAGAAAACGCACAAATTCAAAAAGTATTCAGCATGAGTTTGAATACACAGTCAATAATAGTCATTGCAATTATATTACTTGCTGAAACTTTAGGCTTATGGTTCTTAAATAACAGATTAAATTTACCATCTGGGCGTTTAATAGCTGCTAACTGGGTATATCAGTTTTCTATTCTTACTTTTTGTATTAATGTATTGAGGGTACCATATGAAGGTACGGTTATCGCATATGAAAAAATGTCCTTCTTTGCATATGCAAGTATTATTGATGCAGTTTTAAAATTATTAGGAGTTTATTTATTAAAAGTGATTTTGTTAGATAAACTAATATCATATTCTGCTATCATTTTTTTTATATCAATTTTAATGTTCTTTGCTTATAAAGCATACTGTAATTTAAAATTTAGGTCCTCTCGTTATATTTTTGATTGGGATGTAACTTTATTTAAAAAACTTCTTACATATTCAAGCTGGAGTATGTTTGGTAGTTTTTCAAATGTTGCTACTCAAAGTGGCTTCATATTTCTAATCAATATATTTTATGGAGTTGTAGCTAATGCAGCTATGGGAATTGCCAATCAAGTTAGTAATGCAATGTCATCTATAGTATCCGGTTTTCAAACATCTGCTCGTCCACAGATTGTGAAAGCTTATTCGCAAGGTGAATCCATTCGTTTTTTTGATTTGATAACCAGAACTTCAAAATTCTCGTTCTCATTAATATTTATACCTGCACTAATTCTTATTGTTAACATGCCTTTAATACTTAGTATTTGGTTGAAAGAGGTGCCGGAATATGCGGTTTCTTTTGCTCAATTATTAGTGATAAGTGTTGTTTTTGACGCAACATCAGGGCCTTATAATATTGCTATTATGTCTTCTGAAAGAATACGTAATTATCAACTAACAATAAGTTCAGTCTTTTTATTAGACCTAATTGTGAGTTATTTATTAATTAGACTAGGTGTCTTACCAAGCTACGTTTTAATATCTCGAATTCTGACAAGGGGTGTTATTAATCTTTTTGTTGGCTTATTTTATTTAAACTCATTATTCAAATTCAATGTAATTAAATACATGAAATCTGTACTATTACCTATATTCATTGTTGTTACTTTTTTAGTTCCTATTGTAGTATATCTTATTAATAATAGTTCAGGTTGGTTCCTTTTTGCTTATTCGATAATTTCTTTATTAGTTGCAGGTTCTTTATTAGCTTACTTTGTTATATTTGATAAAAATGAAAAAAAATATATTTTAAATTTCATAAAAAATCGTATTTGATATGCAGAAATACAACTTTGTTTTTTTTCAAACACCTTCGGAATATTATCGTATATCTTATAATGATTTGAAAAATAGAGATGATGTACTATATATAGACCAGTTTCTTCCTAGTAAATCAAAACTTGAGAAATTTTTATATAGACTACATCATTCTAAAAAAGTTAATACAGTCCTACATATACCCTTTAAAAATATTTGGTATCCAAATTATTTCAAGAATCCGTTTGTTAATAATTTACCCATATGTTTTATTTTTAGTGCCAGATGGATGCAACAAACATATTTGCAAAAATATATTCATTATTTGAAGAAACAATATCAAGATGCTAAGTTTATATGTTTTTACCAAGATTTAGTAAAATCTCATATAGGGGCAGAACCAAAGAAAATAATAAATATATTTGACATTGTATTGAGTTATGATAAAGGAGATGCAGAAAAATATGGTTTTATATATCATCCTACAGTATTTTCAAATTATATAGTAGAAAAGGATTATAATATTCCTGAGAGCGATGTTTATTTCATTGGTACAGCTAAAGATCGTTTGGAATTAATATTAGATGTTTTTTTTCAACTAAAGCATGAAGGACTATCTTGTGATTTTTATCTTTCTGGTGTTCCCGCTGACAAACAAATTAAAGAAGATGGTTTAAATTATATTAATAAAATGAGTTACATAGAAAATTTAAAACATATAGTTAGGACAAAATGTATTCTAGAAATTGTTCAAGGAAAAGCAAAGGGTTCGACACTTAGGGCGTGGGAAGCAATAATATATGATAAAAAACTTCTTACAAATAATATATCTATTGTTGATGATTATTATTATAATAGTAATTATGTAAGTATATTAAATGAAAAAGATATTGATTTTTGTTTCTTGAAACAGAATAATTCATATATTAATCCATACAAGAGCCAAATTACTCCTGATAACTTACTCGAATTTATAACTCAACTATTATGATTTATCTTCCTTTTGTATATATTTCGATTTTATTATTCTTTTTACACATAAAAAAAGTTTTGACGTAAGTGTATATAGTCATTTTATGGATATAGTAATAGAGTAAGGGTCTGTTTATTTTTAGGAATTTATTCCTAATAAAACATTTTATATACAAGTTATTGTTGTTGTTAATAAAGCTTTTAAACTCGTACGATGTACGAGGAAAAATGACTTTAGGTCGTCAGGAAGTGGAAACATTGTTTACGATAGATATCAAATTAATGAAAGATGTTTTCGAATAGCTTTTGAAGTGAACAATAATTCTTTGTTAGTAGGAATAAATTACGGTTTTGTAATGGAGGCAAATGATGCATGTCCTAGTTATTGGAATTCTTCTCTGCAAAGAAATGAAGGGAAGTTTAATCCGCAGGGGTGGATGGTGGAAGCCATCATAAAAAATACATAAAGTGTGATTGATTGTAGAGACAAAAATATAATAATATGGATTTCGTTGTAACATGGGTTGATGATAATGATCCTGAATGGAGAGAACAATTCAATAAATACAGAAAAGAGACCCAAAATGATAAAAGTGAAGTACGCTTCCGAAACTGGGAAAATTTT
>JAQVWY010000144.1 GCA_028709465.1 Tissierellia bacterium | reverse complement strand
AACTACACCCCCTACAACGCCGCTTTGCCAAGTTTGATGATTACAGTCTTTGCATCAATGGTGGTTTCCCCGCCGATGCAGGAGAGTATGCCATATAGCTTGGTGTCGGCACTTGCAAGGGTAAAGTCGAAATTATGACTAACATCATTGGCAGCACAGGTATCTCCCAAGTCAACAAGGGTGCTAATGATTATCCTGCCGATGTATTTTGAGAGGTCAGCCGCAGGGAGGTTATAGGCGGCATTATCCGCTATTGCTGTTGGACTTGCGGAGTAAAGGTATAGGTAATATCCCGCGCCACCTGAGAACACGGCATTTTGGTTAAGGGTTACAAGCGAACTAAGAATAATGCCACTTGCCCCTGCCGCCAGTCCTGTGCTAAATTCTAATATCTCACCTGCCGCAGTCGAAACCACATCACCTGCTGAGTGCGCGCCAACCCCTGCGCCGCCCATGAGGATTGTGTCGCTTGCTGTTTGTCTCGTATTACTTCCCGATAGCTGAACAAAAGCAGGGTTACTAGGAGTGAATAATTCTCCTGTAGCGTTATATATTCTTGTGGCTAGTTTTTTTGTCCCGTCTAATAAATTCGACAATGGAAATTGAGCCATTTTTTATTTCCTCCTTTATATTATATTTATATTGTTATTTTAAAACTAAATTCCATTTTTCCATTGACCATCAATTTTTTGATAAATTCTAATAATTCGTCTCCACTGACCATTAACTTTTACCCAAGATTCCCAAATATTTTTCCATTCATCATTAACTTTGTAAAATAAAAGACTCGATTTATCAGATATTTCATTAATAAAAATATCAAAAGAATCACTAGAAGAAACATTAATAATTTCAATCTCAGATATATTTAAATTAGTTATATCACTAGAAATTATATTACTATTAATATTTTTGATTTCAGCAATAGATAAATTGAAACTATCGTTAGAATTGATATAACTATTTACTTTGTTATTTATATTAAAAATATAATTAAATAGTAATTCTGATTCATCACCATCATCAAAAATATAAGAATTATTCAAAAGATACGTATCATCACAAATAATAGTATCATCATCAAAAAGTATGTTTATATCATCATTAGATAAAGAAACTACATTTAATTCAATATTTTCTTCAATTCTAATTGAAAAATTATCTTCTGATTGAATATTATTATTTAATCCAATATTTTCACTAATAACAATACTATCAATATCACTAGATGATAAATTACTATTAATATTTGTTATTTCAATAGTGGGGATATTAATATTATCCAACGTAATTATATTACTATTTAAATTAATCTCTTCATTTGTAGAAATATTAATATTATCTGAACTAACAATATTAACTACTAATACAACTTGTTCTTCAATAGAAAGAGTAAAATTGTCATTAAACCAACCATCTTCATAAATGTAAGCATTTTCACTAGTTCCAATATTAAGATTATCAGAAGATGATAAATCAATATTTATAGAACTATCATAAGAAATAGTTGTATTATCGTCAGAATTAATTTCACTATTTATTATAATAAAGTCATCATCTAAAACAATACTTAATGAATCAGTACTTGATAAAGCTATTTGTGTAGTTTCTAAAATACTTATATTAATATCATCTGATGATGAAATATTAACCAATACACTACTATCTTCATCAATACTAATAATAGGGGGATCAGTACCAGAAGTGTTTGCTTCAAAAGTTGCTTGCTCACTCAAAGTTATATTTAATGTATCTGTTGTATAAGCACCTGATTCAATTACTTCTTCATCAATTGAAATTGTTATTGTATCAGAACTTGAAATATCTACATCTAATCTTCCAGTAGGTAAACCTAAAATGTAATTAAAAAGCAAGATAAAATTATCAGATTCATCAAATATTTGAGTATCATTAATTATATGTATATCATCAATTAGATAAGTATCATCAATATCTTCTTCCCAATAATAATCTACATATAAATCAATTGAATCTGAAGAAAATATTTCTACATAAGTAGGAATATTGAAAGGTGTTAGATTAAATCTATATAAATTAAACACTTCTTATAGCTCACCACCTTTCTAATATATAATAAAAATATAAATTTTAATTATATTAATATTTAACTAGCATTAATTGTAAGAGTTACAGTAAATACCCATGTAGCTGTTCCTGCTACTTTTGTTCCTAATGATTCCACTTTTCTATTAAGCATAACTCCACCTGTTGAAGCATTAAAGATTCCCCATTCATTCCATGCAAAATTTGCTTCACTTGTTCCATAAGTTGCTTTGAAAGTAAGTTGGTTAGTTGCTCTTGTAGGATATGTAGCATCCATACCTTTTCTTATTTTATTTGTTGTTGCTTGTAAATCTGTTTGCCCAACAGCAAAAGCAGTAGTAGAATCTCCAACCGCTAAATGAGCATTTGCATTTGTAAAGAAAGTAGGTGAATCATTTATAATTGCTTGGGTTATAAAATTACGTCCTGCTGTAGTTAAAGACATTATGCATTACCTCCAAATAATTTATTTATTGTATCTTTATCTAAAATATTATCTTCAGATATTATAATTTCTTCAGGTTGAACTAATCCTTTATCTATTTGTTCCTGAGTTGTCCCTGCGGGATACTTTTCTAATTTTGCAACTGCTTTGATGCTTAAAACTGAATTTTCATTTACCATATAATTAATTTATCTTCCTTTCTATTAAATTTATATAATATTTTTATTTTGTTGATTTATTTGTTATTGTTATTCTTGATAAACAAACCAAATATCACCATCATTTCCATCAGATGAGGTAGGGGATGTGGTGTGAAAGGTTATTGATTTTGCGGAAGTGTCAATTATATCTTGAAGTGTAATTGGAACTTCTTCTGTGCTATTACTCAACGCAACAGTACAAGCATACGTCAAAATTACACCCATTCCCTGATAAGTTGCAGAAATCATTTCTCCATTATGTTGAGAATTGAAAATTAACCTACGTGATAAGTAATCACAAATAAAAGTATAAGGTTCTGGTTCTGTTAATTCTTCACCAGCATTAATATAAACTTCTGTAAAACCTGGGATAGTTACATGATAAAAATTATTAGGATATTCAACCAAAATTGCCAAATTATTTACAATCTTGATGAGGTCTGTCCGAATTACATAGGGGTCTTCTGTTGTCCCTGCCCTAAATAGGTTAAGATATTTATCTTCATATTTAGTAAAATCTATAGTCAATTAATTACCTCCTTTCAATTTGTTTATTTAATCATTAATTACCAAATCACACAAAATTAACCTTTCTCCCAATTTATAGGCATTTCCAAAAGGTTAAAACCAAACCAAATCACGCTTTTGTAATGTTCTAATATTTATTTAATTATTTTAATTATTCAACAATAAAATCTCCTAAAACCATCAAATCAATAGGACTAATATTTATCTCACCTAATTTATCAATACTTATAGGTTCAAAATCAAACTTTACTTCTATATCCATCAATTCATTAAATTCCTTGTTAAAACTATCTAAATTTTCTTTAGGAATAGTAATTTTATTATCATTTTGAATTATATTACCTTCTTCATCTTTATCCCCATACTTATCAATTATTTTCATTCGTGTTTCTTCAAAAAGTTTATATTCATCTATTATTAATTTCCCTAATTTACTCAATTTATAAGATGTTTTTATAGATAATTCTTTAGTTAATAATTTAGTTAGACTTTGGTATACATTTTCTATTTGGTATAACTTCATATATATAAGATTTCTCCCTTCAAAATAAAAAATAGTATTAAAATTAGATTTAATTACCATTTGAACCTCTCATGACTAAAGTCACGAGATTCTCGCTTCAACCGCCTCGTAACCTACTACGTCCACGAGCTTCTATTTTTCGGGTAGTTCCTACCCTAATTGATTTAAGCTACTAAGCCTAAATCTT
>JAQVWY010000066.1 GCA_028709465.1 Tissierellia bacterium | reverse complement strand
TATTGATGAATTGTGGGCGAAAGAAGTTGAAGAACGAATTAACGATATGAAATCCAATAAAATTCAAATAATATCAGGGAACGAAGTTTTTAAAGAAATAGAGGAGATTTTTGTTCGATGAAATACTTTTTCCATCCCAATGCAAAGGAAGAGTTTATCGAAGCAATAAATTATGAAGAATGGAAGAATGTAGCCCCGGTCTTGGTTTAGAATTCTCGAAGGAAATCCATTCAACAATTCAACGAATCATTCATTTTCCACATTCAGGTTTCCAATTTTCAGAGAATACCAGACGGTGTTTGACGAAAAGATTTCCATTTGGTGTAATTTATCAATTTTCTGAAGAGAAAAATGACGTTATCATATTCGCCATCATGCAACTAAACCGCACTCCGGATTATTGGAAAAATCGAACCAAATAACCTACCAATACCTGATCATGGTAAATAAGTTGATAAGTTGGTGTCAGGCACCGGGGTGTTTTAGACTATACTCTTACCTAATGTTTGTTTTACTCTTATTTAACCAAACTGCGTAACTCGTGGGCAAAAAAATATTTTTGATTTTAAAAAAGCCGTACCTGCTTTTTCTCTTTGTTAACGGTTTCCTGGTCTACTACAAATCCAAATTTTCTTAATTTCACGTAGGCTGCCGTTCTTGAAACACCATAGGTATCTACCAAAATCTTCGGGAGCACTTCTTTGGCAAGAAAATATTCATCGAAGCCTGCATCTTCAATAATACGGCCATCTGTTATCCCCTGTGATTTTAGAACTTCTTGTACAAATGGGATAAATGTAGCACCTGGCATGGCAATCGCAGATGCGAAATAATCGGCCTGATGCTCTCGCCACTGCTTTGGATTTCGATAACCACGTCTCTTTTCGAAGCCCTCAATATCCGTTTTTCTACAGCACGTAACTGGTCGCAATTCATCATCGTTTCCGAATAAGGACATCTGCATTTCACTCTTAGTAAAAACACCTGGATGCATCCACAGATGTCCGCCCTCGTGCAGCCCGGTGAAAAGTTCCAATCCCTCCCTGCCTTCTTCTGTCACATAAAAGTCCAAAACAATGGAGTTTCTATTTAGGATAATCTCGTCAATACACATGTTTTCCCGATCAAATATCGGTAGCTTTTCCCGGTTGAAAGATGTCACCCCAAGGATCCGCTCTTTATTTTCTTCATAATAGATGTGCTTATAATCGAGATTGGCCCCCAGGTAAGATTCCAGGAAATGCTCATATTTTATCTTTCTGGGCTCTTTCAAAAGCTGCGGCTTATAATCTCTTAACAACATCTCAGCTAATTCATCTATTTCGGAATCTTTTATAATGGGTGTATTGTGATTCTTTTTATCTACCTTACTCCACCTGAATTCGATAATACTCATCACCATCCTTTCGGTAATAAAACAGGAGGCTCAATCTTGTTTCTTTTCCTTTTTACGGATAAACTGTTTCCAATCTTCTTCACTGATTTCACCAGCATTAGATTTTCTCAGTGCTAAGCGGGCCATCTCACCAATTTCTCCATACATCATAATATCTTCAATATCAGACGGTACTTCTTTACGATCCCTGGCAGCCAAATCAAACATGGTTGCCTTTTCCTCCTCCGTAAGACCTAGTTTCTCAGCAAACATTTCAATTTTGTCTTTGTCAAAGGGTTTTCGTCTGTTATTTTCAACATCGCTTAAAAAGGAAAGAGATATGCCGAGCATTTTTGATACTTCTTTGAGAGTCAATTCATCTGGATGATTTATTCTTTTCTTTTTAATGAAATCCCCGAATCTCATGTATTTTTTTTTCACGTTTTGCACCTCCTTCCACTGCTATGGGGTGGACTGTTGAAAATAAACGTTTCAAGTAACTTTAATGTTTTTACTCTTTTTCGCATATTTCACCTTATAGCGTAATTATAAAGTAAAAAAATATCTACGTCAAGCATTATTTTCCAAATGAATTAGCAACATTAGAGAAAAAAGTGACTGGTGCGATGAAAATAAACATTACTCTTTATGTAAATCCTTGTTATGGGGGACTTGGACAATTCTAGCATGACTACTACCTTGAATGATGTATACCCGACTATCTCTCATTATAAAACCATTTTTTAGACTTTCTCCTTCTCTTAGCTTTAAAACCTCAGCTGGTTTAATCAGGATTCTTTCTGCCCTTAGATTCGATAGCTTAAGACTTTTTGTTTTAACTAATTCATTTAATATGCTATGAGCTTCCAAAAAAGTAGTTTTGTAATCTTTCCCATATCTAAAATAGATTGAAGCTAATGGAGACTTTTCACCATTAACAACTATGTCAATAGGTTTGTTGAATCCAATCCCTATTTGAAATTCATTAGTATCTTCGTCTTTTGAGAAATTAAGTGCAAAAAAATCTATGTACTTCTTCCTTTCTTCATCATATGTTAAGCCCTTAGCTGAATTTAATTTTCTTGGTATTATTTCCAAATTAGTATACACACAATCAAAACCATTATTATTAATGTGATCAATAACAAAGTCACTTTCGTATGCTTCTTTAATAACATCCTCACCATATTTCAAAGCCATAACGTGTTTATGTAGACTCCCATATTTTTGTGATCTCATATACCCTTCACTAGGTGTCCAAGTTGTTTGCCGTAGTGATTCATAAATTTCTTCAGAAAATGAAGTAAATGCCAGCACCCCAAATTTTTTTCTTAAAATCGTAATTTTTTCACCTTCGACTTTTATTACTTGATCTTTTGCTGGCATATTTCCACCTCTACTCTCCTACGTTCCACAATAAATCATGACCGCAGTGAATACACTGTTCCTTTTTTACATCATCAACGCTCAAAGCTTCGCAACAATATGGACAGTCCATCTCATATTTGTTTTCTATGCGAAGTTTCTTTCTATAGCCTTCAAGTTGATTCCTGCGCTTTTGCTCTTGTTCCTCCATCATACGTTTTGCTTGACTCATTTTTCACATCTCCCCTCTACAATTGCAATGCATATAGCTTACCTACCCTAATTTTCCTACCTATTACTCATCCGGATCCCGATGTTCAGTCATCATCTCATCCACCCAATCTTCCTCCACATATACCATCCCGTTCCGGCCTTCTACTCTCCGATTAGGGCCAGCCTTATACAACTTACAACTCAACGGTCCATAGCAGAATGTCTCAAACCGGTACTTTCTCTTACCCCTTGGGTTCCAATTATCAACTATTATTTCTACCGGCATCCTAGCTCCCCACATGCAGCTGCTACACTTACTATCATAAGTCCTAGCGGCCAGCCTCCTATGACCCCTCTCCCGGTAAACCTCCAGCTCCGGAGGTACCAATTCCCAGGGTGCTGATGTGCTGCCTGGCTCCCCTTCTGCTACCTTAGCTAACTTAGATACTTTATAATAATCTACCGGCTCCATGTCCGGATCTGGAACAGGTAGGCATGCACCGGAAATAATGTCATTAACTTTGAAGTTGAATTTAGCTTGGGCTGCTTTCCCGATACCAATGGAGACTATATTTTGATTTGATGATATCGTTTCTTCGCCATCAATAGTTCCGGCGATTTTAACGGCATAACCCAAATATATATGAGAGGCTTCATCAAATGAACGGGTTAGTCTTATTCGTGGCTGGATTGATGCGATTGAGCCTTTGAAAGATAGTTTGTCCATTTGATTGGTGCGCCTCCTGTCATTCAACATTTTTATCTTTTCTATGCCTTTCAAAATAATCTAGTCTTGAATTAGAATGTAATATCTTCTTATGTATTTCAGGTAATATTGTAGGATATCCAGAAATAATACTATTAAAATACTCCTTTCCATCATACCAGTCTACGAGAAGGGTTTTAAATGTATTAACTTTCATCTTAGGTTCCCCTAAAGTGATAATATCAAAAATATTTGAATCTCCGATTGCTAATTCAACACGACTAAGATCAATATCTTTTATCATAAACATAGCTTTTGGGATAAGAAAAACACCAATTTCTTCCCCCATTTCATGCCAAGAAGCTGAGTCATCAATAGCAGGCCCTATAAAAACAAGTTCTTTATTGTAGTAATCACCATAACTTGTTGCACCTCTAACTAGTAACTTTTGTTTTAAACACTCTAGGATCAACCTTTGGCATATCAACATGTGCAGATAAAAACTCATATGGCCGATTTTTTGAATTCGAAGTTATTATGAAGGTATCAGATATAAGATCAATTTTTATTGATACAAGGTAAGTGTCTATAAGAACTTTAAATTTATCCAAATCATCTTTCGATTTATAAGTCTTGTTAATAGCTTCATTTACATTAAGATTCCTTCTAAAAATATAATACAGCATTTCTTTTTTTAGATTACTATCAACATAATCCTTTATTTCATCGTTCAGTAAGTATTCGAAATATCTCTTATTCATAAGAGATATACTTTCAGAAATCGTATCTTTGATTTCAATTAAGCTATTTACTGGGTCTTTATAATTATTTGTTTGCCAAATCCCTTTCCAGCCTAAGACATCTGCAAATGTCACAAATCCGATGCTATACTCAAATTCCATATTAAACCTCAATGCCTTCCGGGGTGGTTTTTTCACAAGCATTTATCCAATCAGCAATTTGCTCTAAATCTTTTTGCAATTCATTAACTGTCATTTCATTACTGTCTGCTTTATTCCATAAATGCCACATAAATGTCCCCAGTTCATGAGGGTAATTAATAAAATCATGTCTAAGGGTTTCAATAAGTGCTTCACCTTCCTTATTACCAGCCTTTTCCTGGTGAAAAGTCACAGTCCAACCCTCAAGAGTTCTTTCTATAGAGTAAGTATCATTATGTCCCCATCTTCTTGAATATATATTTATATCTATTTGTTTGTTTAAGTTTATATCGCCCTTTTTTGATTCAACTTTTTTTCCATAGCCAGTTAATTCCTTATATAAGTCTTCTAATGTATGGAAATGGTTATAGTATTCTCGTGTATCCTTATTTGGGTAAAGCTCACTATTGACAATCATGTACTCCTCATATTCAGGTAAGATGTGCCAATGTATCTCTGATGCTAAATTGATTAATACTTCTGTAGGCCTATATGAACCACTTTCACTCAATTCCTGGAATTTTGACAAGTACTCTTTTTTCAAAGAAGCCAATTCCTGTTCGTCTTCAATAGTTTGATTAAGTAACCGATTAACTTCTTCAATCAGGTGATCTGTAGTCAAGAATCCTCCATTTCTATTTTTTAAAATATTTCCGTTAATAGCAATCCGAAAATCCTCTTCCCTAAAAAACAGCTTATCTCTTAAATCATCCTTACTCAATACATCCACACCTAGTAAATGGTCATTTTTTGCAAATCTATTTATTAGGTTATGAACTCTCGCTTCTTCTTTAGAAATATGCATATTATTCCCCCCCTTTATTTGTAGAATTAATTAATAGAAATCATTTAATCCCATACTCTTTCTTAAACCGCTTTTCAGCTTTTTCATAAAGTTTCTCAAGGCCCTCTTCATCCTCGTGTATTTCCATAAGAACAATATCCGCACATTCAGCTGCTGTAAACAAACTAAATGGCAATCGAATTTCACTCATATATTCCAGTAATTTATTCTTCAGTTCATCATCAGCCAAGCCTTTGGCTTCTTTATAAACAACTACCCTACTGGTTATCCCGGGAGCCATGGTAACAATTGAGCCATTATACGGAAAATAACCGTCAGCGTAAATATCCATGAACTTCTTATCAAAACCATTAGACAAACCACTTAAGTCGTATCGGATAACCTCTGCTAAAAGGGAAAAGGCATTCTCTAACTTGCCCTCCTCCTTTACAAACTCTGACATAGAAAAGCGACAATTTCTATATAATCCAAAGTCCCCATTCTTAATATGAACCATACTTCTCTCATTCAAATGGCCCCAAATAACATCTCTATATGAATAGCTTGGTTGTTCCTGCATTTTCACGCTTAAAGTAAATATATCTAAATCCTCTATCCCATGCCTGTGGATATAAGGAATGTATTCGTGTTTCTTTAAAACCTCTTTACCATGACCAGTTAATTCATATGTATATTTAGTAAATACAGCATTTAATTTTTCTTCAGGCACTTCATCCAATAAACGCTGCACCAGCTCCGCCTTCTTGCCGGAGACTTTTAAATTATTAGCTTTCAACAAATCTTTTAGCGCTACAGCTGTTTCTTTTTCAATTGCCGATTTCAATGACCCAACTTTAAGAAACCCTCGTTCTAGTAATGACTTAAGGCTTTTATCAACATCTTTAATGCCGTATTGGTACCACCAAAACCCGGGGTAAGAATTGCCTTCAACATAATATTTTGGAGCATAGGATAGTAAGAGTATTTCATGTGGGTAAAGACCAGCTTCATTAACTTTCATTTCTTTGATTCTTTTTTCAATAGGAATGATATCTGGTTCATGTGGTGTATTTATTATTTCTGTTTTAATACTAATAACTGGATTAATGTTAATACCTTGCTTTGCCTTAGTATTGTTATCGTCTTTTGCTACTTCTACTTTTTTGCTTTTCTTTTTTAAGAAATTAAATAACCCCACAACTGGCCCCCTCTCTACCTACAACTCAAATTGCTCCCTTAGGTAAAAGTGAAACAGCTTCAAATATTCTAAAGCTCCCCGCTTCAGATCCTCTCGACTTTTCCACCATTTCTCGGCGTTAAAATCATCATACTCAGTTGGGTAGGATAATACTTCTATTTCCCTATCTATAGAACTCATTGCCTTAACAAAAATCTTCTTTGCCCGCCCGGAATGATATTTAGAAGTTACAATGATTAAGGAATTTATATTCGGTTCACCCTTTAGATACTCCCGCACAGCTATAGCTTCATCCCGGGTGCTTAATGCATCACCAGGCAGGATAGTTACCTTTTCTGCCGGTACTCCCAACTGCACTGCCACTTCCTTGGCAATATCGGTATCATGCGGAATCTTTACTCCTTGGCTTACAACCAGGTCATAACCCCGGACCATATTTCTAACCATCACTATATGATCTGCATAGCCCTGCTCATAAAGGTCCACCGCTCCCAATATCCTATCCGGCCCACTGCCCATGAGGACAACAATGATATCGCTGGGCTGGGGTTTATCTTCTGTTACTAGAAAAGTGCCCAGGCTGGGTAGTGATAATCGTATTAAGACTACAACAGATAAAATAATGGCTAAGCTTATGATTAGCTTTCTAGAAAAACGCCTTCCTAGTATCTTCATATATCAACACCTAAATATTATTCTGCCACAATATCTAACCCCCGTACCCTGCCCAAGCATTCTTTAGCTCATAATCCTCAATATAATAGTCAAAGCTAATAGAGAATACTTATGGGGTGGAATATTATATGGAAAATGAGCTACGCTTTTTCAAAGGGTTATTTATAGGAATATTGCTTAGCATACCTCTATGGGCAATAATCATATTGGCTTCCTATAAGTTGCTAAGCAAATTCTAACCAACTTTCCTAACTGCGGCCGATGGAAAGATTGAATCAAGTTCCTGACTTAAACCCTTTTTCAAATTGCCAGGCATCTCGGCACATGTCTTTAATACCCCGCTTGGACTTCCATCCCAGTTCTCTTTCAGCCTTACTGACATTAGCATAACACTCAGCAATATCTCCCGGTCTGCGATCCACGCTATCATTTATTTTATTCTATATTGAAGCAATAGATTAGCCTTTTTATTATTTCTTCTTTCCCATTCAGCTATTAAGTATTCATATACTTCTTGGTTGTGTATCCTCTTTCCTATGTAAAAGTCAGTATAATTTTTTGAAAACCTACTTTTAAATTTAAACAAATTATCTTCTAAGCTATCTGTTAATCCGCCACCAAAATGCATTTTTTTATATCCTTTACTAACTGCATAACTTATTGCTTCCCATAGTAATAAATTATTTGGTGAAAGACTCAATTCTTCTTTTAAGCTTCCTGCTAAGTGATAATGAAAATAGTCTCCGTAACCCATGAATATTGCTGTTGCTATTACTTTATCTTCTCTTTTTACATTCATTAACACATAGTTACTATTTTCTTTTATATTTCCATAATATCTATCATTAAAGTAATAATAATCATCTGCATCTACCTTTTTCATTGTACTATTATAAATATCTTTAAAGGTATAATAGTCATTAGTTATCTCTACATATAGGCCCCTTTTTTTCGTTTTCCTTATTACATTCCTATTTTTAGTACTGATATCTTCATCCCATATTTTATCGATCCCTTTTGTTAAATCAAGGTATACAGTGCACCTATTATGTGTCACTTGTATTTTTGTATTAAAAATTTTCTCGTTATTTATAAGAGGATGAAATCTTACAAATTCTGCAACTATATTACTAGACTTGCAATAATCGAGAAAAGCTTTTTCAAATTCGACTAAAAATTTTTCTGCTGAGCAATTAGTAATCGGGCCTCCATATCCATATGCTGTTTCTATATCAAAATAATCACGTTCTAGGTTGTATCCATCAATTTTATTTAACATAAATGGATAAAAAACCATGTTTCCTTCTCGATCAGAATAAAAAAATAGCCTACCTATACCATCACCGTTGTTTTCATGCATTTTGTAATATTCACTTGTATAATAAATGTCTTGCACATTAATAGGCATTTCTCTTAAAATTAGGTTCCAATTCCTATCAGAGCAGTCAAAAAGCTTGTACATCTTAGAGCCCCTTTATTTTATTCAACTAATACACTACTAAACTTTCCCAAAAAATAATTCATATCTTCTTTATCGTACCTCCAATCCATAGGTATAGATAATAAGGATTTTGATAACTCTAAACTCTTTGGGAAATTTACTGCCCAACTTTCCTCAGTAATATCCCAGTGCACAGGACAGTAAATATTATGTTTTCTTAATTCCTCTCTTACAAAGTCTCTATTATTTATTAAAACGGGTAGCACTAAAGGAACATTATCTTCTATTTGATCTTTATGAAAAAGTAGTCTAACCTTATTTAACTTATATAAATTATCATATAAATAATTATAATTGATTAATCTTTGGTCCTTTATCCATGGGTAATTTACAGATCTTAGAAATTGTTTTGATTCAGCATCCATACCATTTATAGTTTTTCTTTTATAATACCATCGTTCTGCTTCACTAAATTTTCCTAAAAATTCCTCTTCTTCTCCTATGTTGTTTTCGATATATTTTGTTTTATTAATCCTAGCCTGATTAATTAAACTATAATATTCATCCTTTATTGTATTAAACTTAAAAGTCTTATTACATAAAACTAAACTCCCATCAACGGGAAAAAACTTTCTATAACTATTAAAAATATAGTCTCCTATAAACTTATTTAATCTCTTAAACCATAACATTTGAACTGCGTCCTCTATTAAGATTAATCCATTGTTTCTAAGATTTCTCAGGTATTCTATCGTCATATTATTATGGTAAAAACCAAAATAATTAATAAAAAATAATGCCTTTATATTGAATTTTTCAATTAATCTACTAACACTTTCAATATTTATACTTAAATCTCCATTTATTTCGTAAAATAAAATATTAATATTATACTTTTTAAATTTATATAGTATTGTAGGGCATAAGTAGGAAGGCATGAGTATATGTTCATTTTCTCTTAATTTTATATCCTGAAGTATAAATTCAATAGAACTTTGACCCCCATTCAGTAACACTGCTTCTGTCTTATTAAGGTTATCTGCGCTATTATTAAATATTTTATTATCGCACCAGAATTCCCCACCTATGGGTTTTATACGTCTCCCCATTGTATAACCTCATCTTTTGATAAGTCCCTTTTTAATTCCCTACCGATTAAGATATGAGCAAACTCTGGTTTAATACCATACCCTGGCCTTTTATAAACCAACATATTTTTTTCTAATATAGTACCTTTTTTTAAATCTCTGGCTGCTAATATACTCCTTCTTGCTTGATTCATAATAATTCTCTCATTTTCAGTAGGCTTTTTAATACCATTACCTAAGAGCCTTTCAGTATTTCTGATAAGTTGAACATATTGTTTAAACTCTTGGGGAGGCATTGATGCCTTATGGTCTGGACCTTTCATATTTCTATCCAAGGTAATATGTTTTTCAATAAATTCTGCTCCTAAAGCAGTAGCAGCTATAGCTGCCTCAAATCCTAAAGTATGATCTGATAAACCTACTGGTATTTTAAAAGCTTCCTTCATGGTAATCATGGCTTTTAAGTTTACCTCTTCTATCTGCGTTGGATAATCTGTAGTACAATGCATTAATTTAACATTTTCATTTCCAGTAGAAAAAATAACTTCTAGCGCCTTCTCGATTTCACCTAAAGTGCTCATCCCTGTAGATAAAATTATAGGCCGTTCTGTTTTTCCGATTTCCACCAAAAAATCGATATTAGTCACTTCGGTAGAGCCAACTTTAATAAAAGGTACATCAAGGCTCACTAAGTAATTAAGGCTCTCAGTTCCATCAGGTGTAGATACAAACATAATGTCTTGTTCTTGACAATAACTCTGAATTCTTTTAAAATCATCAAAAGGTAATTCCAATTTTTTAATCATTTCTAATTGTGTTTCTTGAGCTTTATCATTTTCTTTTTGATACTGAGCTTTTTCTGCATGAGTACCTGTACTTTCTTCTGCTTTAAAAGTTTGAAACTTTATAGCATTTGCACCACAATCCTTAGCCATATCTACAAGTTTTTTAGCTAATTCAATATTTCCATTATGATTAACACCCGCTTCGGCTATTATAAACACTGACATTTTTTCAACTCCAAACCAGTTTCTTTTTTAACAAAGCATCACTAATCTCTATGCTCTCCAATACTTTTACGATTTCCTCGCTAGTGTTCCCTTCGCCGTAAAGACTTTTAGTATGCTTAACTTTCTCTTTAAATTCATCGGTTAATGACTTATTTATAGCTTCTATAATATCTTCACACTCATTGCTGCAAGAAATAATATTCTCCGCCATTAATCTTCCTTTTTGCCTATTTCCTATATTTACAACAGGGATTTTTAAGTAGGGAGCTTCCACTAAAGCACTAGACGAGTTGCCAACCACAGCTCCACATAGTCTCATAGCACTTAAGTATTTTGTTATTCCCAAATTTTTAAACAAATGGACTTTAGGGTTTGTTTTTTGAAATTCTTCCAATTTCTTTATTATATAATCCCCGCCATTATCTGCATTAGGATAAGTAATTATCATATTTTTATTTGTTTCAGTTAGTGCTTTAATCAAGCTCTCTATCTGATATGGTAATAAATCTCGTTCCAATGTAACAGGGTGAAAAGTAACAAGAAGTGTATCTCTATTAATGTCTAAATTTAATTGCTCTTTTAATTCTTCCTTGCTTAAAAATCTTGTAAATTTAATATTTTCTATCCCTGGATCTCCTACATTAAATACCCTCCAAGACTCTTCTCCCATCCTAATTATATTTTGAGCATAAACTTCAGCTCCAGGAAAATGTATGTGGGACATTTTTGTTATTGAATGCCGAATCTGTTCATCAATGGCACCTTCAGTAATTTCTCCCCCTGATATGTGGGCTATAGGTATATTCATAACCATAGCTACTGAAACGGTAGCAAATATCTCATACCTATCACCTAATATTAAAAGAATATCTGGTTTTAACCTTAAAAAAGTTTGTGATAGCTGAATCATTAATAATCCCATTTCCTTAGAAATACCATCTTTGCTACTATTTCTCATTAATATAGGTATTTTTTCTGCTATTTCGAATCCATCATCCTCAATTTCCTTAACAGTAGAGCCAAATTCTTCTGATAAATGGGTTCCGGTAACAATTAACTGCAGCTTTAGATTCCTATTATTTTGTATTTTATTTAATGTAATTTTAAGCAGTCCATACTCAGCTCTCGTGCCTGTTACTACTGCCAGTTTTCGCATATTTTATCACGTTCTTTCATTAAAAGCTCAGCAATTCTAAAATCATTTAATGTATCTATATCGATAGAATTTTCACTTGACATTATATATCCAGTAATGTTGTCTGTTTCAAAAGTTTTCTCTTTAATAAATATATCTGTTCTAATAATGAATATTGCTCCATTATATCTATAAATCTTAGGCAAATCCTGCCTGCGAGTAATATCTTTTCCTTCCTCTAGGAAATATTTTAATTTTTCTTTTTCAAATATATTAGTCCAATATGGATTAACCTCTGCTTCACAAACCGAGATAATACCGTCAAATTCTGTATTCAATAATTTTTCTATGGCCCTATCTATGTCTTCATGAGTTCTTAATGGAGAAGTACATTGTAGTAAGCATATATAATCAGGTGAATAGCTTTCCTTTTCTTTTAGATAGTTAATCATGTGTACAACAGAATCTATAGTAGATGACGTATCAGTGGCGAATTCTTTGGGTCTTAAACAAGGTATTTCCCCATTAAACTCTTTGGAAATTTCCGCTATATCTTCATCATCTGTAGATACAACCACTCTTGTTATATATTTTGATTTTTTTGCTTCTTGTATTGAATATCCTATTAAAGGTATGTTATTTAATAACTTTATATTTTTTTTAGGCACCCCTTTAGAGCCACCACGGGCAGGTATAATTGCTAGAATACTTTTATCTTTTGTCATTTTAATCACCTATAACATAACTTTACCTTTGTTAAAAATTACAGTAATATTAGTAATCATTGTTTGAATCCAACCTTTTTCTCATTTCTTCCATCGCATCAAGTTGCCCCATATCTAGCCAGTTATTTTCCCCTATGGGATAAACACCTATTTTTTCACCAGCCTGTTTATACTTTTCGATAATATCTGGGAAACCTATCGCCTGGTTGTCTTCTAATTCCTCAATGAGCCCAGGTTCAACTATATACATGCCTGTATTTGTAAAGAAGGATAATTCGGGTTTTTCTTTCATATTCTCTATCTCACCACATTGTCCGATTTCTATTACTCCATAAGGTATTCTTATCTTTTTTAAAGAACAAACCATTGTTATAAAATTATTTTCTTTTTTGTGAAACTTGTATATCTTTTCATAGTCCTCTTCAATTAGAATATCGCAATTAGATAAAATAAATGTGGAATCAATTATACCTTTAAGAAGGCTCAAGCCCCCACCAGTACCTAATGGTTTTTCTTCATCTACATATGTAATTTTGTAATCTTTTTCAATTTCATTAAAGTAAGCCTTAATCATATTTTTCTTATGGTTTACGACTAAGAAAAAGTCCTTACATCCATATTTGTTAAATCTATTTATGATATGCTCGGCTATAGGTATTTCTCCTATTGGAATCAATGGCTTTGGAAGTATCTTTGTATAAGGATAGAGTCTTGTCCCAAATCCCCCTGCCATCATTACTACTGGAATATTTAGCTCCCTTTTTAACCCAATATCTTCATCATTTATAAATACAATTAATACTATTTCATTTTCGTCATTCAATATGGGCAGTGCTTCTATAGAATACTTTTTCATATATTCTTTCGCTGAGGCTTTTTCTTTTTCTTTTAAATACTTTGGATTATAATTTGCAATATCTTTTACCCTAGCTTCCAGGTTTCCTTTTTTAAGGATCCACCTTCTTATATCACCATCTGTTATCGCTGCGACCAATTTTCCTTCTCTGGCAACAAATAGAACTTTCTTGGCTATTTTATCCAAAAGGGCCATAGCTTCCAGCATCGTGCATTCTTCTTCTATTAAAAAATCTCTAACTTCCATGCTTTTCACCTTTTATCAGACAGTTTTTATAACTTTTCAGGATTGTTTAAACATTCAATCACATACATGACATCTTCTCTGCTTAAATTCGAACTACAAGGTATATTCACAACATGTTCCAGGAAAGTCTTGGCTTTTTCTATCTTATAAGTTTGGCTACCTATATAAGGCTTTTGATCGCTAATCAGCCCCCATATGGGCCTTGATTGAATGTTCTTTGTTAACAAGTATTGAATAATTTCATTTCTATTGAGAGGATATTTTTCATCACAATAAAGAGCATAAAACCAGTAGTTTGGTCTTATATCATCTTTAAAATCTAAGATTGTCAGTCCCTCTATATGCCTAATTCTTTCTTTATATAAATAATAGTTATCTTTTTTAATCTTTATAAAATCTCCAAGTTGCTCCAACTGCGCTAAGCCTAGAGCCGCTTGCAAATTCGTTATGCGATAGTTATAGCCAATCTCGTCGTGGGTATAATAGAGCTCATCGCTTTTAGCCTGGGTTGTAAGATGCTTTGCTCTCTTGAGTAATTCCTCATCATTAGATACAATCATCCCGCCACCGCCGGTAGTAATTATTTTATTTCCGTTGAAAGAATACACACCAACGTCCCCAATGGTACCAGCATATTTACCTTTATATTTCCCTTCTGTATAATACGTCCCAAGAGCTTCGGTAGCATCTTCAATTACTTTTAAATTGAATTCCTTTGCTATCTCCGTAATTTTTACCATATCGGCCATATTCCCAAAAACATGTACCACTACTAAGGCCTTAATTTGTTTCTTTGTTCTATTGTTAATTAACTTCCCATCAATAAAACTACATTCCTTCTGGCAGAACTCTAATAACTTGTCCACATCCATAGCAAGGGAATCATCACAATCCATAAAAATTGGTTCTGCTCCGATATATTTAACCGGGTTAACCGCTGCTATAAAAGTTAATGTAGGAACAATAACTTCATCCTCTCTCGTTACATCACAAACCTGTAGTGCTATATGTAAACCGGATGTTCCATTTTGGCAGGATATCGCCCCTTCGGCTTTAACGTATTCTGCTATCTTTTCTTCAAAATCATTAACGTATGGACCAGCGGTGGATACCCATTCAGTTTCCACTGCATGGGTAACATATTTAATTTCATTGCCTTTTAAATTGGGTACGGACAGGGGTATAAAATTCTGGTTCATCGTCTCACCTTCTGACTACATATTATAAATATCTGCTTTGTATTTATCCAAATTATGTCTAAAGAATTCAATTGTTTCGGCAAGACCCTGTTCAAAAGTATATTGTGGTTTCCAATTAGTCAGTCTCTTTATTTTTTCATTGGAACCTAAAAGTCTGTTAACTTCACTCTTTTCAGGTCTTAGTCTCTGTTCATCACAAATAATTCTAGCTTTCGGGTTAATCTGTCTTATCAGTTCTTTTGCAAGATGTCCAATTGATATCTCTTGCTGAGTTGCAATATTTATTTCTTCCCCAACAGTCCTGTCTGACTTTGCAATCTCGATAAAACCATTAGCAGTATCTTTTACATAGTTGAAATCACGCGTAGGAGTTAATGCTCCAAGTTCAATTTCCTCTTTACCTGCAAGAAGTTGTGTAATGATTGTCGGAATAACTGCCCTCGCTGACTGCCTAGGACCGTAAGTATTAAACGGGCGGACAATTGTAATTGGCATATTAAAACTTCTGTAAAATGACTCTGCCAGTCTATCTGCTCCTATTTTGGTAGCAGAATAAGGTGATTGACCTTGAAATGGATGTTTTTCATCAATAGGTACATATTGAGCAGTTCCATATACTTCTGATGTTGAGGTTACCAATATTCTCCTTGTTTCCAGATCTCTGGCTGCCTGAAGAACATTCAGCGTTCCCTTTATATTGGTATCTACATATGAATCAGGTGAATGATAGCTAAAAGGGATGGCGATTAGTGCTGCCAAATGGAACACTTCTTCTATATCTTTCATAGCTTCTCTTACACCGTACGGATCCCTTATATCGCCCGTGAACACTTCAACTTCTTTCATAATTTCATTAGGTAATGTATCCAACCATCCCCAAGAATTAAAGGAATTATAATATGCAAAAGCCTTCACCTCATGACCTTGCTTTACCAACTCTTCTGTTAAATGGCTCCCAATAAAACCATCTGCTCCTGTTACAAGTATTGCTTTCATTTATGATTCTCTCCCAATCTATTATTTAATCTATTTATTGATTCATGCGGGTTCAGCATAATTATGACTTCAAGTAGGTTATCTGCAACAATAACCGTATTCCCTGCTTCTAGCAAAGCCACTATGTGTGTAAGTCCATATATCCGTAAATTACCAGTATTATCGCAATATACCATCCAGCACACTCATTAAATAATGCCCTTTCCATCCGCAAATCTCTGCAACTATTACATCCTGTGCATTTTGATCCATTTAATTAATTTGGATAAAATGTTCTCTCAACACCAATCAACCATAGAATTAATCGCTCGTTTTTAAAATATTCCATGGCATTGCATATGCCTTGGAGGAAAATATCCATGTTAACATAAATCTTATAAAACATGTTAAAGTCATAGCTTGTGCCGCGCCAATAGCTCCGTTCCGAGAAATCAAAATATAATTTAAAGCAACACTAGTTATTGCAGTAAAAAATGTAATCCATGCAAGTATTGCAGTTTTTTTTGCATAGAAAATATAGTTAGTAACCATTAGGTACATACCAGTAAATGCATTTCCTATAGCTAACCAGAGGACAAAACTACTAGCACTAGCAAAATCTTTACCTACAAAAAAGCTTAATAGCCATGGTGCTATGAAAGCCAACCCTAACGATAGAATTAATATAATAA
>JAQVWY010000143.1 GCA_028709465.1 Tissierellia bacterium | reverse complement strand
ATAACAATCCATTAGGGTCATTATAATATGGTCCCCAACCTGATGTAGCTATATCATATTCTCCAGCATCAACTTTATCCCACATTACATTCCATTCTATCATATCAATAGTAACTTTAACACCTAAATTAGTTTGCCATTCTTGAAGCATCCATTCAGCAATTTTTTTAGAAAGTTCTGAAGTTCCTCTTGTAGATAAAGAAACTTGCATTTTAGCTGGATCTGGATCAAATCCTGCTTCTGTTAATCCTTCGATTAATAATGCTTTAGGGTCTGGATATTGTTCTTGAAGAGCTTTGATTATTTCATTTTCTCCATTAACTCTTGTACCATATAATTCATCACCAACGTTTATATTAGAAGGCATCATAGAATAAAGCGGTGAGCTTATACCATCAAATAAGTCATTAACAAATTTTTCTCTATCAAATCCTAATGAAAAAGCTATTCTGATTTTTGGATTTTTGAAATATTTATTTGCAGCATTAAATCCAAAGAATTCAGGTGCACTATTTTGTGTAACTAAAGTACTAAATTTTCCTTCTGCTTTTATCATATTCTGCCAGTCAGGATCTTTAGTTGATACTACATCTATTTCTCCGCTTAATAATGCTTGAGCAGCTGTAGCTTGATCTTGAATTGTTTTTCTTTCTATTTTATCTAACTTAACATTTGCTGCATCCCAGTATTTTTCATTCTTAACTAATGTCATTTGAACATTTTGATCCCATGATTCAATTACGAATGGTCCATTAGTTACAACTTTATCTTTAGAAGAACCATATTCTTCTCCCCACTCTTCATATTTATCTTGTCTAACAGGTTTTGCACCATCTAATAAGTCAAGAAAATATGCTGCTGGTTTTGCAAGAGTAAATTCAAGTGTTTTTTCATCTATTGCTTTTACACCTATGTCTTCTGGTTTTACACTACCTGTTCCATCATTATAGTGTGCTTCTTCAAAGTTTTTAATTATTCCATCAAATAACCAAGCATTTGTTGAAGCAACTTCAGGTGTAGCCATCATTTGGAATGTATAAACAAAGTCATTTGCAGTTACAGGTACTCCATCATTCCATACAGCGTTTTCTCTGATGTTAAAAGTATAAACTAATCCATCTTCGCTAATTGTCCAATCTTCTGCTGCAGCTGGTTTTAAATGAGATTTTCCTTCTTCATCTACAACGTCAGCAACTAAAGTTTCAAGTATGATGTGATGTAATCCATTATCAGGTCCTGTAGTATTTATCATTGGGTTTAAACCTAATACTGCACTACCTTCGCTGAATCTAAATACTTGTTCTACTTTTTCTCCATTTGTTTCATTACCTGTAGAAGGTGTTTCACCATTTGGAGTTTTAGCATCATTATTGTTAGCGCATCCTGCTAATGCACCTAAAGACAATAATAATACCATTATCAATGCAATTATTTGTTTTCTTTTCATTTTTTCCTCCTAATTTTACAATATATATCAATAGCTACGCTACTAATAACAATTTTGTGATTTATTGTGAACACATGTTCAGGACTCATCAGACTTTTTTTAATTTCAATAATAAATGAGGTAATTATTAAAAAAATATTCTTATTTTATTAAATGACAAGCTACAAAATGTTCTTTTGATACTTCCCTTAAACTAGGTGTATCTTTTTTACATACATCCATTGCATATTTACATCTAGACACAAATTTACAACCAGGTGGTGTATTTATTGGACTAGGAATTTCACCTTCTATAGGAATTCTCTTTTTTTCTTTTTCCTCATTTGGATCAGCAATTGGTATTGCAGATAACAAAGCAGTAGTATATGGATGAAGAGGATTACTATATAATTCATCACTTGTTGTAAATTCAACTAAATTACCTAAATACATAACTCCTACTCTATCTGATATATGCTTTACCATAGACAAATCATGAGCAATAAACAAATAAGTTAAATTCCTTTTTTCCTGTAATTCTATCAACAAATTAACAACCTGAGCTTGTATTGAAACGTCTAATGCAGAAATTGGTTCATCACATACTATAAATTCAGGTTCAATGGCTAAAGCTCTCGCTATTCCTATTCTTTGTCTTTGTCCCCCAGAAAATTCATGAGGAAATCTAGAAATATGTTCCTTATTTAATCCTACTGTATCAAGTAGTTCATATATTTTATCTTGGCGATCTTTGCCTTTATAAATCTCATGTATATCAATACCTTCACCGATAATATCTCCAACTGTCATTCTTGGATTTAATGAAGAATAAGGGTCTTGGAATATGATTTGAGCTTTTTTAGTAAAATCTTTTTTCTGTTTACCCTTTAACTTGTGTATGTCAACTCCATCAAATATAACTTCACCAGCTGTAGCATTATATAAACCCATTATTGTTTTTCCACAAGTTGTTTTTCCACAACCTGATTCACCAACAAGTCCTAAGGTTTCCCCTTTATATATGTTAAAACTTACATCATCAACGGCTTTTAAAGTTTGATTTCTTCCTACGTTGAAATATTTTTTTAAATTTTTAACTTCTATTAAAACTTTTTTATTATCCAATCATTTCACCTCTTTGCAATAACTCTGTAGGTACTCCGGTTTTTTCTGCTCTTTCGTCATGCAACCAACAGTCACAGCTTTGAGTCTTACTAAAAGAAACATTATTTGGATATTTAACCCTACAAATATTCATACCAAATTCACATCTAGCAGCAAATGGACATCCTACTGGAGGATCAATTAAATTTGGAGGAGTTCCTGTTAAAGAATACAATGTTTCTTTATTTTTATTACTTAATTTAGGTACTGATTTCAACAGTGCAAATGTATAAGGATGTTTTGGATTGTAGAATATTTCATCAACTGTTCCTCTTTCCACAATTTTACCTGCATACATTACTTGTATTCTATCAGCAAATCCAGCTACTACACCTAAATCATGTGTTACTAGTATAACACCCATATTTAATTCTTTTTGGAGTGAGCCAATTAAATCCATTATTTGTGCTTGAATAGTAACGTCTAAGGCAGTTGTAGGCTCATCAGCTATTAATATTTTAGGATTGCAAGCAAGAGCTATTGCGATCATTGCTCTTTGTCTCATTCCACCAGAAAATTCAAATGGGTATTGATTTAATCTTTCCTTTGCATTAGGAATTTTAACTAATTCCAACATTTTTAATGCATCTTTTCTAGCTTCTTCTTTAGATTTTTTTTCATGAATTAGAATACTTTCAGCTATTTGATTTCCTATTTTCATTGTTGGATTTAAAGATGTCATTGGATCCTGAAATATCATTGATATTTCTCTACCTCTTATTTTAGCCATTTCATCTTCATTATAATTTAATAAATTTTTTCCCAAATAATTTATCTCAGAACCTTCTTTTGATATAATAGTTTGTCTTTTAGGAAGCAAACCCATTATAGCCTTTGAAGTAACTGTTTTTCCACACCCTGACTCACCAACAATTGCAAGTGTTTCTCCTTTATTTAAATGAAAATCAACACCTCTAACAGCATGAGAAACCCCTGCATAAGTATTAAATGATACATTTAAATTTTTTATATCTAATATTTTGTTGTTTTCCATAACCTGTCCTACTTTCTTAATTTTGGGTCTAATGCATCTGATAAACCATCACCAATTAAGTGAAATGCTAGTATTGTTATAACCAACATCAAAGATGGAAAAAATAATTGGTGAGGGTAAAACATTAAACGTTGTTGTCCTGCAGATGCTAATGCACCCCAACTTGTTTCAGGTGGTCTAATGCCTAGTCCTATATAACTAAGAAATGCTTCACTAAAAATAAATCCTGGTACTGACATTGTTACATTTACCATTATTATACCCATTGTATTAGGAATTAGATGTTTCATTATAATCCTTTTAGTATCTGCACCAAGGGCAATAGCTGCTTGTACATAATCTTGTTCTTTTATTTGAAGGATTTGACCTCTCACCATTCGTGTAGTCCCAACCCAAGA
>JAQVWY010000142.1 GCA_028709465.1 Tissierellia bacterium | reverse complement strand
ATGAATTTGGCTACATATCCTTCAACAAAGACGGAGCCGAAGCCTTGTTCAATCACATATCACTCAGGTGTGGGAGAAAATCAACCATCATTACCACCAATCTTGCCTTTGACAGGTGGAACGAAATCTTCCTTGATCCCATACTGGCTTGTGCTATGGTCGATAGAATTACCCACAAAGCTTTTTTAGTCAGTATGGAAGGACCATCCTATAGAACCAAAGAAACCGTGGAACTCATGAAAAACAGATCAAAAAACAAAAATATAACAAAAATTTAGCTACTTTTGGCTTCGAGAGCCTGTACAGTTTTCAACTCAAATTTACAAATTCGGCCTTGTTCTCGCCGCTTTGCATCAAGGCTTGCCGCACTGGCTGAGGGTATTGACAGGAAGCAAAGAAAAGGAGGATGGAGAAAGTCTTAAAGAAGTTTATTAATTGAGATTTGTTGGACATTAATTTAGGTTGTTAGATTTATACTTTATTTAAGACACACTTTTTGTATCACTATCATTATGCAAAATATAACCGAGAATGCATGTCCACGACTTGAATTTTTACTTTTGAAGTCAAAAGTAAATTTAGGCTATGTACAACGTGAAATCTGTTTCCTTCAAAAGCCTTTTCCAAAGCGTATTCATTGCAAATGAGCAATTCTACTGTATCAATAAATGGTGTCACGTTCTATTTGCAATCTCTGTTTTACTCAATAATAATACTGTTATGTGACCGCTCTTTCGTTGAAATAAGATTTTCAGCTTTCTCAACTATAATGTTGACTGTTTGTGAGGGAATCTTAATCTTTTTAGAAATTATCATGTGAGCCATATTCAAAGCTTTATCGTTATCTCCATTAATCTCATAAAGCTCCATTAATTTAAACAATGGCATAAATCTATTAGGAATCATATTATGAGCAAGTTCGTAATGATATTCTGCCTTGTTCAGCTGATTTAATTCACCATAATTATCTGCCATAATCATTTGCACATCATAATCGTTCAGATATTTTTCACATTCTGTCATAATCGCATTACTTTCTGTATGATCACCGTTCAGATTTAATAAAGCTGCATAATTGTATAAAAAAAATGGATCTCCATTCCAATTATAATATAAGCCTTCATAATGTTTTATCAGTTCTCCATCATTAACAAAAGACCTTCTCTCTTTTACTAATTTGCCCCAACAAGTTTCAAATTTAATATCATGTGTTAGAAATAATACAACACCCCCAATTATCAATAACCATAATATTTTCCCTCCAATATTAATAATAGCCAACCCGTTACATTTTTTAATACTAGTAATATTCAGTTTTGCCAAGCTATAAGCGATTAACACCCAAATAAACGGATATCGTAATGGATATGAAAAACAGGCAAATACAAATATAGATATTAAGCATAAAGTGGGAGTTGTAGATATTTCACATCTACGTATAATTAATACGATTAATATCAATAATAGCAACAAACTAAACAAGCCATATTCATTAGTCAGCAATAGGTATTCATTAAAAGGGTGTGTAACATTATCTGCTAATTGTGCAAAATAACTTTGGGTGTTTCTTATAAAATAATTTGCCTGATAAAGCATATATTTAGCTGTAAACGAACCGGCACCATTTCCCCACCAAAAGTTCCCTGCAATCATATCGTATGAGTTTTGCCATATTAGTAAACGTCCTAATGCCGAATTTTTTTTTAAAAAGAATAATCCAAACAATAATAATCCTCCGAAAACAGATACCATTACATATTTGCGGTGATTTTTCTTGTGCTTATAATATTTATTGTATAAGTATATTCCGAAAATCAAGATAATTGTGATAATACCAGTCCTTGATCCTGACAATCCGATTCCAATTGCTATTACGATCAAACTTGCCCAACTAAAATATTTCCATATTTTAGACTTGTCGAACAGTGAAAAACAAAACGGGAATCCAGCCGCCAAACATGCGGCATATCCAGCAGGATTATCAAAACTGCCTGTTACATTAAATACAGACATGTATTTTAATACTCCTGTGTACTGGAGAATTCCATATATAGACTGCAATAAACACACTATAATAACAATACTGTTTAGGCCTAAAATTTCATTGTCATGTAATATTTTAAAACAAAAATAAAGGGATAAAAATGTCACAAAAGAAAGAATATTTATATTTCTTGATCTATAACCATATATCATGCAAATCAATATATACAATAAAAACACACATATACAAATAGTAATTTCATCAAAAATAATTTTAACTTTTTTTTTCGAAAGCAAAACAGTTACACATAATATGACTGTCGTTATAATAAACGTATACCATTTCGATAATATCTCGGCTTCGACAAAAAATTTGCATCTTAAAAACATTGTCGAAAAAAGCAAAAAGGCAACAATTAAACTAAATAATATCGCCCATGGTTGTACTAAACCGTTGCGTTTGCATATAAATCTCATTTTATTAGTAAGCATAAGTGTCTGTGAATTTTGCATACTAAAATTATGCCCACTATTTGAATTGATATTTTCAAATTAAAGTTCTAGCGATATATGGAATGATATTTTAATAATGAAGATTAATCTTTATGATATCAAGAATCCGTTTACACTAAAAAACAAAAACGTTCTTTGAAAATATTGAAAAGTAGATAGTTGCAGGAAATTTGTCCAATTAGTTGAGCTTATTAATGACGACAAGTTATCGGCATAGTGTTGATAAGTATCATACAACCGTTATGTTAATTTTTTCACTTGCTGGAATCAGTTATTGGTTCTGATGTTCAGTTAACTCTGTAATAGGGAAAGCCTGCGAGACTTGGTTATAGCCATCAGAACACATAGGGAAAAATTTTACTATCTCGGTTTTGGCAAAGATATAAGCTAACTGGTTTATAAAAAGCAAACACAAAAAAGGCGTATTCATATTTTTGAGAAGTTTGCCTATTATATTGAAGAAAAAGCTTAATCAAAGTACATCCCAGATGTGTTAAATATAATCGTTAGAATTTTTAGTGAACTGCAATGACATATGATTTAATATTTAAATATACTTGAATATCCCTGTCAAAATATTTAATCGTATTGAAATAAAAACCATCGTTTTTAAAACGGCCTTTACTTCAATACGATAGATGGACATTACCATACAAATAGAATAATTTCTATTATTTATTTCCTGTGGATTTCAGTTCCGGTTTCTGAAGTACCGCCTCCAGATGCAGAAAAACCATTTCCATTCCATCCTAAAGACACAGTAATCATATAACCATATGCATATCCCCAAGCAAATTCATGAAATAAAGATTCATCAAGTTCTCCTGAAATTGTTCTGATATCAGCAGAACAAGACCATGGAAACATTGCTTGCGTATATTTATTAAGTGTTCTGTCGATTAATGTTCCACTATTGTTAAAAACAGAAGTACAGGTAATATTATATTTGTAAAGAATTACATCATAAGGATTTCTACAAGTTTCATTTTCGTTGAATACCTTAGTAATATCATCACTATTTGTTTCACTTCTTGTTTTAACAACAAGAATATTCGAGTCAAATTCCTCTTCATATGAAACAGATTCAGTCTTATCTTTTATCATAAAACCGATATGATCATAAATAATACCGCCTTTTTTATTTGAAGCAATAGCTGTAGAATAATATGTTTCACCTTTGTAGTTCCACTCCAGTTCAATTAACTCCATTCCAACCTGAATCATTACTTTCAGTTGAGATTTTAAATCATCAAAAGGATTATCAAGTCCTTGCTCTTTTGCTGTTTGCACAATAGTTTATAATGCCTGTAATAATTCAAACAGTTTATCTCCTTGTTTAAGGTGTAGATTTAACAGAAACTTCATCTTTCTCCCTTTTATTCATGCCGCTGCATGATAAACTATTTCCGGAGTCTCATAATTCAAAGACTGATGTGGTCTTTTATAGTTATAAAAATCAAACCACTCTGTCAGGCAATGCAATAATTGTGCTCCGTTTT
>JAQVWY010000141.1 GCA_028709465.1 Tissierellia bacterium | reverse complement strand
CTAAAACATAATGGCACTTTATTAAAAAATATGATAAAATTATTATACTAGGGAGTGACAAAATGAATAAAAAAGGTTTTACATTAATAGAGTTGTTAGCAATTATAGTAATATTAGCCGTAATAGCATTAATAGCGACTCCTAGAATTCTCGACTTAGTTAGTAATAGTCAAATTAATTCTTTAATAATTAATGAAAATATGTTAGTAAAAGCCGCTAAAACATATGCGGGAGCTAATAACAGTATTCTGCCTGTTAATGTTGGTGAAATAAAAGAGATTTCTTTATCCACCTTACATACTAATAATTATATAAGTAAAATTGTTTCTCCTTATGATAAAACAAAGGAATGTAATGGATATGTAATAATAACAAAGATAGAAGCAGAAAAATATGATTATAGCCCATATTTAAATTGTATAAATAATATAGGTAGTTCAACAGAGGATGAATTAGTAGCACACTATAAGTTTAATGATTTTCAAGAACCGACAGTAAATTTAGTTACCTTACCCTTTGACTTTTCAAGTGGATATTGGAAAAGTGCATCTGTTATTAATAGTAAACTATTGAATTTTGATGAATCATACACCGCTTGGACTTTTTCTGGTGGTGGGGGAATTGCCAGAATTGGAACTCCTGTTACTTTAGGTTCTAAGTATACGACTACATGGTATATTAAAGCTGGTACTGCAAATACAATATCAGTTCATTGGGGCGGAGCTCACCAAGGAACTAGAACAACGTTTAAACTAAATTTGGAGACTGGTATTGTTAGCGAACTTAATCTAATTGATGGTGAATATTATGAGATTCATCCTGTTGCAAATGGATTTTGGCAAATTTCATATTCCTCAACATTAGTTTCTGGTACAAATTATTATCCTCAAATATCAACTGTTTCTGGAAGTGTAATATTGGGGGCTTTGCAAATAGAGGCTAAACCATACGCCACTCCATTTGTCGAAGGAACACGCCAGGGAACAGTGACGGATTATTCTGGGCAAAACAAAAATGTTGATTTAATTTTAGATTTTACACCGAAATGGGAAAATGGTAGTTATTATTTTAATGGTAGTAATACATATATTTCGCTTTCCAACGATATTATTTCTACATCAAATGCCAGATCGAAAGGACTTAGTTATTCTATTTGGATTAAACCAGAAAATATACAAGAGCAAAGGATTTTGGGCCAACAAATTGCCGTAGGATATTCAGATTATTCAAATGGAGGTATCGGAATAGATCAGTTAGGAACTGCAAAGATGATTGCGTATTCTGATCTTAATCCTGCGGCATATATATATGCCAGAGGAAATACAAAATTAAAGGTCAATGAATGGGTCCACATAGCTGGTGTATATGACAATAATAACTCTTTATTGAAAATATATGTTAATGGAAAATTAGACTCTTCACCAAGCACAATGGGTTTGTTTTCAAGATTGTATGAAACAACAACAAATCGAATTGGGAAAAAAGAACATACAAACACATATTTTTACAAAGGTTTTTTGGATGCGGTAAGAATATATAATAGGGTTTTAAACGATTCTGAAATTTTGAATATTTATTATTCGGAATCAAAAAATTTTTATTAGCAAAAATTATATTATAAAAATAAAGGATGAGGATTTTATGAATAAAAAAGGTTTTACATTAATAGAGTTGTTAGCAATTATAGTAATATTAGCCGTAATAGCATTAATAGCGACTCCTAGGATAACAGATATTATAAATGAGGCTAGAGAAAGAGAATATAAAATTCAAGAAAATTATATTTCTAAAGCTGCTATGAATTTTGTAGCTGTAAATAGGGAATACATTCCAGATACAAAAGGACATATTAGTATAATAAAATTAAGTGAATTACAAGCATCAAATATGATAGATGAAATTTTTGATTCTAAAAATTCTTCTCAAAAATGCGATGGATATGCTTATGTAAAAAAAGAAGAAACCGTCGATTTAAAAATAACATCATTTTTAAAATGTGGGAGTAATTATATTACTGAAGGTTATGTTGAAGAACCAATTTCTAAAGTTGATATTTTAATAGTTGCAGGCGGCGGCGGTGGAGGCGGTGAACACGGCGGCGGCGGAGGTGCCGGAGGGATTATCTACAGAGAAAATTTAGTGTTAAATGTTGATTCATCTTTTGTTACAGTTGGTGCTGGTGGAATTGGGTCTCCAAATTCTCGACCATCTAAACCCAACGGCGAAAACGGCGATAATTCATCTGCCTTTCAATTAGTTGCAATAGGCGGTGGTGGCGGTGGTGGCCGTAGTTATAATGGTTCTTCCGGAGGTAGTGGTGGAGGAGCCGGTGGTGATACAAACAAGGTAGGAGGCATTGGAACTCTTCAACAAGGAAACGATGGCGGTAATGGAAATTCAGGTTCACCTGGTTATCATGGCGGTGGAGGAGGAGGAGCCTCAACCATAGGGGGAGCAGCAATAAACTCTCCTACAACTGGTGGAAATGGTGGTTCTGGTTTATATTTTGGAAATTATTTTTCAGATTCCTTTGGACAAAATGGATATTTTGGTGGCGGCGGCGGTGGTTGTGCCTACTATGGTGTTTCTGAAGTCTGGGGATTGGGTGGCATAGGCGGTGGAGGCACTGGAGCTACCAATAATGCCCTAGCATTAAATGGTTTACCTAATACCGGTGGTGGCGGTGGTGGTGCAAACAGATATTTAGCTGGGGGGTCACATAGTTCATTAAGTATGGGAAAAGCAGGAAACGGTGGATCAGGGATTGTATTAATTCGTTATCAAGGTTCACAAAAAGCTAATGGAGGAACTGTGACATTTATAAATGGTTATACTATCCATGCCTTTACCGAAGTTGGAACACATACTTTTAAAATTTTAGATTTTTAGATAAAAGCCTTGAAAAAGGTTTTTTTATTGAAAAAGTAATGAAAAAGATACAAAAATATGATAGTATTATTATACTAGGGAGTGACAAAATGAATAAAAAAGGTTTTACATTAATAGAGTTGTTAGCAATTATAGTAATATTAGCCGTAATAGCATTAATAGCGACTCCTATGATAACAGATGCTATCAATGAGGCTAGAGAAAGAGAATATAAAATTCAAGAAAATTATATTTCTAAAGCTGCTATGAATTTTGTAGCTGTAAATAGAGAATATATTCCAGATACAAAAGGACATATTAATATAATTAAATTAAGTGAATTACAAGCATCAAATATGCTAGATGAAATTTTTGATTCTAAAAATTCTTCTCAAAAATGCGATGGATATGCGTATGTAAAAAAAGAAGAAACAGTTGATTTAAAAATCACATCATTTTTAAAATGTGGGAGTAATTATATTACTGAAGGTTATGTTGAAGAACCAATTTCTAAAGTTGATGTTTTAATAGTTGCAGGCGGTGGTGCCGGTGGTAGCCATGTGACTCAAGTAGGTACACAAACAGGATCGGGTGGTGGCGGTGCTGGGGGCCTTATATATAGAAGTGATTTTATAGTAGATTCATTATCAAATATCGAAGTAATTGTTGGGGCAGGTGGAATTTCTCCTGAAACAGTAGGTGCTGGTGAAAATGGTAGTAATTCTAAATTTGCAACATTTATTGCAATAGGTGGCGGCGGAGGTGGACACAGAAATTCAGTTCCAAAGTCTGGTGGTTCAGGCGGAGGAGTTAATTATAACTCGGCAACAGGCGGTAGTGGAACAGTAGGACAAGGATATGCTGGTGGTAATGGAGGTAGTTTTTATGGAGGTTCTGGTGGCGGTGGAGCTGCTGGACCAGGAGTAAATGCAACTGGAAATAATGGTACTGCTGGTGGAAATGGTTTATACTATGGAAATATATTTGGTGATTCATATGGATTATCCGGATATTTTGCTGGCGGAGGCGGCGGTGGTACAGGTAGCGGGACTTTTAATGGCACAGAAGGCTTAGGTGGCCTTGGTGGCGGCGGCAATGGTGGTAATAAGAGTAATGGAACATCAGGATTAATCA
>JAQVWY010000065.1 GCA_028709465.1 Tissierellia bacterium | reverse complement strand
GGCAATATACAGGACTCAAAGACAAGAATGGTAAAGAAATCTATGAAGGAGATATTATAACCTATCATAATTTTATAAAATTTACTGGGATTGTATGGTGGTGCGATAAAGATGCAACTTATTTAGTTGATTTAAGTCAAACCAAAAATAAATTTATTAATACATCTAATCACCAAATTACTATAAGTGGTGTTTTAGGTGGAGATAATGATACAGAAGTTATAGGAAATATCTACGAAAATCCTGAATTGCTAAAAGGTGATGAGTGATGAAACCAAGTGAATATTTAAAAAAAATGTATTTGGATAATAGTTTTTTAGATGATGTTGATAATGATTCTGATAATATATCATTAATAAAAAAACAATTAGATAAAAGATTTATAGATAAAGAAAAATTAATTCATTCATTAAACCTAAAAATAATGACTTATCATTTACAATCAGAAGAATATGAATTAAATAGGATTGATAAATTAAATATTTTAAAAATGAAGATAAAAGAAGAAGTTATTAATGAAATTTTAGAACTTTTGGAGGAATGAATTTAAATGTATTTTGAATTATTTTTATTGATTTGTTTTTATTTGAGTGTATTTTTTTTATTAGAATATGGTATAATTAGAAATATTGGTGTTAAATTAAAATTTAGAGAGGAATAGCTATGAATAAAAGAGAATATAAGAAACAATTCATAAATGTGCCACATAGTGAATTTCAAGAACTCTTTAAGAAAATAGATTCTATGACAAACAGTAACAGAAAAAAATTAATTAAAAATATAGAGAAAAATTATAAAGAAAAATTTAAAAATAACTTAAACTTCTGGATTTCAATGATGGATTATTGTGAGCATATACAAAATATAGAAAAAAGTAAACAAATTATGGTAACACAAAATAAAGAGTTTATTGAGTTTATTGAATTGCTTAAAGAAAGAATAAATAGTATAGAAATATTAGATATTACAGATTTTGATAAACAATAAAAAATGAGAAAATATAAATGGAGTGAAAAAATATGAAAAAGAAAATAACTACAAGTTGGGGTAATGCCTCACTAATAACTAGTATAATAGCTTTACTTTGCTTTTTAGCACCTTACATTGGTTTGCCACTTGCAATCTTTGCAATCATCGCAGCAAATCAACAAGACAAGATTAAAGCAAACGGTAATGCACAAGCAGGAAGAATAATAGGTATCATCGCAATTGTTTCAAACGGAATTATGGTTTTGTTTATGATTGTGTTTTGGAATTTAATTGCTGCATCAATATAAATTTAAAAATAAGGAGTGAAAAAAAATATGAAAAAAAATATAAACAAAAAAAGAACTTTCAAAGAATATTTTATACAAAATAAGGAGGTGTTTATAGTACCATTTGTAGTAATTTTAGCAATATTATTTGTTGTATTACAAAAAACACCAATTGATGAATTTTATACATCAAATTGTTGGGAAGGTAAATATAAAGCACCAAGTGAAATACAGCAAGCATTCAAAGAAAATTATGGAACTAAGATAAAGTATATTCAATTAATTGATACTGATTTTGTTACTATTGGAGGTTATAAATATTGTGAAATGAAGGTTGTTTATAAAAAACCTATTGTAACTTTAGCAACACCTAAATATAGTCATACATCAGGATTCTATATACATGATTTTGAAAGTATGTCCAAAAAATTAGGTTTCAATCAAGCATTAAGTTATAATGGAGTATTTCCATAGAATAACTATATAAAAAAAAGGTAAAAATGGGTTAAAAGATATAACCCTTTTTACTAATATTTACTATTTTTTCTTAATAGAATCATTTAATGCTTTAAGTTTAACAACAAATTCTTCTATTTCTTCTTTTGAAAGAGCACCATCTTTGTTTTTGTCTATGTAATTAAACATCCAATTATATGACCAATTAAAGATTGCTTTCATTATTGGTTTAATCATTTGTTTAAAATTCATTTTTTCAACTCCTTGTATTTTTTTATAATTGCATCAAACTCTGAATATTTCATTTTAACTGTGCCATTGTAATCGTCAACTATATAAATCCAGCCGTCCTTAATGATTGCTTCAGCACAATTATTTTGGTCAACGTGACACATTTCACATCACCGCACTTAATTTTATTAGTATTACAAAAATTAAAACCGCCAATAAAAAAAGCGTAAAATAAATAAAGTTTAAATCCATTTTCTTAATTAATTTATATTGATTATACATTTTTAAAACTGCTCCTTTTTTGCTTTTCCTGACATTTCCCAATTAGAGAGTCCATTTAACATATTATCCTTAGTAATCTTATATACTGTACTGGTTTTAAATAATATTGGTGCTATTTTAGATGTACCTTCCAATACATACCATTGGTTGTCATCAAACTTAACTACTGGAAAACTATGCCCTATCCAACCATTAGGATGTTTATAATGCCCTGTAGCATTGAAAACTCTATCAGCAGGAATGTTACAAATATTACAAGCAGTTACAAATAAAGTGGTAAAACCATCACAATCATCTATACCTGAATAGAATATTTCACTTGGCATTTTCCAGTTTTCCCCTTGTTTTAAACCGACACCTAAATCGTGTTTGTATTTAATCACATCATAACAAGCATTTCTTAAAGCTATAAACTTATCTTTATAAGTTGTTTTACCTTTAACTTTTTCTCTGAAAAATTGGAACATATTATCGTCAAAGTTTCTATAAAATTTATGTACTTGAACAGGTACTGTTTTACTTGCAGGTTTAGTTCCGTCCCAGTAAAAATAAACTGTGTTAGGTAAATAACCAAATGTACCTACATCAATAATATCGGTAGGGATTGTAAAAGGCACTTCTACTTTCTTATAAGTTTCAAGCTCTTCTAAAAGCTCGTTCTTAGTCTTCTGCATTGACTCGTATTGTTTTTTCATTTCGTAGTAATTCTCAACCTCGTCCTCAAGCTGGGTTTCTAATAACCCAATGTCCTTTTGGTAATCCGAGATTTGAGATTTTAACTCTTTAATCTTTAGAATATACGGCTCGTCGTTGGAGCTTACTATTCTATTCCATACCTTTTGAAACCAATTCATAATATCACCTATGCAAATAAAGCACACCAACCTTTTATTTTTGGAGTTGTTGCACCTGTATTTGTTCCTAAATTCATTTTTACTATTGCTGTTCCACTATTAGTTAAACTACTAATATCTACCCATTCGTTTACAGCTATATCTGTAGAGTAAGTAGAACCATTATCAGTAGAAACATCTGCTGTTATAGTATCTCCAGTTTCTAACTCTTCAGCTTTGTAAGGTGTTACTAATACTTTGGTAGCATCTGTTGGAATTGTGAATGAGTTGGATTGAAGTGTTGAGTCAGCATAATCTACCCCACTACCCCCTTTACAAGAATATCCTTCACCTATTATATCCCATTCAGGAGATACTTTAAATTGATAAATTGTACTGTTGTCGTTATCTGATAAATATAATTTAGAGCCATCAGATTTAAAACAAATTGTCTCATATTTATTAATAATGTTTTTAGAATCATAAGTTGCTGTAGATATATCCCAATCAGTGGATAAACTATATTGATATATTTTATAAGAATTAATATTGTTATTACCTAAAATATAAAGTTTAGCACCATCAGATTTAAAATAAAAATCCATAGTACCTGTATCTTGTGAAGCTACACTAAAACTCTTACTATCATAACTCGCTGTGCTAATGTCCCAAGCTGTACTTAAACCATATTGATATATAGTATCATCACTAGTATCTAAAATATAAAGTTTAGCACCATCAGATTTAAAAAAAATATTTATAGGTGCTATTAGAGAATTACTTGGACGATAACTTTTAGAATCATAACTTGCAGTGGATATATCCCATGCTGTACTTAAACCATATTGATATACCCTAGGATTAGATACACTTATTACATAAAGTTTAGTTCCATCAGGTTTAAAAAATAAAGAATAAATAGAACTGTCTTGGTCATTTAAAACAGCACTTTTAGAATCATAACTTGCAGTGGATATATCCCATGCTGTACTTAAACTATATTGATAACCTTTTCTATCTGTTAAACTTAATATATATAATTTAGTACCATCAGGTTTAAATACAAATTTTAAAAACTTAGCCATTTGCGAAGTAGCATCAAAACTTTTAGATTCATAAATTGGAGGTATAGAATTATTAGCATCAGTATTACTAGTATCTACAGTTCCATTAGCCCCATCTGAATCGCTAAAAATATCTATCAGCTTTTGAGAGCCTGTGTCTAGTTCTACAGCTCCGTTTGCAATCGCTCGTTCATTTGCAAGTTTAATAGTTTGGTTAAAATTAGCATTAACCTCTGAAGCCTTAGCGTAATATGCACTCCCAAAGGATGCCCCACCAGTCACAATAACTCTGCCCGCTGTTGCAGTTCCGAATGTAACTTCTAAAGAACCCTCATCAACTAATTCAATGCTTTGCGGTTCAATTATGTTATCTGAAGAATCAATGCACTGAACTTGAACATATTTATTTCCTAAGTTATGTGTTACACTCCAAGTTGTAGAGCTTGTAAAGTCCTTAGTGTAATATGCATTCCCAAAGGACACCCCGCCTAATACAATAATCTTCCCGGAGGTTGAAGAGCTGAAGTTTACTTGAACCTCATTCTCATCAATTATTGTGACGCCACTTGGAGTTATCATTTCATCACTATCATTATAAACTTGAACTTGAACATTAACATCACCGAGGTTATGCACGAAATTCACTGTTGTCTCGCTTGTAAACTTCTCAACCTCACGACCAATCCCCGAACCACCAGAACCACTGCTACCACCGGAATTTATAGTTCTTAAATCTTTAATTAAATCACTAGTAAACTGTGTTATTCCTGGTGTTACAAGTATCTGTGCGAGTATAACATAATCATCAGGGTCGTAGTCCGGTGCAAAGTATAACTCTGCAGGTGTACCTTTAACAATTGAAGCAACACCAGAAGAATTAACAACAATTAAGTCTAATCTATTGAATGCTGTTGCGTTTGCGTCAAGTGTAATGTTTTGCTCTGATACATCAATGTTATCAACACCGAAGAATACTTTTCCTGAATCAATATTAACCTCTCTGCCTGTTCCTACAGTCACTCCACAACCAGTCAAAACCGCGTTCTGTGTTGCATAAGCTATAGAGTTTATTTCAGAGCTAAAAACTCTGGTTAGTTTATTTCCTTCAAATTTCACACTCATAATTTCACCTTTTATAAAATTTCATTCTCTCCATTTACTTCACTAAAATTAACTAAAAATAAATTATTAGCAGAAGAATAATTATTTTTTTTATAATATGTTCCTAATGCTTTTGTTTTATTTACATCATTTTCTATCAGTTCAAATAATGAAAAATCTGTATTCTCGTCAATTTCAATATTAATACTAAAAATTGCTGCATCTTCTTGTTCTATACTTAATTTGTCTAAAGAAATATTAAATAAACTTGATAAACTTTTTAAAATTGAAGATTCAACTCCACAACCAATAATCCCTTGCCAAAATGCTTTTATTCTATTCCTATATGATGCATCAGTCTCTCCAATATTCCTTAATAATTTAAATAATAAACCTAATCTATCTAAATTTGTTCCTGATGCAGTATCAATATGCAATTCATCTTGCAAATTATTCGATTGGAGTTTAAAAGATGCTAGTTCTTGAGCTATACTATATAATATTTTATAGTTGTTTGAACTATTTCTTTTTAAATAATGATTTGGCAATCTATTAATTAATTTATCAGTTACTTCTTCAGACATATTATCACTTAAATGTAGTTAATTGTTATTGTATCAATTACTCCAACTTCATCATCATCAATTGCATAATCTGTAACTCCACCACCACCAATATCTACTACAGTTACATTATCAACACCAGTAGTATTTATACAAGAGCCTATTATTTTTGCTAGTAATATATCTTCTCCTGCAGTCAATGTATCAAAATATGTATTTAAAGAGGCTTCAATTGCGGTAGTTACTTCACCATCTGTAAAACCAGATGTTTTTTCTATATTAACTTCAATATCTATATCTATATATGTTGGTTGATATACAGTAATTACTGTTCCTGTTGCTCTAATATCTTCTCCATCCAAATAATCTTGTATGTCGCTTAATTCTGTTGGACTGAGTTCTCCAGTCTTACCTGTCACTAAAACTTCTGCATGTCCTAACTTTTTATAATCATATGCCACCACATAAAATGTATCAGTATCAGAAGGATTAGTTTCTCCTGTGTCCCAAACAATCTCATTATTAATATTTAAAGTATAATCTGTATCTCTAACATAATTAGCAGTACCTCCAGAAGTATTACTAATTACTAATGTCGCTGTATTTTGAGCAATTTTTTGTGACAAAGCATAATTTGTAGTTCCTGAATTAAAAACAAATTGCTCTTGACTTGCGACTTTTAAAGGTAAATCAAATACTGTAACAGAGTTTACATAACTAAACTTATCTAATATATTATATTTAATAGCATCAGCTGTTGCTCTACTTTGTAAAGAGCTTGCATTTTGAATTCTGTCTTTTAATGAAATATCATCTTCTATATCAAGACCATTGATTAAAGGTTCAAAATTATATATTCTATCAATTTGTGAAATACTACTAATTTTATATGTTATTTGTCCTTTTGACATATTATAATCAGCACCAATATTAGATGCAATTATATTAGTTGTCATCCCTAAGGGTTTATATGTTACTTTAAAAATTGTAGCATTGTCTGGAGATGTTGCACCAAGCCATTCTATTTCATCGCCATCGTCTGAATTTTTTGTTAATTTATAATCTACATTTTGAGTAAATATGGCTGCAGATCCACCAGAAATTCCTGATACAGAAGTTATACTTGAAACAACTTTAGAGTTTAAAGTATAATTTGTTATAGTATTATCATAAGTATATTCTTCATCTACGACAGACAAGGGAAAAGTTAATGCTGTTTGAGTAATAAAACTATATTGTTGTACAGTTGAATTTGGTGCTGTACCAACAATTGTACCAGCTGGAATTATAAATGTAGAAGTTGGGAGAGTATTCCTAATAAATGTTACTTCTCCAGTTGCATTTACTCCAGGAGTTCTTTCAACTCCTAAAAGCTTCCCAAGTTGTTCTAAATTTTCTCCAGTTGCTGTATCGATTTTAGATCCATTATTAATTTCTTCTAAATCATCATATTGCTCTCCAATCTCTTCAGCAATAGAGGAAACAAATACATCCAGAACTGAACCTGGATTTATATCATTTATTTGGGTAGTATTTAATACTACATTTATTTCAATATTATCTTTTACTTCTTCTGTAGTTTTTTTTGTATATGTCATAATTATCATCCTATAAATAATGGGAACACAAGATTAAGTTCTACATTTTCATTTATTGGTAAAAAAGAAAGCTTAACTGTAACTTCTTTTTTTATATCATCATATTTAAATTCTATATCTGTTATTTCTTTAACTCTCGGCTCTTGATTTAATGCTTCAAATATAAAACCAGTCAATCTTGTATTTAACTCATTAGTCCATTTTTCTCCTAAGCATTTATAAACTTCAGAGCCATATTCTTTATTAAAGAGTTCTCCTTTAAAAGTTGCAATTCTATTATATACAGCTTGTTTTAAATTATCATTGTTCTTAATTATCTCAAAATCTTGGTTAGCTGAAAAAGCGATATCGCCATTGATTAAAGCAATATCATTTCCTAAATAAATATTATCTGCCATCATTTCACCTTAATATATATTATATAACTTTTGAAGTATTTAAATTAATTTATTATTAACTTGTTCCTACGAAAATCCCATCCTTAAAAATTAATGTTGTTCCATCAATAGTTACATTTTGAGTTGCTCCCTCTGTATTATCTGAAGAATAATATTTGGAAGATTGAATACCATTTGCACCGATTAATAATTTTAAATACTTGCCATTATTATTTTGGAATATAATATCTCCATTTTCATTAATATAAAAATAACTCCCATTCATTTTTGGCATTAATAAATATTCATCTTTTTTAATTGTATTTTTATTATCTGGTTTTTGTGAAAAGGTATCATATAATTGTCCGATTACAATTGGTTGATTGCTCCCACTTAAAAAAACTCCTAAAACAATATCGTTAATATTAGGTAATAATATTTGTCCTTTTGCATTACCAAGACCCACACCCATAAAAATAACATTATCATATTGGAGATTAACATTCATTTGTTTAATCTGTAGAGTTTGACTCTCTTCATTAACTCCAGTAACAACAAATAATTCTATAACTTTAACTTTATTTATTTGTTCTTTAATTATTTTTTTAATAATATCTTTAAGATTTAATAGTTGCTTCATATTTATCACAAATTAAAATGTTGATGCTATTTTATCTCCGAGATTTAATATATCTGTATCCAAAATTCCATCTGAAGCTAACAACATGTCTTCTGGGAAATCTGATATAGAATTGGAATAACCTATAATAGTTTGTTTTATATCAGTCTTATTTATTGTTATTGTCCTTCTTTTGATAGTCCATATTTGTTTTTCTGATATCTTTTTACTATTTTTTATTATAAATTGGTCTCCGACATTCATTTCTGGGATGTATGGAGTGTCTAAAGTAATACTATAATTTTTAGCAATCTCAAGAAGTTTATCTCTTGCGATTTGTTGACAACTTTCTGAATCCATTATATCACGCCTATAAATATATTGAGGATATAATTTTAGTGGATTCGGGACAACTGAATTTTGCAAATCTTCTTGTTTAATACCATTTTGCAATTGATAAGAGATCGGATCGAAAGCAATACCGATAGAACCTGAACCAATAACTACAATACAATTAATACTTTGAGTAATGTCTCCATAATTAATAGAAAAAATATTACTCTCTAAATCCAACTCATATGGAGTAATTGTTCTTTGTGTAAAATAAAATGGAGTATTAATAAATAAATAATCTTTTGATTGATAAATCTGTATTGCATATTTTTCTTTTATCTCATCAAGAACTTCACCTAATTTAGAAGTACTTTCGATATTCAAAATAAAATTTTCCGAAATTCCATTTATATATATATTTTCAGCAGGAAGATATTGATCGATTTCAGTCTCCAAGAATGCTTTTTCTAATAATGTATAAATATTAGTATTATAAAATTTAGTTAAAGTTGTTCTTTCATAACTTAATGCAATTGTTGATTTGCAACTTATAGAACTATATAATAATCCTGAGGTTTTATCTTCAGACAATGGCAGACTATCTATATATCCAGAAAAAATCAATATTAAATCATCGATTGTAGAGATATTATACTCTTGTTTAGTATCAAACATTTTATAATATATTTTAACCACATCATATTTTGCTAAATCCAAGGTAGACCAATTCTCTGTTTCTAATGCTGGTAAATCAAATGATAATGTAGAATATAATTGCCCCATGTCTTCTTCAATAACTATATTATTAGAAATCTCGAAGAGTTTATCTTGAATTTGCATTATCATTTTAGGATATCTCATTTGCATTCACATATTAGTTTATTATTTTTTTTAAAATGTGCATAATTTAAATTGTCTGTGGGAAGTTTATCATTTCTCATTATTTTATATTTCTTGCATTTTCTACAGATTTTAATTATAAACATTTTATATCAATCCTGTTCTTTGCCTATAAGTTTCTAACATCGTTATTGAAGTATTATAATTTACTAAATTAACAGCTATCTTTTTTACATTAACATCTCTTTTCTCTGTAATTGTCATTGTAAAAGAAGCTATAGTATCTGTTCCTTTATTGAATGTAGTTGAAAAACTCGAGATAAAATATTTATTACTTCTAATTGCACTTTTGAATGGATTTATAAATTCAACTACATTTCCATTAATTCTTAATTTTTCTAACTTTTCAATCGCATTCATTAATTGCTGATTTGTATCATATATTAATGTTCCATTTAATGTAATTGATTCTTGTATTCTTCCATTCCAAAATGAATAACCTTGATTACCAGTTGCAGATTCATAAACAACAATTGTAGAATCTCCACCTCTTGAAAAATCACTTACAGCATATAGATTATATTCATTATTTAATTCATCATATAATTTATATTTTGTTTTTCCTTTAATCATATTATCATCCCATTAATATACTCGAAATATCATCAGCAAATGCTTGTGTCTGCTCTGGCGAAGTTGGTCTATTAGTATTAAATGTTATTTGTTGATTATTGTTTGTCACTTTTTTATTACCTTTATCGTTGCTTTTGGAATTCTGATTTCCCATCCCAAGCATCTTACCAATTTTTGAACCTGCAATCTTTTCGAATAATTCTTTTATCAAATCAACAAGCATTTTAATTGGTTCAACTAAAAACACTTGAATAAATTGTCCGATCTTTTTAAATTTGTCTGCTAATAATTTAGCTAAAAAAGATATTACTATTATAATTCCTTTTAATGGCAAAAAAGCAATTTTAAGGACAAAACCAATCACTTTACCTATTATTTCAATTGTTTTACCAATTACTTTAAGTGTTGTACTAAATATTTTCAAAGCTTGTTGTCCATCTCCACCAAATATTTTGCTTATTTCTTTACCCATAAATTTGAATAAATCAATAATAGGTTTTAATATTGAACCAATATATTTAAAAATTCCACTTATAATTGGACCGAATGCTTTAAGAACTTTATCAAAAGCAAGTTTGAATTGAGCCCAAGTCTTTTTCATTCCACCTGTAATCTTATTCCATTGAGTTTGCATTCCACCTACATTTAATGTAAACATCCTTTTTAATATCACAAAAGCTGCAGCTATCGCAAGTACAGGCCATATAAACCCCATAAGAGCTCCTCTAACTGTTAATAAAGCTTTGCTCATTACTTTAGATCCACCAGTTATAAATGATGTCATTGATTTAAAACCATTCTTAAAAGCTCCAACAAATCCCATGTTACTTTTTAATCCTTGAGACATTCCTTTAGAAAAAATATTTACACTTTCAATACCTTCTTTAAAACCTGTTTTTACTGGAGCTAAATATTTTTTAAAATCTTGTAATTTATCAGAGACATCTTTAAGACCAAGTTTATTAATCAATGTATCTCCAAGTTTTTTTGAGTCTTTATTAAGTGTATTGATAGACTTATTTACTTTAGTCAGAGATTTTGATGTCTCATTTAATTTAGTTACAGTTTGGTTCAATTGTTGCAAACCTGTCATTGTAACTTTATATGTCTGTCCCATCTTCACTTTCCTTTTGAGCTTTTTTAGTCTTGCTTACATCATATAATATATCTTTATATGCTTCTATTAATTCTGACATTGTTCTATTTTTTAATTCCCATCTTGGTATCTTATAATATATCGCTACTTGTGTTGTAATAATTTCAAAAGTACCTTTTTCATCAATCTTGTCTGCAATGTAATTCGCAAAATCCTCTAATTGAAGATTATCTACACTACAGACTATTGAAAATCTTCTAAACCATATAATATTGTCATTGCATATTCAAATCTTAATATTGTTGAAGTTGGAATATCGTCCATTTCTTCATCACTCAATTTATCGACTAAAGACTCTTTAATTAATAAATCTGTTATATCTATATTAAGTTTTTCTGCTTTCTTTTTTGATGTTTTATATACTGAATTTGCAACTTCTTTAAATTTATATTCTTTTCCTGATTTATCAGTTATAGTCATTATCCCAGCATCATCAATTTTTATCCATTCTTTCATTTCTATTTTTAAATTCTCTTCCATGTGGATCACCCTCTTTTATTACTTCTAATTTACTTATATAATCAATTGATAATAAATATCTCCCGTCTCTGTTTTGTTTATATGTAATCTCTAAATTTCTTGCATTTTTAGGAATAATAGAGTCAAAATCAAGATTTTTAATCTCTTTAAAATCTGGACCGACATCTATAATTTTTCTCTCTTTTTGTTTAATAGCAGTTTGGAGTATTTGTATCATTTAATTCACCTTATTTCAAAATATCATATCAAGTGCATCAAATTCTGCTTGGATTGATGTTGGACTATCTAAAGCAAATTCTAATGGAAATGATTTGAATTTTGCATCAATAACTTTTACTTTAATTGATGGAGATACATTTTTAGTTACAAAAGTTAAAGTTACATATTTACCTTTTCCATTTGAGTCAAATAATAAATTATAAACTTCTTTATCAACTAAAAAATGAGTTATTGAACCATTGACATGAGTTCCAATTTGAACGATATCTGTATCTTTATCATTCCCTGCTTCACTATATGTTTGCTGGTCAATAACTCTTGTAACCGATGCTGCTTGACATCTACTTACAAGATTCCCATCAATATAAACATTCATGTCTCTTAATGTTTTAACTTGTTTTCTTGGAGCCATTATAATCACCTATTCTTTTATATAAAAACAACTAAATACCATATGGTATTTAGCTTACATTTAATGTAAAATATATTACATTTACACTATAACTTGGAACAATTCCAACTGTCACATTATATGAATCTGGACTTGCAGATTTTGTAACTTCTGTTTCTACAAAGTTCTCAATTATATTTTGATTCTTTGCAGATTGTAAAATTGAATCACATTTTGCACCAAATAAATCTCTATTTACTTCAGTATTTGGTTGTCCTTTGGTAGAATCTAAATATGTTTCAAGCTCTGAAATTATGTAATCTGTAATATCTACAATATTTTCTTCAATGAATGGACTTGTATCATCTGAATATCTTGTTATCCCTCTAATTATTGTCGGATATCCATTAATATTAGATACAGGAATTATTTTACCATTTAATAATTGTTGTTGTTCAAGATTTGTATATGAAGTTTTTCCTGTAGCAGAATTAACAATTAAACTATTTATATTTATACCTTTATTAGTCCCTGATAATTCAACATCTAAACTACAAAGTTTACCAGCATAAGCACAAGCAAGATATGAACCATCTAAATTAACAGTGGAATTTGTATATCTGTTGATATATGTAATGCTTGGACTTAATATCGAGATTCTTTTTCCTGAGGAATCTCTTGCAATTGAAGTTGCAATTGTTTCATCTACAGCAACACCTGTTAAATATCTTGAATATTTTTTATTTTGGATTTCTCTCAAGTCCATTTTTGCTAAGATTGCTTTTTGGATTGTATTATCTGTTGTTCCTGGAATGATTAAAAAATTAAAATCTACAGTAGCTAAGACATTATCTAAAGCTGTTGTATAATCTGCAGAGTCTATTGATGTCGCTCCATCTACACCACCTGTTAAATATGTTATTGTAAATGCATCTAAGAGATTTGTAGTTCCTTGTCCAGATTGTACCTCTGCTGTAATTAAAGAACTTGAAGCATTAATTGCTGTAGCGATGTCGTCGTTAGTTGCATATCCTGCTCCATTATTATTAATGATTTCTGTCATTTTCCCATCACTAATAGTAATACCTCTTTTTGTTGTATCTATTGCTTCAACTAAAATAGAGACATTGTTTCCATAAGTTCCTTTATATTTACCTTTTAATTGAATTACTTGTGTTGCTGTATTTAAACACATATAATCTGCATAATCTGCTGTTCCATCCTCTACTCTAGTAAAAATTAAATTCCTACCATTATTAAAAAATAATTCAGCTCCTTTTATACCAGTAACACCAGCTGCAGTTTCATCACCAAAAATTGAAACAAAATCTGATAATGATTCTAAAGAAGTTGCAGTATTTATAGGACCCCAAGATGAAGTACCTATCATTGCTGCAATTCTTTGGCTTGCTGGAGAAACTAATGAACTTAAAACATTTACTGTTTTTATTATTTGTGGTCTAATTATTGTCATTTTTTTCACCTATTTATTTATATATTTAGAGTTAAACTATAGCTCTCTATTAATTGTCCTTTAACATATTTATTACACCAAATGTCATCATATATTATTTCTGCATTTAAAACAGATGTCCAACCGAATTTGTCGTCTTCAAAAGTATCAGAAATTTGGGTATCTATTATATCATTAAGGAATTCTAAAAGTTCTTTTCTCTTCTCTCTCAAAATATTGAGACATTGTTTAGCATAATAATAACTAACATTTTTGCCTTTTAAAGCTATAACATTATTATTAATAACTGCATTATAAATCTCTTCTTTAGAACTAAAACAATATATATTCATATTAGACTTAGCTTTTTTAGCAAAGTATTCAATAAATATATCGTCTTCTTTTATTGTATGAAATACATCACCTGCAGAAACAGATTCATATTGTGGAGATGTAATTTCAAGAGTTATTGTAGGATAATTAGCTTTTTTATCAGGAAAAGTAGGGAAAATAATACGAGAACTTGTACGTGATGTATTAATATCTTGAAGATTTTCTTCTAATATTTTTTCAATATTTTCATAAATATTTAATTCGTATAGTTGTTCAATCATTATTTTCACCAAGTTATTTTGGTCGATTTCCTGACAAAGTGATTATTGTCATTAATATATATTATATAGTCTTTCAAGTATTTAAATAAATTTATTTTTTAAACATTGCTTTTAGATAAGGCTCCAATCTAGACTCCAATTCAGTTTCAAATTCTCTGAAAATTTTATCATCAGTCATTATTGTTTGAATAAATTTCCTTGCTTCAATACCAGGGTGATTAACTCTTTTAGCAAAAGCATATCTATCTCCAGGACCAATCTGCCATCTTAAAGCTTTCTTTGTTTTAGGTTTTATTACATAAGGATCTGTTCCTTCTTCTAAGTATAAAATAACTTGTCCAAAGTCTTTATTATAAATATCAACACTAAAATCATCATTTATCTCTAACTCCCAAGCCTCTGCAGTCATTCCTGTTTTGGTAGGAGTAGTTTCAATTATATATTTTAAATATGTTTTTGAAACTGCAACATATAATTCTTTTTTTAATTGAGAGGAAGTTATCATATTCTAATCAATCCAAAATTTTTAAATGCAAATTGTCCTTGATACTCTCCGAAATCTTTAAAAACAACTCTGAACTTATCGCCTTTTGTAATACCATTTATATAATTTTGTTTAAATTGAATAATGTCTTCATTTTGAATGTCTGTATTATACTTGCAAAATGCATTGTATTCAACTTCTCCTTTTGCAGTATATCCTTCTTTATCAAGTTTTGCAGCTTTACTTTTTTCAGAGGCAATATTTATTTCAATTTCTTCTATATTATTATTAAAAACTTGTATATCAATTCCTCCAAGTTCACCTTGAGAATATATATCTTCGCTATTTCTATTTTTCCTAATTAAATTAACGATTATCGCATTTTGTCTAAAAATATAACTAGCATCGTCTCTGAAAGGCTGAATACCGATTTCATCTTCATTTCTGAAGATTGAACTTTTATTCTCATTAAACATATATGTTCCTCAATTTATTTATAATAAATTTTTACAAACCCTAATTTAATAATCTCTTTTTTAATTGATGTTTTTTCTACAGTTAAAAATGCTGAATAAATAGAATTCTCTAATATATTTAATTGCCCAGAAGTTATTATACATTTATATTGTCCGATAGTTTCGTCAACAGCTGTACAAGATTGCAGATTAATTATATTAATCTGTCCTTGCTTTACTGCTTCAAATGTTAACTTAACAGTATAACCAGTTAAATCAATAGGAGTCTCGCTTTCATTTACAATATTAAATTGTAATTCTTGTCCAAATTCATTGGCATACAATTTTGGTAAATATTCCAAAGTCTTTCCTTCATATACAATAATCGCTTTCATATTTAATACTCCTTATTAATATTAATTTTTCTAATATACATTGGTCTTATTTTAGATATCAAAGTTGTTATTTTATTAATTAATTCTTGTTTAAATTCAGTTATAACACTTTTGTTATACTCTAAGCTTATTGAATTAATTCCTGGATTTGTAATTCCTCTTTGCAATTTATATTTATCTAAAAGTTCTAATAGATATAAATAAATATAATTTGTTTCTAACATTTTAATGTCTGCCATTAAATTTTGATATTTGTCTGTTATTTTATAATATACCAGTCTTAATTCATAACCATTTTGAGGGTATGCTCCATCCATTTTAATAATAGTTTGTCCTGTTGGATAATCAAAAACTACACTAGTAATATTATTATTTAAGTCTTCAGTAATAAATGTATCAGAGCTTGTTGTATAATGAGTCAAAGAAATGTCTGTTTTTTCTACAGTATATGAGAAGGTTGAATCAGAGACATAATTATCAATAAAAATATTATTATTTGCATCTGTCGATACCTTTTTTTCTATTCTTTCAAAAGCTGTTTTCAAAATCTCTTGACGAGCATGTTCTATGGCTTCTTTAACTAATTCATCTTTATAGTCAATACTATATTTTGTTACGATGTCATTTAATTTTTCATCTATTGTTGTCATATATATTCCTCTCTTACAAATAATATAAATTATTTTTTCCTCACAAATAATAGGTCTTCATTAGTTGCTGTTTTAGCAAACTCTTCCCATCTCTTTTTATTCTTAGGACCAGATACACTAGCCATAAATAACAATGCTTCTTTGAAATTTGTATTTAATGCAATTGCTTTCAAACAATATTCTTTAGCTTTATCTATGTTGCTTATATTATTATAACAATAAGCAAGCATCATATAACAATCAACAATTTCTGCCCAAAACTTAGCATCTTCTAAATACCATTCATAGTATTTAATTGCGGTTTTATAATCCTTCCTATAAAAGTATTCTCTAGCTAAATAAAACTTCTCTCTTATTGATTTGGGGTTGTTTATAACAACCTTACCAAGTATCCTCAATGCTCTATCAGGGTCTAGTTTGTGTGCATCTGAATAACCATAATACAATTCAATATCAGATTCATAAGCATCGGAAGTATTGAGATAATTATGTATTGCCCCTTTCCATCTTATGACTTTGTTGTTTTTA
>JAQVWY010000064.1 GCA_028709465.1 Tissierellia bacterium | reverse complement strand
TTGTATTACAAATGGTGTAGGTGGAGTATTTGGTGAAGGTGTGTATAGATTTGATGATATTGATTTTACAGTTGAGCATAATTTAAAACGAGAACTTACATTATGTAATCAAGATCCACTTTCTGCAAAATATACTATTACTCAAAAAATGAAAGTTGGTAGAGAAGGTTGGATAACTGATTCTGACATAGTAACTACATTGACTGGTGATAAAGAATATTTCTATATAACAGGTTATATGGATACAAAGGAAAATGACAAAGCTGTATTCCATAAAATTTATGACAGCAAGATAAAGAGAAACGGGCTATAATATATAGTCATTTAAAGCTAGACTGATAATTAATCAGTCTAGCTTTTTAAAAGGTTAATTAAGGTTAAAAGGTATCTCCATATATGGAACATAAATTGATTTTACCTTTGGTTGATGATAAATTACTAAAGATTTTAACATGAACTCATGATATGGAATTAAACTTATTTCAGCGCTTTTCTTAATTTTTTCAATATCTATTTTCCGTCCAATTCGTTGCTTTACTATTGTTAAATGAGGTGTAAAACCTCTTTTTTCTTTTTCCAGATTTAATTTGCAATATATTTCATTGTACAAATTAATTAGCTCTGGTGAATTAACACTGATGAAAAGTACTCTGTTACCAAATTGACTAAAGGTTTCAAGTTTAATATTAAATGGTTTAGTTTGTTTACAAACTTCTATTACATCTTTTATAAAATGATCATCATCGCCCAATGCAGGTGGAGGCACTAATGTAATATGTGGTTCAGTTGTAAAAAATTTATATTTTGCACGAAGCATTTCAATTTTTGTTTTGTAAGTATTGGGAATAGGAATTCCAATAAAATATTTCATAAAGTTTGTCTCCTTGTATATGAAGTATAGTTAATATTGTAAAACTAGTTAAAAATATTAATAATAAATTTATTATACCAAAGTCATAATAATAATAAGCGAGGTTAACATGGAATATACTGTTTTTATATTAGAATACGTCAAACAAGGTGGTCCATTATTTGGTATATTATTACCTATAATTGAAGCCTTTATACCAATATTGCCACTAGTTGGCTTTGTTATAATAAATGTTTCTGTTTTCGGATTATTCTTTGGTTATATTTATTCTTGGATTGGCAATTGCATAGGTTCCTTACTTTTATTTTTATTAATAAAAAAAGTAGGAGGAAATTTTGTAGAAAATAAAATTAAGAACAGCAAGTATAATGCAACCTTAGAAAAAATCCGACAGAAAAATTTTTCACTAGTATTTTTTTTGTTCTGTTTTCCATTTACACCTTCTTTTTTAATAAGCGGGGCGTCTGCTCTAGCAAATATGGATACTATAAGATTTTTTTTAATTTTACTACCTTCTAAATTAATTATGATGATATCATTATCTTTTATAGGAGTAAATGTAAAATCATTTTTTGAAAACCCTTATAAATCTATTTTTTTTGTTTTGCTAATTTTATTTTTTAATATAATATGTAAAAAGGTTGTTAATATTATTGAAAAAAATAATAAAAGATTTTAATGTATTATGTGACAACAATAATGATAATATTAAAAATTGCTATCGACAATTTTCCATAATAATGATATATTATAATTTAAATTAAATCAAGTACGGTATTTTAGGAGGTAAATTATGTTTTTAAGTGATATTGAAATAGCACAACAAACAAATATGAAGGTAATAAATTCAATATGTGATGAGATTAACATTCCCGATAAATATGTTGAAAACTATGGTAAATATAAGGCGAAGATAGACTACAAATATCTACAAAATGAATTAAGGGATAGTGAAGATGCTAAACTTATTCTTGTTACAGCAATTAATCCTACACCAGCAGGAGAAGGGAAAACTACTACTACGATTGGTTTAGGTGATGCACTTACGAAATTAAACAAAAAAACAATTATTGCCCTAAGAGAGCCATCCTTAGGACCTGTATTTGGAGTAAAAGGCGGAGCTGCCGGAGGGGGATATGCTCAAGTTGTACCTATGGAAGATATAAATTTACATTTTACTGGAGACTTTCATGCAATTGGCGCTGCAAATAATTTATTGGCTGCAATGATTGATAACCACATCCATCAGGGCAATGAACTTGATATAGATACCAGAAGAATTGTTTGGAGAAGAGCCGTTGATATGAATGACAGACAGTTAAGACATATCGTAAATGGATTAGGTGGTAAAACTGAAGGAGTTCCAAGAGAAGATGGATTTGATATTACAGTCGCATCTGAAATAATGGCAATATTTTGCCTTTCTAATGATATAATGGATTTAAAAGAAAAGTTATCTGAAATAATAGTTGCTTATAATAGAAAGGGTGAGCCTGTTACAGCTGGAGATTTAAAAGCCCATGGAGCTATGGCAGCATTATTAAAAGATGCTTTAAAGCCTAATATAGTTCAAACTCTAGAAGGAACACCTGCGTTTATACATGGAGGACCTTTTGCTAATATTGCTCACGGCTGTAATTCTGTTATTGCAACAAGAATGGCTAGTAAAATAGCAGATTTTGTTGTAACTGAAGCAGGTTTTGGTGCGGATTTAGGTGCAGAAAAGTTTATTGATATTAAATGTAGAAAAACTGGACTTAAGCCAAGTGCAGTAGTAATTGTAGCTACTGTTAAATCATTAAAATATAATGGGGGTATACCAAAAGAAAATTTAAACGAAGAAAATCTTGATGCATTAGAAAAAGGAATACCAAATTTATTGAAACATGTTGAAAATATTACCCAAGTTTTTAAACTTCCTGCGGTTGTTGCAATAAACAAGTTTCCAACTGATACAGAGAATGAACTTAGTTTAATAAAAGAAAAATGTAAATCTCTTGGAGTAAATGTATCATTATCAGAAGTGTGGGCAAAGGGTTCGGAAGGTGGAATAGAATTAGCAAATGAGGTGTTGAGGCTTGCAGAAGAACAATGTGAACTTCAATACTGCTATGATTTAGATATGACTATAAAAGAAAAAATTAAATCAATAGCACAAAAACTATATGGTGCAGATGATGTGGAGTTTTCATCTAAGGCAAATAAAGAAATATTGAATTTTGAAAAATTAGGATTTGGTAATTTACCAATTTGTATGGCTAAAAATCAATATTCATTAACTGATGATGCAAAAATATTAGGAAGGCCTACTGGATTCACAATTACAATTAGAGATATTACAATATCAGCCGGTGCTGGATTTTTAGTTGCCCTTACAGGAGATATAATGAAGATGCCTGGTCTACCAAAAAAACCAGCAGCAGAAAATATAGATGTAGATGTAAACGGAAAAATAAAAGGATTGTTTTAAGGAAAGGAATGCAAAAAAATTATGCCTATAAAAGGCATAATTAAAATAATTTATAAAAACAAGGGGGAGAGGGAATTTCTTAAGTTAATGTAGTAAACTTTAACTTATATATAATTATAAAAAAGTAATCTTTAAGTAAACTTAAGTTATTAAAATTTTTCTAGCTAAATTTTTATATTAATGATACAATGTTAACAACAATAGTTAGTAAAGAGGAAATTATGAATACATCTTATTTAAAAACATTCATAGAAGTAATAAATATGAGAAATATATCAAAGGCTGCTGAAAAGTTATTCGTTACACAACCAGCAGTATCAAAGCAACTACAAATACTTGAGAAAGATTTCGAAGCCACACTATTCAAAAAAAATGGAAGAGAAATAATTCCAACAGAAGAGGGTATATTGCTATATAAATATGCAATAAAATTACTTAATGAAGAAAACAAAATTTATTCATTAATTAAAAATGATGACAATCTTTCTGGCGAACTTTTAATATATACAAGTACATTGCCGGCGAACTACTATATTCATGATTTAATAATTGATTTTGCAAACATTTATCCTGATATAACTTATAAAATAATTAAGGCTGATTCTAAAGCAGTATATGATTATATTGAAGATGGACAAACTAGCTATGGATTTACTGGTTCAATATATAAAAATAAACGAATTAATAATATATGCATAGCTGAAGATGAAGTAATATTAGTTGCATCTAAGAATATATATGATGAATTTTCAAATAAAAAAATTACAATAGATATGCTTCGGAATCAAAATTTTATTATAAGAGAAAAAGGTTCTGCTACTTTACAAACTTTTGAGGATTTTATCATTAAGAAAAATATAAATATATCAGATTTAAAGATTAAAATTCAAGCAGAAGATAATGAAATAATAAAGAACTTTGCAATAAACAACATGGGTATAGGAGTAATATCTAAAATTGCAGCAGAAAAAGAAATAAATGAAGGTTTATTATTCAAGTTAGATGTGGATGGATTAGAAATAAAAAGACATTTATATTATGTGTATCATAAAGATAGATATTATTCAAAAATAGAGGAAAAATTTAAGGAATTTATAATAAACAAATTTGATACAAAAAATTAAGTCCGATTTATCTCGGACTTAAATTTTTATATTTACTAATTGCAATCTAAATCTTCACAACAGTTGAATATAATTACTAATAATAAGAAGAAAAATAATAAACTAGAATCTACTCCTCCACTACAATTTCTTCTAAAAAATCCCATATTTAAACCTCCTTAATTGAGTTGTTTAATCATATTATATGTAAATTTTTTTATACTGTGACTTAATAAAATTAAAACTTATATTCACAAAAACCCTTTACCATAGGGATATTAATTGTTATAATTAAAATAAAATGATATAACTTATTTTTTGTCATTCTGAACTGTAGGTGAAGAATCTCATTTTATTACCATAAAATTAGATATATAAAGGACTGTAAATATGAAGAATAATAAAATAATGATATTAGATGGAAATAGTTTACTTTTTAGAGCTTTTTATGCAATGCCGCCTCTTAAAACAAAGAAAGGGCAATACACTAATGCGGTATATGGCTTTCTAAGCATGCTTTATAAAATTATGGATGACTTTAATCCTGATTATATTTGTGTAGCTTTTGATCCTAAAAAGCCAACATTTAGGCATGAACAATACAAGGATTACAAGGCAACAAGGGCTAAAGCTCCTAATGAATTGTTGGAACAATTTCAGTTAATAAGAGATGTTTTAGAAATACACAATATAAAATCAATTGAAATAGACGGATTTGAGGCTGACGATGTAGCAGGTACTATTGCCACCGAAGCAGAAAAGCTTGGGCTTCAAGTATATTTGGTAACTAGTGATAGAGATTATTTGCAGCTTATAGATGAAAATATTAAAGTCCTTTTAACAAAAAAAGGCGTAACTAATATACAGGAAATGGATTTAGATGCATTACATGAGGAATATGGCATAACGCCAATAGAATTTATTGACTTAAAAGCTCTTATGGGAGATTCTTCTGACAACATACCAGGCGTAGGGGGAGTAGGAGAGAAAACTGCCTTAAAACTTATACAAGAATATAAATCTTTGGATAATATATATGATAATATTGATAAAATCAAAGGAAAATTAAAAGAAAAACTTGAAAATGACAAAATGCAGGCATACATGAGCCAAACTTTATCAAAAATTATCAAAGATATACCAGTAGAGTTTGATTTAGAGGAATACAAGGTAATAGAACCAAATATAAAAAGTTTAATAAATTTATATGATGATTTAGAATTTAGAGTTTTTAAAAAACGATTAAATATTTCCTCGGAAATTTCAGATTCACAATTATCCTTGTTTGACAATTCTGAAAAATATAAAGAAAGTAATATTTCCTATATAGACAATTTAGATGATATTTATGTAATAGTAAAAAATATTAATAAAAGTAATAAGATGGCACTGAAATTTCTTTTGAATAATGAGAGAGCTTTAAACAGCGAAGCTGTTGCACTTGGTATTTCTGATTGCGTCGGAAATATATATTATTTAGATTTTGATAAGGTTGAAAGAAAGGAAGCTTTGAATATATTAAAGGAAATTTTTGAATCTCATGATATAAAGAAAATAGGACATAGTTTAAAAAATGAAATTATTTATTTGATGAAGAATTATATTGAATTAAATAATATAAGCTTCGACAGTGAAATAGCAAAATATTTATTAAACCCTTCTGAAAATTCATATTCAATTGACAAAATTGCATATGAATATTTAGAAAAAGATTTTGCTTCAAAGAAAGATTTATTAGGAACTGGAAAGAAAAAAGTAACATTTGATGACATAGAATTAGAAAAGAGAATGGAGGCTTTATATAATTATATAAATACAATAATTAAATCAGAAGATAAAATACTTTTTGAAATAAATGAATTGAATATGAGTGATCTTTATGTAAATATTGAATTGCCGCTTATTGAAGTTTTATCATATATGGAGTATGTAGGATTCAAGGTAGATAAAAATGTACTTAATGAACTAGGAGATCATTTTGGAGAAAAAATCAATGATTTAGAAGATAAAATATATGATCTTGCTGGTGAAAAGTTCAATATTAATTCACCAAAGCAACTAGCAGTAATATTATTCGAAAAGTTAAAGCTTCCTATTATTAAAAAAACGAAAACAGGTATATCTACAGATGTAGAAGTATTAGAAAAATTGAGGTCGGAGCATGAAATAGTTAGTTTAATAATAGAATACAGGCAAATGGCGAAATTAAATTCTACCTATGTTGAAGGATTAAGAAATGTTATAGATAAAGATACTGAAAGAGTTCATTCTATATTTAATCAAACTATTGCAGCTACAGGAAGAATAAGCAGCACTGAACCTAATTTGCAAAATATACCAACCCGTACAGATGAAGGTAAGGAATTAAGAAAAGCTTTTATTGCGGAAGAGGGATATGTGCTTTGTGATGCAGATTATTCTCAAATAGAGCTTAGAGTGTTAGCTCATTTAGCAAATGAAAAAAATCTTATAGAGTTCTTTAAGCATAATGTAGATATACATACTAAAACAGCAGCACAAGTTTTCAAAGTTAAACTAGAAGATGTTACACCAATAATGCGTTCTCGAGCAAAGGCAGTTAATTTTGGTATTGTTTATGGTATAAGCGATTATGGACTAAGCAGAGATTTAAATATATCCAGGAAAGAAGCAAAAGAATATATTGAAAACTATCTTGCGTTTTACGATAGTATAAATAAATATATGAAAGATATTGTGGAAAAAGGGAAAAAAGATGGCTATGTAGAAACATATTTTGGAAGAAGAAGGTATATTCCTGAATTAAGTTCTAGAAATTTTAATATTCGTTCCTTTGGAGAAAGAATAGCATTGAATACACCAGTTCAAGGTACTGCTGCTGATATCATTAAGGCTGCTATGATAGGCGTTTATAAAAGATTAAAGAAAAATAAAATGAAATCAAGACTTGTTTTGCAAGTACATGATGAATTAATAATAGAAGCTCATGAATCGGAATTAGATATGGTAAAAGTAATAATTAAAGAAGAAATGGAAAATGTTGTTGATAATAATTTCAAAGTGCATTTAGATGTTGATGTAAATGTGGGCGGTAGCTGGTATGATGCAAAATAAAAAAATAATAATTATTACAGGTAGTATTGGAACTGGAAAATCAGCTGTCACTAATATTCTGAGACAAATGGGTTTTGAAGTATTAGATTCAGACGCTATAGTTCATGAAGGATATAGCGAGGGTAAGGAAATGTATAACAATGTATATAAATTTTTTGGAAAGGATATAATAGACAGTGACGGCACATTAAATAGGCAAAAATTAGGTCAAATAGTATTTAATGATTCTGAAAAGTTAGAAAAATTAAATGAAATAATTCATAGTTCAGTATATAAAAAGCTTATTGAAGGTATTGATAAATCAGAAAATAATGTGATTTTTTTAGATATACCTTTAGCCCTTGAAAGCAATAGTATATCTACATTAAATTATGATGAAATTTGGCTTGTTTATGTGAATTCTGAAATTCAAAAAGAAAGACTTATAAAAAGAGCAAATAAAGATAATAAAAATCCTCAAGATGTTCTAAAAATAATATCTAATCAATTACCAATTGAAAAAAAACGTGATATGGTAGATGAAATAATTAATAATGAAGGTACATTAGAAGAATTAAAACTTGAAGTAAATAAACTTTTGGAAAGAAAAAACTTAATATAGGGAGTTACTAAAAATTATTATATATGAGCATAAGGTGAAGAATTTTATTAACATTAATAATAAAATAGTGTTTTAGGTAACCTCTAAAAGAGGAAGGTATTTATGGCAAGAAGAAGAGTTAAATATAGTAGGAAAAGAAGGATTAATATATTGCCTGTAATAATTATTGTATTTGCAGTTGCAGCTGTTGTAGTGTTAATGATGAAATTGTTTAGTTCAAGGGATTATGTTTCTCAATTAAATTATGTTTTATCTTCTGATGTAAAATTAATTTCCGGGAATGTTAGCAAGGTATCGGAAGTTGATACAGAAGTGTATGTGAATGATGGAATTACTTATACAAATCAACATAAAGGAAAAATTCATGTAAATGATTTAAATGAAGCAGGAAAGATTAGGATTTTCTTAGATAGTTTAAAAAATTTAAGTGAAGATTCAGTTGTTTCTGAACTTCCTTCAAAACAAAGTGGATATTATTGGCTGCATGTCAATGTAATAGTAGAAGACAATTTCCTATTATTTAAGAACGAAGAAGAATACGCTTTTAACTTTTATTACGATATTGAAGATGAAAAAGTTTATGTCAAAGAAAAATTTTACGATGAATTCAGCAAAAAGAACAATAAGGTAAAATTGCAAGGTTACAATGCTGATGAAAACTATAAAAAATTAATTGAGGAACTAACCACTTATTAATACAGAATTCAGAATGCAGATTTCAGAATTAAAAATGTTAGGAACGAAAAAAATGCAATAATGCAAGGAATTATAAAAGGATTTGACTTCGTCAAATCCTTAAATATTTATTAGATTATGTATTCAATTATCAACTTATCTAATTTATTAATAAATAAATATTTATAAATAAAATTGTTAAAAATAAATTCTGCATTCCTGCATTCTGCATTACTCAATTACTTCATAAGCCCCTCTTACCATAAAGAGCGCTGAATTGTTCGTATACACTCCTCTTCCATCACTTCTTGGAACTAATAAAAAGTGATTAGATTTAATTTTTTTATCAGCAGGAATGTCAACGCCTTCAGTAACATCAGAAATTCCGCCTAATTCACTTCCAATGACAAAAGCTTCACCACTTCTTAATATTATTTCTGTACCAGATTCCGCAATGATTTTTTGACCATCATTTATTTGTACTATATCAAATTCACTGCTTTTAGAAGTTATTTCACTTCCTGATGATAGTTTACCTTCAAGGTCATTAATTTTAGTTTGTATAGATTTTATAGAATCAAGTTTATATGTATTAGCAAAATTAGCTAATCGATCTTCTAAGTAACTTAACAGAACTATTGGATCTTTGGAATCACCAGGTTCAGCAAGTATTGACGAAGATAACAATATTAACAATATGATTACAAAAACAAGTATTTTTTTCAAAATAACAACTCCTTTAGCATGATATTTCATTGTATATTAAAATAACCAATTTTTCAACAAAAACAATTAATATCTTAATGGAATTATTTGCCATACTTGTAATCTAATAAATATTTGATTAGGATGTGACTATCATAAAGTAATAAAGAGAATTTGCAATTTTTCAATAAATTATTGAACTTATTTAAATGCAATGATATAATTTTAGGAAAGTTTAAAATTCGCGATGAGGTAATTAAATGACTAATTTATGTTTGAAAATTAACAGTTTGTTCAAGCTGCCTGTTCATCCTTTTAATTTAAACAATGAAGGTAAAAAAACTTATTCAGAGTGGCAGTATGAAAAGGGAATAGATACAATAAAGTTTTATTTAAAGCATACATCAGTAGAAGAAATGTTTAAAAACAAGGATGTTTTGGATATTGGTTGTGGAGCAGGGGGTAAAACTATTTATTATGCTTCTCAAGGAGTAAAAAGTATCGTTGGGGTGGAAATTTTAGAAAAGTATAGAAAAGAAGCACAAGATTTAAGCATTAAATATAATGTGAGGGATAAATTCACATTTGTATGTGCAGATGCATCAAATACACCTTTTCAGGATGAGACTTTCGATACAATAATAATGAATGATGCCATGGAGCATGTTGATGAACCGGAATTAGTATTAGAAGAATGTTATAGAATTCTTAAAAAAGAAGGGAAACTTTATTTGAATTTTCCTCCATACAATCATCCCTATGGAGCACATTTAAGCGATGCAATAGGAATGCCTTGGGTTCATGTGTTTTTTAACGAAAAAACATTGATAGAAACATATAAACAATTAGTAAGAGATTTGCCTGATGGCAAAGAAAGAATTGAATTTAGAATAGGAAAAAGAGCAGATGGTTCTGAGTATTTTTCTTATATCAATAAAATGGCTATAAAGAGATTTAATAGAATTTTATCTAATAGTAAATTTAAGGTAGAGTATTACAAGGAAGAACCTTTGAGAAATATTTTTAAATATATTGCAAAATTACCTTTTTTCAAGGAATACTTAGTAAAAATGGTGGTATGTGTTCTAGTTAAATAAAATATTGATTTTATCTAATTAGTATGGTATTGTTTTGAATGAATATTATAAAAGTCACTATGGATAAAGGAGTTATTAAATGAAAATTAATAAGATTGATAAAATAGTGCTTTTGCTTATTTGTATATCATTAAGTATAGGGCTTGTTACAATTTATCAAAGGATTGGAATTGAAAAACAGTATAAAACTGCAGAAATCGTATTAGATTATAATGAAATGGCAAATCTTGCTGAATATTCAGGAGAAAATTTAAGCTGGTGGTTAGAAAATTTTAAAGAATTTGGCGCCCAATCAGTTGCAATACAAGAAGAAACAATTAATCTGCTTATTGAAAGTGGTTATTCATTAAAGGCAGAAATAGTATCTCAATTAATTAAAAGTTATAACTGGGAAAAAAATTATAATGAGAAAATAATTGATAAAATAAAAAATGGTGAAATTAAAAAATCTGCTGGAATAATCACTACAAAGGATAAAGATATATTTGATTATATTAATGCAGGTTTAAATGAAAGATACACATCGGAATTTTATGATAATTATTCTTTTGGAGATGAATATTACATAGTACTACATGGAACCATGGATGATAATTATTATGGGGATAATGAAAGAACCGTTAATGCTGAATATAAAGGGGTAGTTGAAAAAAGACCTATTGTAGATTCAAGAGTATTTAATATTGGTATTGGCTATGATGACAGAAAGATAACTCTTGCTAAAAATGCTGGATTAGATGTTATTTTAAGACCTATTAATTATCCTGAAAACAATGAAAAACTTGCAGATGCATATAAAGCGGCGAATGAAAAATATGGTTTGATTCCAAGATTATATATACTACATGGTAAGGAAATACTAGGATTTCCTGAAAACGAAATTAATTTGATTGAGTATATAAATGAAAATAACATAGCATCGGTATTAATTGAAAGCTCCAATCAAAGGGAACATATAGAACAAGAGGGATTGAATAAACTTGTTGAAAAATCGAATTATAGTGCCCTGAGAGCATTTACCATGTGGGATTATATAAGGTATAGATACAAATATTATAATTATTCTGGGGCAGAAGAAATTGAAAATACAATGTTTAGAGCAATTGTAGAGAGAAATATAAGAGTAATATACTTTAAACCTTTTTATGTAGGGGAATCAGGTACTAGATATTTAACAGATTTAGATGAATATGAGAGAACTTTTACTAGCTTCAATGAAAGGCTTTCAGAGCATAATATTAAGTTAGGAAGGGCTGAAGCTATAAAAGAATTTCATATTGGTAATAAAAGAATTTCAATTATGTGCTTTGGCATTACATTAGCTGCTGTATTATTATTTATTAAGATGTTTAAAATTAAAAGCAAGTATGCTTTTCTTTTATATGTTTTTGCATTGCCAGGGGCATTAGTTCCCTATGTTATGAGAAACATAGCTGAAAAAGGATTTTCATTATTGGCTGCTATCGCATTTTCTGGACTTGCTATTGTATTTTTCATAAGCAGTATAAATCAAATATTTAATTCAAAAAAAATATATTCAAATGGCTATTTAATATTAAAATCTATATTTATATTGTTGGTGAGTGTAGCTATATCTCTTATTGGTGCGGTATTTGTCGATGCAACTTTAGCAGATGTAAAATATTTTTTAGAGATGGATATATTTAGAGGGGTTAAGTTAGCACAAATAGTTCCTTTAGGAGTTTTTGTAATAGCATATATAGTATATTTTATTAATGATAGTGAAGACAATTTAAAAAGTATTTTTAATTTTATAACCAAAATATTAAATAAAGATATTAAGGTTTATTATGTTATTCTAGCAGGAATATTGGGTATTGTAGGATATATTTATATATCAAGAACAGGCCATGAAACTAATTTACAACCTTCAAATATTGAAATGATATTTAGAAATTTAATGGAAAATGTGCTGTTAGCAAGACCTAGAACTAAGGAATTTCTTATTGCTTTTCCAGCATTGTTTGCTGGGGTTTTTGCTGCTAATAAAAAATCTGAATTTTTCACATTTATTTTTATGTTAGCATCAGCAATTGGGACATCATCAGTTATAAATACATTTTCTCACTTGAGAACGCCTATTTATTTATCTTTTACAAGGACAATAATAGGAGTGTTCTTTGGTATTATGATGGGGTGCATTATAATTTTGATTTTTAATGTTTTATGTGCATTAAATATGAAAATTCGGGAGAGATTGAAGTGAAAAATATCTTACTAGCAGGTTATTATGGCTTTGGAAATCTTGGCGATGAAGCAATATTAGAAATGGTTTTAAATCAATTGTTTCAAATAACCCATAGAAACAATATTACCGTATTATCAGGTAATAAAAAAGAAACCTCTCAAAAATATAATGTTAATACGATCGACAGATACAATGTATTTTCAATATTAAGGAAATTAATGAGTTCTGATGCATTAGTTTTTGGGGGAGGCAGCCTTTTGCAGGATGTAACTAGCAAAAAAAGTATATATTATTATTTGTTTTTAATTAAGTTAGCTCATTTAATGGGAAATAAAGTTGTAATGTTAAGCCAAGGTATTGGCCCTATTATAAATGAGAGGAGCAGAAGATTAACTGCTATAAACTTAAACAAGGTTGAGTTTATTACTGTTAGAGATAAGCAGTCTAAAGATTTTTTAGTTCAAATTGGAGTTCTGGAAAATAAAATTCATTTATCAGCTGATCCTGTTATTAATTTTAGAGCAGAGGAAAATCTGAACTATAAAAATAAAGATAAAAAAAAGGTGTGTTTTTCACTAAGGAATTGGAAACACACAGATGTAAGTGAAAAAATTAGCCAAGTGGTAGGAATGTTAAATAAACAAAACATTGAATGTCATTTTGTTCCATTTTATTATAATGAGGATTTAGATTTAGTTAAGCAAATAGAAAATAATATAGGTGATAATGCAGTGTATTATAAAGAGAGGTTATCTACTAATGAAGCTTATGATATAATAAAAGAAATGGATTTATTAGTTGGTGTTAGACTTCATTCTTTAATTTTTGCTGCTGCGGCTAATGTACCTTTTGTTGCAATTTCTTATGATCATAAGGTTGATCATTTTGTTGAAAGTGTAAATATGAATGTTGTTTGCAATATAAATGATATAGATGAAAATATATTGTATAATGAAATAATAGAAAAGCTTGAAAATGAAGAATCAGAAAAACTTCTTTTATCTAAAAATGTTAAAAAATTAAGAGAAACTATAAAAATTAATTATAAAATTTTAAAAGAAATATAATTGGAGTTGTTATGAAAAAAATTAGCATAATGGGTGTAAGAATTGATAATGTTTCAATGGGAGAAGTAATTAATGCAGTTGAGGACAAAATTGATAATAAAGAACAATATATTATTTATACACCTAATACTGAAATAGTTATGATGTGTCAAAAGGATAAAGAATTTTTAAACCTTGTGAATCAATCAGATATTAATGTTCCAGATGGAATTGGTCTTATTTATGCTTCAAAAATCAAAAATCTACCACTTAAAGAAAAAGTGGCAGGATTTGATTTGTCAATTGAGATGCTTGATTTGGCTAATAAAAAAGGGTTAAAGTTATATTCTGTAGGCGGTAAACCTGGCGTTGCTGAAACAGCAATGAAAAACATTCATGAAAAATATCCTAATATAAGTATTGCAGGCTGTCATCATGGGTACTTTAAAGGAACTCATCTTGGCATGAATGGACATGAGGAAGAATTAAAGGTTGTACATGAAATTAATAAGGCTAACCCGGATATATTATTCGTTGGATTTGGTGCTAAAAAACAGGAACAATGGATACAATATAATAGAGATAAGTTGAATGCTTCTATTATAATTGGTAATGGAGGAACCATTGATGTTATTGCAGGCAATGTAAAAAGGGCACCTGAAATATTTATTAATTTAGGATTAGAGTGGCTATATAGATTAATTAAGGAACCTAGTAGAATAAGTAGACAAATAGTTTTACCTGTTTTTATGATTAAAATATTTTTTGGAAATAAAAATATTGTTAAAGAAATAAAATAGAGGAGGTATCGTTAAATGAAATTATTTATAGATACTGCTAACATTGAAGAAATAAAAAAGGCTAATGATATTGGCGTAATATGTGGAGTTACTACGAATCCATCATTAATTGCAAAGGAAGGCAAAATATTTAAAGAAGTTGTAAGCGAAATTGCAACAATTATAGATGGTCCTATAAGTGCAGAGGTAATAAGCCTTGACAGTGAAGGTATGATTAGGGAAGCAGTTGAACTTGCGAAAATACATAAAAATATTGTTGTGAAAATACCTATGACAATTGAAGGGTTAAAAGCAGTAAATGTATTATCAAAAGAAAACATAAAAACAAATGTAACATTGATATTTTCAGCTGGTCAAGCTTTATTAGCTGCTAAAGCTGGAGCGACATACGTTAGTCCTTTTGTTGGAAGGCTAGATGATATTAGTATGGAGGGAATGAGCTTAATTTCAGAAATTGTAGATATTTTTAAAAATTATACAATAGATACAGAAATTATTGCTGCAAGCATAAGGCATCCAATGCATGTTACACAGGCTGCACGAATTGGTTGCCATATAGCTACTGTACCATATAAAGTTATAGAACAAATGACTAAACATCCTTTAACTGACAAAGGAATAGCACAATTTTTAAAGGATTGGGAAACAGTACCAAAACAATAGGAGGAAATATGGATTACAAGGAACTAACACTCATTGCACAAAGAATGAGAAAAAGCATTTTAGATATGATTTATGCAGCAAAATCAGGTCACCCAGGAGGATCACTTTCTGCAGTAGAGATACTCACATATCTTTATTTTAAAGAAATGAATATTGAAAACCCTACTGATGAAAATAGAGATTACTTCATTTTATCAAAAGGACATGGTGCACCTGTTTTATATTCAGTTTTAATGGAAAAAGGATTTTTAAGTAAAAATTTAAAAAATACATTAAGACAAGTTGATTCTAAATTACAAGGACATCCTGATATGAAAAAGGTTCCAGGTGTGGAAGCTTCAACTGGTTCATTAGGTCAAGGTCTAGCTATTTCAAATGGAATTGCAACAGCAAAAAAAATTGACAATAAAAATAACAGGGTATTCGTTCTTATTGGAGATGGGGAAGTACAAGAAGGTATGGTTTGGGAGGCAGCAATGTTTGCAAGCCATTATAAATTAGATAATTTAACTGCAATATTAGACCATAATGGATTGCAAATCGATGGTAAAAATGAGGATGTAATGAGTATTGAACCTCTTGACAAAAAATGGGAAGCATTTGGCTGGCATGTAATAAAGGCAGATGGACATGACTTTAATTCATTAGAAAAAGCATTTGAAGAAAGAAAAACAATTAAAGATAAACCAGCAATAATAATAGCAGAAACAGTTAAAGGGAAAGGTGTTTCTTTTATGGAAGATAAGGCTGGATGGCATGGTAAGGCTCCTAATGAGGAAGAGTATGCTATTGCCCTTAAGGAAATAGGAGGTGACATAAATGAGTAAAAAGGCAACGAGAGAAGCTTATGGTGATGCTCTAAAAAAATTAGCTGACAATAATCCTAATGTAGTAGTATTAGATGCAGACCTTTCAGGATCTACAAAAACTGCAGAATTTAAAAAAGTATGTCCTAATAGATTTTGCAACGTAGGAATCGCAGAACAAAGTTTAGTGGGAACAGCTGCAGGAATGGCAATTGCAGGGAAAATACCTTTTGCAAGTACATTTGCAATGTTTGCCGCTGGAAGAGCTTTTGAAATTATTAGAAACACAGTAGCATATCCTTGTTTAAATGTTAAAATAGCTGCTACACATGCAGGATTGACTGTAGGGGAGGATGGCGCTTCACATCAAGCTATTGAAGATTTAAGTTTAATGAGAAGTATACCTAATATGACTGTAATAAATCCTGCAGATAGTATCGAAGCAGAACAGGCAGTTATAAAAGCAGCTGAGTATGTTGGACCAGTATATATAAGACTTGGAAGAGCTGCTGTAGAAGATATTTATGATGAAAATTATAAGTTCGAAATAGGTAAAGGTGTAAAATTAAGAGATGGAGTAGACGTAACAATTATTGCTACTGGACTGATGGTTCAAAAAAGCTTAAAAGCTGCTGAAATTTTAGAAGAAGAGGGTATTTTTGCAAGAGTAATTAATATTCATACATTAAAACCTATAGATAAAAATATTATTATTAATTGTGCTAAAGAAACAAAAGCAATTGTTACAGCGGAAGAACATAGCGTGGTTGGTGGATTGGGAAGTGCTGTATTAGAAGTTTTGTCTGATGAATGTCCTGTACCAGTGACAATGATTGGTGTTAAAGATACATTTGGTGAATCAGGTAAACCAGATCAATTATTAAAAAAATATGGTTTAACAGAAGAAGATATAATAAAAGGATGTAAAAAAGTAATTAAATTAAAAAAAGTTAATAATTAATTTGACGCATTTAATTGATACCATAAAGTGTTGAAATTTAACGTTTCAACACTTTTATTATAAATATTATTTTTAAATTATGTATATTGTAAAATCTTGTTATTAGTTTTGTTAATAAGTAAAAAATAAGTAAAAAAATTAATAAAATAATCTGTTAAAT
>JAQVWY010000063.1:14476-17521 GCA_028709465.1 Tissierellia bacterium | reverse complement strand
TTGGTATTCATTAAGTTAATACTTGCAATTGGGTACAAATTTGATATTGTAATAACATATAAGAATAAAAACAATATGATTATGGTTATTGCATCAGGAAAGGCTAATGATATTTCTAACAGAATGAAGATTTATTAAAGTTTATCATTAAGAGATGACAGCAAGATATTATTATAGTATAATTTTTTTGCAAATAAGTTAAATGTGCTGGCAGAAATAAGATCGGAATTGATTAATAGTTAAAAATTAAGAATTTTGCCATATTAAAGAATCAATTGATGAAGCAGCAAAAAGGTATAATTGTCACAAAAGTGAACTTATATTTGGAGATATGGATTACCCTGAACATATTGTGTGGTAAATAAACTTTAATGATTGAATAAGACACACCTAAAGTTTAACAGTAAGGAGAATATATGAAAAAAGTTGAAATAGAAAAGTATAATAAGCCTTCAGATGAAAAGATTAGCAAGAAGCTTACAAAAATACAGTACGATGTTACTCAGAGAAATTATACTGAACCTCCTTTTGAAAATGAATATTGGAATAATAAAGAAAAAGGTATTTACGTTGATATTGTTACGGGAATGCCATTATTCATTTCTTCAGACAAGTATGATTCCGGATGTGGATGGCCGAGTTTTATAAAGCCTATTGATAAAAATGTTATTGTCTATAAAAGAGATAAGTCATTTGGAATGGAAAGAACTGAAGTAAGAAGTAAAAATAGTGATTCACATTTAGGTCATGTTTTTACGGATGGTCCAGCTGAGGAAGGCGGCTTAAGATATTGCATTAATAGTGCTTCTTTAAAATTTATACCTGTTTCAGATATGGAAAAAGAAGGATATGGGGAATTTTTAGAACTATTACTAAACAATTAACTAATGAAGTATATATATGAAATTTTAACAAGGGTAGAATAAATATATCGGCGGTTAAGTGGTGAGGATAAGAAAGGATATTAATTATATGTTTGAAGTTGATATAGAATTGTTAAAATTATACAGAATTTTAAGGACGGGTGCAAGGAGTTGAGGATAAAATGAGATATACTACATATGAATTAAAAATAGAATATAAGTATAATAAAGATGTTTATAGGATTATTAGAACAGACGGAAGCAATACATTAGATGATTTGAGTAATGAGATTCTTTCTGCCTTTGATTTCGATAATGATCATTTATATATGTTTAGTTTGAAAAGAAAGAGATATGATAGTGATGGATATTATCATCCTGAAGCATCAGGAGGGAAAAATGCTGATGAAATTAGTTTAAATGAACTTAATCTTAAGGTGAGAAATAAGTTCTTATTTGTATATGATTTTGGCGATGAATGGTTGTTTGATATTACTGTAAAAAAAATTGAACAAAGTGATATTTTAAGTTTAACTTTTGTAAAAGAGCAAAATGGTAAACTTTTTCAATATCCTGATTGGGAAGATGATTATGAAGAATTTTCTGAAGATTCTGTTTTAGAAAATAAATATGACTTTATAGATAGTGGTAAATCAATGGCTGAATTATTAGCTAAAAATAAACCTTCTGAATTAAAGTCAATCATGAGGGAATTAGGTATTAAAATACCGAAAGTATTGAAGAGAGCATCTTTTACTTATGCTACAGAAATAGTTAAGTTTCTTTTTTCCAATAAAGAAAAGTTACTTGATTTACTAACTCCAAGTGCTGCATATCATATACTTTATATTGCTGATGATAACAATAATACTATTACACCTGAACTAATGGAAATATTAAGTCTAGAAGTATTAATTAATATGGGTTTATTGGAAATTTCAGATGAGTATGAGTCGTTTAAAATCGAAATTGCAGATGAACTATACGAGTTTGCAGATTTCTTTCGTGTCCCTGAACTAATGGAAATGATAAATATAAGTTATGAATGGCAAAAGATTATTTCTGTATTAATGAACTTATATGGTGTTGTTGATTTAGAATTCTTACATAAGTCTTTATGTAATTATCTAAAAAATGAAATTCAGTATGAAACTTTAGAAAAAAGGGTTTTTATGCCTATGGTTGCTTGGGGTGGTATGAATGTGTTTAATAATGAATATGTAAGCATAGCTACATTATTTAGTAAAGAGCAAACTGAACTTATCCTTACTAACCGCAATAATTTTGATATATATGATTATAAAAAATTCAAAGACGAAGAATTGTCAGCTATAATTTCTGATGGAATTATCAGTTTGATGCCAAGCTTAGAAGATTTAACGGGATATTTTATATTTGAAAAAGAGATTAGTCCAAATGCAGCGACTTTATTAATTTCAGAATTATCTTTAAATTGTCTATTAGGTGTTAATCAAGAAATTATTTTAGAAATGTACAAAGAAGTTCTAGATGACTATTCTTTGAAATTAACTAAGAAACTAAAAAACATAATAATTAAGGTCATTCAAGAGCATCCATGTTCTCTTTTAATGGGATATTCCTGGAATGAATATAATAATAGAGATAAATTAATTGATAATCAAATAAATTTATTTGATAATGATTCGTATAAATAGGGATGGTAGGAACGTATTTTATGTCCCACTACTTTTTTGATATTAGCGTTTTTAGCCAATATGTTTTTAAGAGATTTATTAATTAATAATAAAAAACTAAGATATTTAGAGGGTGGTATTATGTCTAATATGAAAAATGAATCGGGACAAGTAAGAATATTTTGGGAAGAGTTCTTAAAAAAATATTTTTGGAATTAGATGCTAAAAGTAATGTCAAAAACATTGAACTTTTGTATAAGTGTAGCATGTTAATAATTTATGAAATAACAGGGGAGACAGTAATGAATATTAAATATATACAAAAGCTTTTATCTAGAATAGATGAAATAAAAATAATAGGCAAAACTGCAGAGATTGATGGTGTTGTCTGTAATATTGCAGGAATAGTGCGATATGGGCAGAAATTGCATCTTATTATATTAGAGTATGATGAGGTGTATTGCCAGAAAATTGAAGAGATGGAACTAGCAGATCCTTGCGAGGTTAAAAAACAAGAGAAAAACAGG
>JAQVWY010000063.1:0-14376 GCA_028709465.1 Tissierellia bacterium | reverse complement strand
AGGAATAGTGCGATATGGGCAGAAATTGCATCTTATTATATTAGAGTATGATGAGGTGTATTGCCAGAAAATTGAAGAGATGGAACTAGCAGATCCTTGCGAGGTTAAAAAACAAGAGAAAAACAGGTCAATTTTAAAGGGCAGGGGTAGAATAGAAGCTGCTCAACCATTTAGACCTATAAAAAGTGTATCTATTGATGAAATGGAATTTGAAATAAATGTTACGGAGAACCGCCCCTTAAGTTTTAAAGATGGAGAGAGTGTGTTATTTCTATCTGAATTATTGAGAAATGGCTGGAATCCTGAGGACATTGATTATCAAAGTATTGATATGTTGCTTTTGACAAGCATTGAATTTGCCGGTGATTTTGCTGTGATACCTGAATTTGATGATAATGTTAAGTTGCATTTCAACATGAATAAGGACAATGTTTCATATTTGGTTGAACAAACTGTTACACTTACTGTAAATGGAGAATATCCTGAAAAATTATGGTTTAAAAACAAGGAAGATAGTGAAGAGCATTGGGCTCAAATAAATAGGGTTTATCTATTGGACATATGGGCTGATATGGAAAAAAATTTATCAGATCCTAAGTTGTTAGATCACATGAATAAAGAACAGATTAATGAGGCAAGAAGGAATATTGAAAAAAGTTTAATAGAAGTTTGTCCTAAGGGAATGTATTATCCTGTTATTGAATACGAAAGTGAGGATGATATCTCGCTTGAATTTCATACAAGGGAATTTCTTGATTCAAAACCTGTTCATCATGAAAACGGCAGCATTGGATTTATAATTAGACCTGATAAACCAACTGGAATTTTAGGAAAGAAATTAAAATCTGCAATTATCCAGGAGCCTGTTTTGGGTAATACTGATATTATTGAAGCAGAATTGTTTCAATATCATCGAACTGTAACTTTAGAGGATATAAATTTACCTGCAGTTAATACGCCTAAGGAAATCAGTAAAGATTATATGAAGGTAAATGTTAAAGAGGTAGCAGAAAAATTAGATATGTTATTTGATGGATATCTTTATTTTTTGGATAAAAGAACAGGAGAAATATTTGAAATTGAAGAGGGCTATTTAGGAATTGCAGAAGAGATAGATGAATATGATAATTTTGATGGGTATCGAGATTGGGAAAAGAATATTATTCAAAGTGCAATTAAATTCTTTCAAGAAGAAATGTATTATATATCATTGCCGTCAAAAATTCATGAATATCAAATAATGGAAGATTTCATTGATTCTCTCACAAACACAAGTCACATTGATCGATTAGAAAGAGCAATTACAGGGAAAGGTGCTTTTAGAAGGTTTAAAGATACAATAAATTATTTAGGTATAGAGAAAAAATGGTATGACTTCAAAAGGAAAGCGTTAGAGAAAATAGTTATTGAGTGGTGCAACGACAATGATTTAGAATATTAAAAGATTACCTATTTTTCATGATTATCATTCTTTTGTTCTTGAAATTAGTTTGAAAATTAAAGATTAGGCTATAAGGTGAGATTTAAGTCAGAATTATATATTGAAGTGCTCGATCATGAAAAGGAGTTGTATTAATTAAGGTTATGCAAATTTTAATTTACAATTATTTATCAAGTTAAAGGTGAAAATGTATCTGTGGATGCGTTATTAGATTGCAAACAGGATTATAAATGGTTATTATATTAATTAACAATCATAACAAACAAAAGGAGCATATATCAATCGATATAAAATTAACGGAGAAATTATGAAGAAGTCACTTAAATTAGTAAAATTTATATCTTTATTATTAATAGTATCAACTTTCTTGTTATTTATAGTTATCAATTCATTTGTTAAGTCATCAACAGAAGATTTGATTATTTCTTTGGATGAAGCACTAAATATAAATCCTGACTGTGTAATAGTGCTTGGTGCAGGAGTTAGAAGCGACGGCTCTCCAAGCCCAATGTTACAGGACAGAATAATAACAGGAATAAAACTGTATGAAAATGGTGTTTCAAATAGATTGTTGATGAGTGGAGATCATACCAAAAAGGGTTATGATGAAGTAAATATAATGAAAAATTATGCCATAGATAATGGGGTACCATCAAAACATGTATTTATGGATCATGCAGGGATATCAACCTATGACAGCATTTATCGTGCAAAGGAAATATTTCAAACGGATAAAATAGTGATAGTAACACAAAAATATCACCTTTATAGAGCTCTTCATATTGCTAAAAAGCTTGGAATAGATGCATACGGAGTTTCAGCTGATGTGAGAATTTATGCAGGACAAGAGTTAAGAGAATTAAGAGAAATAGCTGCAAGAGTGAAAGATTTCTTAAAAGCAACAATAAAGCCAAGTTCTAAAATCGGAGGAGAAGCAATACCAGTCAGCGGCGATGGTGATGTAACCAATGATTGAGGCAAAAGATCGTTGATGTTTGTAGAATTTAATTTAGTAAAATGTGTTTATAAAGACTGAATTTCTTTTTCTAAGGAAAGAATTTTTACAGGACAATTTACTACACAGGTATTGCATTTAATACAATCTATATTATCGAATTGGTTATTGTCTGAAAATTCTTTGTAAGGTTCAAGCTGAAATGGACATACTTTGGCACATTTTCCGCATTTTATACACTTATCTTTATCTAAAATTGTTATTTTTTTTTCTGTTATTTTAGCAATTCCTAATTTCTTGCCTAAGGAATGTGATAGCTTTTGCATGGTTCCCATAGGACAAAACTGGCACCAAGTTCTAGAATTAAGGAATATTGCAAGAGCACCGCCTACAATTAGAACCATCAGGTAAGTATTTGAGAATAATGAACCTAATTTATCTAAAACATCATAAGTTCCCCAATATTGTGATATACCTATTATTTTTCTTATAAAGTTAGTTATGAAAAATATAAAGAAACCAATTATGAAAGGCTTTGATTTAAAAAACTTAGGGATTTTTTTATTTGTGCTGATAGGCAAAATTATTTTATCAAACAAACTGCCATGAGGGCATATATTTCCGCACCAATATCTACCACTAAAAAATGCTGTTATAGTTAAGCCAGCCATTATAAATAGTACAGCTAATCCTAATTTAGGTTCCCATAAACCACCTAAAGCAATAAGCACGGTGACAATCCATCCATACTTTCTTATGGGATTAAAAATTCTGTTAGTTTTAATGTAATAATTTTTTTTCTGCATTAATTTCCCCCTTTATGATTTATACATTATTAATAATAATATATAAAAATTAAATTTGCTTCTGTGACTTAATTACAATATACGATATGCTTGGCACTATGCATTTATTTTACTACATTAATATTTAATTGAAGAATTTATTTATATTTGGTAATATAATATAAATGGTCAAAGGGGGAGACGGGTTTAAATACAATAATCATTAATCTCATTAGAGTTATCTTCCGGTTGTCTTCGCTCAATACTTTGCATAAATTCTATAATTAAAGATGAAACGGTAACTGTTATTAGTGAGAAAGCAATACGGCGAAGAGGTAAATAAGTTAAGGACAGCAATAATACAGTTAAATCTGTAGCAAGGTAGGAATATGAAATCCGACAATTAGTAAGTTCGGAAATAGTTAGAGCTAATGCATCGTCTCCTCCTGCAGAGCCTCCTTGTTTGATAATCAACCCAGTTCCAGTTCCTATGAATATACCTCCAATAATAGCCGCGATAAACGGATAGGAAGATAAATCTGGCAATATTGGTGGGAATTGTTCCCACAGTTTAAAGAATCCTGCTAAACTTAAGGTAGCAACAAATGATGTTTTTAAAAAATCTTTTCCTAGATATCTAAAAGTAATGCCATAAGCAAGGATATCCAATATAGGTGAAAGGATGGATGCTGAAGCACCTGTCCAGTGATTAAGCAGTAAAATCAGCCCAATTATACCGCCCTCGGTAATATCTGTTTGTTGATGAATGTTATATATTCCGAAAGAGATAATGGCTGTACCAAGCAAAATGGTTATCATACTTTCGAGAATATAAAGTTTCTTATTTGTAAAATTTTTAATTGTTTTTTTAATAGACATTGTAATATCAAACTTTCTTTTAATTTTTGTAGTAGGTATTTATAATATACTACTATTTAAGTATAAACTATGGTATGATACCAGAGTCAAGTGTCTAATTTTCAAGAATAAGGGAGGATTATTATTACTGTGAACATAAAAGAATATTATAAAATTAGTGAGATTTCAAAACTCTACGGAATTGGTATCGATTCTCTGCGGTATTATGAAAAATTAGGATTATTGAAACCACGGCGAGATATCAACGGCTACCGGCTTTACAATTTGAAAGAAATATATAAGTTGAATATTATTCGTGATTTGCGTGAATTGGACTTTTCTATGAAGCATATCAAAGAATATTTGGATAACCAATGTATCGATAATACAATAAATCTTTTGTGTGAGCAACAGGATTTTATTCATGATCAACTAAAGAAACTCCAAGTGAGAAAACGGATTATTCAAAATAGGATAGCTTTTCTAAAGAATACGTTGGGAATACAACCAGGTGTTCTCACAGTGAAGACATTACCTGCTCGCCCTTGCGTACAGTTAAATGAGCACATTACTCGTGAAGAAGAAATGGATTTTGTAATTAAAAAAATACATCGTAAGCATGAAAGCAAAATTCTAGACTTAGGCAATCAGTCTGTTGGGGCATATGTATCGATGGATGATTTAAATAAAGGGATGAGTAGCATTTATTATTCCGTTTTTTTCATATTAGATAAAGAAACGAAGGATTATGACTTTATTCTTCCAGCTGGACAGTATATTTCTTATTATTATCGTGGAGGTTATGATCAAAACCTGGAGAGAATGGAGGAAGTAATAGCTTATGCAAAGAATATAGGATGCTGTATTTTAGGTGACCCCTTCGAGATTTATGTAGTTGATAATCGGGATACTATAAAAGCAGAAGAGTTTCTGACGGAAATTCAAATCAGAATTGAAAAAGAGAAAAATTAACGATAGCTTTATAAATTCGAAAATTCAATAATATGCGGACTATTATATAAGAAAAAGGATATTAATCTGTTTATGTATGTTTATAAGATCATAAAGGAGAGAAATTAAATGCCATTACAAATTGTAAGAAATGATATAACAAAAATAAAGGTAGATGTAATAGTTAATGCAGCTAATTCCCAACTTAAAATGGGAGGCGGTGTGTGCGGAGCAATTTTTAATGCAGCTGGAGCTATAGAGTTGCAGGCAGAATGTAATTTAATAGGAGGATGCAACACAGGGAAAGCAGTCATAACTAAGGGCTATAATCTTCCAGCAAAATATATAATACACGCTGTAGGACCAATATGGAACGGTGGAGAAAATAATGAGGAAGAGCACTTGAAATCATGCTATTTGAATTCTCTTATACTTGCAAAGGAAAATCAATTAGAGTCAATTGCATTTCCGTTAATATCATCTGGAATCTATGGATATCCAAAGGAAAAAGCTTTTAAGGTTGCTGTTGCTACTATTCAAGATTTTTTGTTAGAAAATGAAATGATGGTATATCTTGTTGTATTTGATAAAAAGGCAGTTGAGTTAAGCGAAAAGTTGTTTAAGTCGATTGAAAAATATATAGATGACAATTATGTAGATGAATTGTTTGATATTTCTAGATATATATATACAGAAGAAATCCAACTTAACTACGGCTTTGCCCCAAAGGCAAGTAAAAGGTCATTAGAGGATGTTGTAGCGCATCTAGATGAAACTTTCACTGAAATGTTATTAAGGCTTATTGATGAAAAAGGAAAAACCGATATTGAAACCTACAAAAAAGCCAATATAGATCGTAAATTGTTTTCTAAAATAAGATCGGACAAGTTCTATAAACCAAGTAAATCAACAGCTCTTGCTTTGGCAATTTCCCTTGAATTAAATATAGATGAAACAACAGATTTACTTGCAAAAGCTGGGTATGCATTATCACATAGTAATAAATTTGATATTATAGTTGAGTACTTTATTGAAGAAGGTATATATGATATATTTGAAATCAATGAAGCATTGTTTGCTTTTGATCAAAATTTATTAGGGTTTTAATGTCGCTTTTAAAGCGACATTTTTATACTCTATATATGTTATCCTCTAATAAATAAATAACTGGAGGGTAAATATGAAATTTAATTTAACAGAATTAATTTTTATTTTAGACAAAAGTGGTTCAATGTCAGGATTAGAAGGGGATACCATAGGTGGATTTAATTCAATGCTTGAAAGGCAAAGAAAAGAAAGTGGTGAAGCGTATGTAACAACAGTATTGTTTGACAACAATTATGAGCTGCTTCACGATAGAGAAAATATTAAAACAGTAAAACCTATTTCAAGAAAAGAATATTTCGTGGGTGGTACTACGGCTTTACTAGATGCAATGGGTAATACTATTAATAATATTGGAATGGCACTTTCTAATTTAGTAGAAGAACAAAGACCAGAAAAGGTACTGTTCGTAATTATTACAGATGGCATGGAAAATTCCAGTTGTGAATTTACTCATAATAAAATTAAGCAAATGATAGAACATCAAAAATCTAAATATTTCTGGGAGTTTATATTTTTAGGTTCAAACATCGATGCTATAGGGACTGCTTCTAGTTTAGGAATCAGCGAAGATAAAGCAGTAAACTTTTTATGTGACAGTGTAGGTACTGAATTAAACTACAAGGTTGTAAGTGAGGCAGTAAGCAGTTTTAGGCAAGGGAATAAGGTTGATGCTAGTTGGAAAGCAGAAATAGAAAAAGATTATAACATAAGAGGAAAAGGTAGAAAACAATAGGTGAAAATTTATAATAAATATTTATATGTTAGTGTGATTTATTCTCTTGAACGAAAAGTTTGAGAGAATTTTGTTTCGGTGGGGTAAATTTAGAAGTAGTAAAATAAACTGTGTTTATAAGTAGAAAACCATTAATAATATAGAAATTTCTTTCTATTATTATGTACAAATATTATATTGTTAAATTAAAGTATTTTATATATAATGTTATTGATAATTCAGCTAGCTGGTTAGGAGATAAAAGTTTATTCAAAAGTAAGAATATAATGGAGTTTGGGAAGTTAATAATATAGAAAGAGTGATAATATGTTTTTTATTGGTGGAATTTCCTCTAAAAGTGTAAAATTAGATTTTAATCAACCTATGATTTGTTTTAGTTGTGGGAGATACGGGAGTTTTCAAGTTTATATGGAATACATGTATATTAGCATATTTTTTATTCCTTTATTTAAGTGGAATAAAAAATATTATGTGAAAAGTAGCTGTTGCAATAATATATATTCAATTAGTAATGAACTTGGACGAAGAATTGAAAAAGGTGATAATATAACTTTAAAAGAAGAAGATTTGCATCTGTTCCAAAAAGGATTAATTAGTTATGGTTGTCCAAATTGCGGATTTATAATGAATACTGATTATAATTTCTGCCCTAACTGTGGGGAAAAACATTTTCTAGAAAAGAAAAGAAGAAAATAATAATATTGACGAAAATAGCAGAACAGTTTGGAGCTGGAAAAAGATATTCTGAAAAATAATTAAATCAAATATTAAAAGAGATTTATGATGATTATGTAGTGATTTAGTTGAATATGGATTTATGGAAAGAACTGATGATTGCAAAGAATATTGGTTGAAATAGAAATAAGGAGCTAATTTTAATGAATGAGGAGTTAATTTATGGATAGAAGAAAAGAACTTAAAGAATTGTATAAGAACTTGAAACCCGATATGGGAATTTTTATTGTTAAGTCAAACATTAATGATAAATGCTATATAGAAGGAACTCAAGATTTGAAAAGCACGATAAACAGCACAAAATTTAAATTAAACTTAGGTAATCATCCTAACAAAGAGCTTCAACAACACTGGAAAGAGTATGGGGAGTCAAGTTTCATAATTGAGGTGCTAGAGGAACTTAAATATGATAAGGATGAATCAAAAGTTGATTATAGCGAGGAATTAAATATATTAAAGATGATATGGGATGAAAAGCTGTCTAAAAATGGTTTGAAATTTTATAAATGATAATTCCCATTCCACTATGATTTGAATTTAAAGTTAATTAAGGGCAGTTTTCCATTTGGAATCTGCCCATCAAGGAAATTAAATTTTTAGTATATCAATTCATAGGTATTTAATTCATTGAACTTTCTTAATTTGCTAATTTGCGGCACAAGCTCTGTAAAATGTTTAGATTGTTTATGAATTTCTAAACTTTCATTGCTGTCCCATTCTTCTATCATTAGTAATACTAACCTATTATCATTGCTTTGATATAAATTATAAGCTATGCATCCTTTCTCTTTTCTGGATTCTTCTACTAACTTACTGTATAAATTTTTAGCTTCTTCGATTTTATCTTCATAAAAAGTGCCTTTTGCAATAACTTTAATCATTGTACCCTCCTTAATTATATTATACTATTTAATAATATAAATAATATAATTTATTTTGTTTTTTGACAACTATACTTTGTAAAATAAATTATGATTATTATTGATTTATGAAATATATTCGTGGGATTTTTTTCTATACCTTTTCATGGATTGAAGATTGCTTCCCCAAGCTACAATTGAATTTTTTTTAAAATGGGAAAAATAATTTATAATTATTATAAATTATGTGAGTGATTTATCATTTAATATGTGAATATATATATGAGAAGCTTTTATGGAGGATATAATGAATGATGATAAATTAGTTAAGCTTTTAAAGAAAGATCCTTCAAAAGGATTATCCTTAGCAATTGATACTTATGGAGCACTAGTTAAAACTATAGTAATCAGAATTATAGGTTATGAAAATCAACAGGATATAGAGGAATGCATTTCAGATGTTTTTGTTGAACTTTGGAAGTCTATAGATAATTTTGATCCTGATAAGGGAATACTTAAAAATTACATTATATCAATAGCAAGGTATAAAAGTATTAATACGATTAGGAAATTAAACAAAAGAGAAATACCATTAGAAGATAATGATTTGGAATTAGAAATAAATTTAAATGATGAGGTTTCTAAATCAATAAATAAAAAAATTATAAAAGAAACGATTGAAAGTTTGCCTGAACCCGATAAAAGTATATTCATTAGAAGATATTATTTATATGAACCAATTAAAGAAATAGCATCTAATTTAAATTTAAATCCCAAGTCAGTGGAGAACAAGCTGTATAGAGGGAAGGAGAAATTGCGAACAGCACTTATTAATAAAGGAATTATTATATGAAAGGAGTAATATATGAAAAAGATAGATGAACTTCTAGATGATTATAATATTGGAAACGAAAAATTAAATATTGAAGAAGAATATATTACGAAAGAGGAAAAAGATAGAATTAAAAAAATCACATTAGAAAAGGTAGGATACAATCAAAAATCTACAAAGAAAAGATATATAATACCTATGGTTGCAGTAATGACTTTAATTCTTTCCTTTGCCGTTGTGTTTGCACAAGGAGGGCTATCAAGTATTTATTATAAGCTTTTTGGAGAAGAAGTTAAGTATGTCAATGAACTTGGAACTGAAATAAATGAAAGTTATTCAAACAATGGTATAACATTAAATGTAGCAAGTATGCTGGGTGATGAAAACTCATTTTATATTATATTCGAAGTGATAAATGAAAATGGAGAAAGTTTTAAGGATTTAGATTTAAATTTTGAAAATTTCAATTTAGATTTTAAAGGTTCTGGTGGTTACACCTGGTACAATATTCAAGATGATGATGAAAATGATAATAAGGCTACTATACTATTAATTGGGAACACAACTAAAAAAGCTGTAGGTAAAAAAATGATTATTAATGCTAAAGACATGACTTCATATAGAATAGTTGAACCTGAAAATAAATTTGAACCCTATAAATTTTTATCAACCAATGAAGAATATTTAAATCAAAGTTTATTAAAAAATTATGAAAAATCCATTATGACTGTTGATGATAATATGACACAGGAAGAAAAAGAAAAAGTAGAATATACCAATAATTTAATGCCGGATGAAATATTGCCTTTCAAATACGCTAATATAAAATTAGAAGAGAACAATAATAATTTTGTTGATAATATTGGCTTTGCAGAAGGAAGACTATGTATAAGATTTGGTTTGAGAGATTCTGGAAAACAAAATTTAGGAGATATGTACTTCGAGAATAAAAATAATACAGATGACTTACTTTATGGATTTTTTATTAATTCCGAATTTAGAGATGGAATAATGTATCAATATTACAGTTTTGATATTAAGGATATGGAAGAGTTGAAAAATTATGTTCTTTATTATAATATAGTAAAAGAAAATAAAATTGTAGAAGGGGAGTGGAGTATTACATTTAAAGCTGATTATAAAAACACTTCCCAAACTATAAAAGTTAATAAGGAAGTAACTATTGACAATAAAAGATATTTAGTTAAAGAATTAAAATTATCTCCTATTTCATTAAATATTGAGTTAATAAATAATTTAGAAGATAAAATAAAAAATCCTGTCTCTAATTTCTACAATGAGGTTACTATAACAATGAAAGATGGAAAAAATATAGATTTGATTAGCTCTGGCGCTAATACTAATCCATTAAAATCAACAATAAATATGATTTTTGAAAAGCCTATTGATGTAAAACAAATCTATACTATAAATATTGGAAATTTGACAATTAAAATTAATCAATAGCAGCAACCCTTATAATAACTACAGCTCAAAAGACATGTTGATAAATGCTGCAATGTATTATATAATAAAAATTATTATATGACTAATAAAAGATTGCCTTTTAGTGAACTTAAGCCAAAGGCAATCTGGTTTATGTTTACAACAGTCATACCTAATGCAGAATAGAAAGACTGCGTGAGGCAAATATTATAGATAATAGGTTGCAGATGAAGGAAATTAAATGTATACAATAAAAACAACTAATAAAAGTATAAAAACTGATAAACTAATAAAAAAATATTATGATAGAGAAAAAATAGAAAATTATTGCAAACAATGTGAAAATTACAATAAAATTTGGTCTTGCCCACCCTATGGCTTTAATACCGAAAAATATGTTAGAGAATTTGAAAATATTCATATTATAGGAACACAGATTATTTTTGATAAAACTACTATTGAAGAAGTTAATACAAAAGAAAAAATTAAAAAGTTTTCAATTGAAACAATATTAAAAGAAAGAAAAAAGATTTTTGATAAACTAATAATTTTAGAAAGCAAGTTTCCTGGCAGTAAAGCTATAAATGCTGGTAATTGTTCTATTTGCAAAAAATGTACAAGGATAAACAATAAAAAATGCATCAATGAAAATTTAATTCGATATTCTTTAGAATCATTAGGTTTTGATGTAGGGAAAATAACAAGTGAAGTATTAGGCATAGATCTTAAGTGGTCATCTGATACACTTCCAGAATATCTAACTATGGCTAGTGGGTTTTTGACTAATTACAATATCGATTATATTTAAGGGGTAGCTATGCAAAAGGATAAATTAGGTTGCCTTATAATTCATGGGTTTGGTGGAGGAATATATGAAATAAAACCACTAGCTGATTATTTAACTGAAAATGGTTATATTGTAACATGTACTAAATTAAAAGGACATACTGGATATGGCTTGGACATGAAAAATGCAAATTACAAAGACTGGATTACATCTGCTGAAGAAGATCTGATAGAATTAATTAAAAAAACAAATAATATAGTAATTGTTGGATTTTCAATGGGTGGATTAATTGCTATAAATATAGCATGTAAGTACAATATAAAAGGAATCGTCACAATTAATACTCCTATATATTACTGGAATATTTTAAGGGTATTAATAAATATTATAGATGATTTCAAGAATAAAAAATTTAACAATATAAAAAGATATATAAAAGCTAAAAAGGCATCGCCAATAATTTCAATGTTAAATTTTTTATTGCTGTTAAAAATTACAAAGACAAAATTAACTAATATAGAATGCCCTTTTTTAATAACCCAAGCAAAAGACGATGATACCGTAAGATTAAAGAGTGTAAATCATATATATAATAATATTTCATCAAAAGAAAAAGAAATAAAGTTTTATGAAAAAGGCGGACATTTGATACTAATAAGCCGAACAAAAGACAGAATAATTATAGATATTGAAATATTTTTGAAAAAGCTAATTAAAAAATATGATTTGAGTATAGATAATTAAATAAAAAACTGAGACCCCACTTATTTAAAGCTGGGGTCTTGTAGTTTTAAAATTCTTAAAAAAATAAAACTTTTTTATCTTATGAGGCGTCTAAAGGGTGTAAGAAGTTAAGATACGTATCTTAAATGAAAGGATTTTCAAAAAATGTCTATATCAAAAAAACAAATTGCAGAATATGTTATTGAAGAAAAGGAGAATCACTATAGACTTGCATATAGTTATGTTAGAAATGTTGACGATGCTCTGGATATAGTTCAGGAGTCCATTTATAAGGCATTTTCTTCTATAGATTCATTGAAAGAACCTAAATATATGAAGACCTGGTACTATCGTATCATTGTAAACAATGCCATAGACTTTCTCCGCAAAAGAAAAAGATTAATTCTTGTTGATGACGAAGTTTTAGCTAGTTATAATCCTGCTATGGATGATAGCTACCAAAATTTTGACTTGCAAAAGGCATTAAATGATTTGCCGGAAAAATATCGCAGCATCATTATTCTGAGATATTTTGAAGATTTAAAAATAGAAGAAGTTGCAGAGATTCTTGGAAGAAATGTAAATACGGTAAAGACTCAGCTTTATACTGCTTTGGAAAAATTACGCATCAATATTAATGATTTAGAATAATTTGATTGAAATTGGAGGTAATAATAATGAATGATAAGAAAATTGAGCAACTTAAAGAAAATTATCTGAATACGAGGATTCCTGAGGAATTGGAATTTATGGTTATAAAAGCAATTAAAAAGAGCAAGTTAAATGAGTCAAAGAAAAACAGAAAGTTTAAATGTTTAAAGGTAGCAGGCACATCCTTGGCTGCTTCATTAGCCTTATTCATTATCGGCATAAACACAAGTTCCGTGTTTGCTCAAACTATGCTCAAAGTACCTTTAGTAGGGAATATAGTTGAAGTATTAACATTTAGGGAGTATTCATTAGATGAGGATACTTATAATGCCAATATAAAAGTACCAGCCATAAGCGGCTTAGAAAATAAAGATTTGGAAAACAGCTTAAATGAAAAATATCTTCAAGATAATGAAAAGTTATATGCACAGTTTAAGGAAGAGATGGAAGATATGAAAGAAAATGGTGGTGGGCATCTTGGGGTAGACAGCGGATACATCATCAAGACCGATAATGACAGAATATTATCTATAGGGCGTTATGTAGTAAATACAGTTGGTTCTTCATCAACCATATTCAAGTATGATACTATTGATAAGCAGAAGGAAGTTTTATTGACTTTGCCAAGTTTGTTCAAAGATGACAGTTATGTGGATATAATTAGTGAAAATATTAAAAATCAAATGTTAGAACAGCATAGTGCTGATGAAAACAAATATTATTGGGTTCGTGGCATTGAAGAAGAAGGTTTTGTAGAGCTTTTTGAGAAAATATCTATTGAACAAAATTACTATATTAATTCAGACAATAAACTTGTAATTTCCTTTGATAAATATGAAGTTGCTCCAGGGTACATGGGTGTTGTAGAGTTTGTAATACCTACTGAATGCATAGCTGATATTTTGGTTGGTGATGATTATATTAATTGATAGCCAATTATTTCCATGAAACATATAGAATTATAGAAAGGGAAATATAAATATAATTTTAAAGAAAAGGCTTGAGAAATGTGTTATAATCTTGAATAAAGATAAGCGTTAAGGAGATGGAAAGTTGGCACAGCTATATACTAAGAATTTAATTCGAGAAGAATTCATTAAGTTGCTTAATGAGCGTCCGCTTAGTAAAATCACAGTTAAGGATATTGCTACAGCATGTGAAATCAATAGAAATACTTTTTATTATTACTACACAGACGTCTATGCACTTTTGTCAGAACTCTTCCAAATAGAACTTCAGAAAGTCATAGACGAATATAATGATACACTCTCATGGGAAGAGAGCTTTATTGTGGCTGCTAAATTTGCTTTGGAAAATAAAACAGCAATTTATCACGTTTATAATTCAATGCAGAGAGAAGAATTAGTTGATTATATATACAATATATCAGGAAATGTCATGATACGGTATGTTGAAAAAGTAAGTGATGGCATATCAGCTTCTTCAGGAGATAGAAAATTAATCGCTTCTTTTTACCAGTGTGCCCTTACTGAAATGGTATTACGTTGGATT
>JAQVWY010000140.1 GCA_028709465.1 Tissierellia bacterium | reverse complement strand
CGATTGCTATACGCAAGGCATCTTCAGGAATCGCTTTTTTCTCATAATTTCCTGCACCAGAAGCTCGGAAATCACCTTTGTTAGGGTATCTATAATAGCCAAAAGCCATATCACCAACTAATATAATACGCAAATCAAAAGTAGCATCATTAATGAACTTTTGCATGTAAAAATAATCTTTTTGTCGTTGATATGGATACTCCGTTTTCAAGCCATAGTAACCAAATATGGCATCTATACGTCTTACTGCCTGTTGTCTATTATCAATTTTGAAAACTCCTGTTGACCCTGCTCCAATTGTTGTTTTGGTGATAAACGGATAACCTAACTTATCAATAAGTTCATAAGCTTCCTCTTTGTTTTGCGTTACATATGTAGGGATATAAGGCAATTTGTAGTGTTGATATAAATAATTAGCTCGATTCTTATCTTCATATTGCCAAACCTCGTGATAGGAAGGGAAACAAAACTTGCCCAACAGATTCTCCAAAATATAAATTTTCGATTCTATCATTTCTTGATAAGCTGGATTAGATTCTGTATGACAGATAAAAATATCATATTTTTTAGCTTCAGACATCCAATTACTTCTTGCAATATCAAAAAAACCATAGGGTATATCATTATTTTTACAAAAGCGTTCATATCGAAGCCATGAAGCTTTAGGGTTTACATAATCTTTCCCAAGTACAGATTCCTGCGTTTTTATAATTCCTACATTAGGTTTTTCTTTTAGCTCAAGACCTAAATTTAAAACAGGTGCTTCATTTAAAAAACTATCAACTTCATAATATTTGACTGCGTTTTTGTTTTTTAAAGATTGATTCCTATAAAAAAATGTTTTACGTAGTAATCTTTTTACTGATTCTGGAATAAATTTATATTTAGAGTTCATATTCTACCTTCTTTGAAACATATTAATACGTTGATCTATTACATTACCTTTTTCAATTATTAATGCATCTGTAAGAATTCTGTCAACATTGTCTTCAATCAGAAAATCAATATACTTTGAGACCACTTCACTTAAGCTTTTTGATATTGTTTTATAAAAAATAGATGGTGTATGGTCTACAGCATAGTGTACTATATTATCTATTTCGTAAAGTGGGTTGTCCATTGTAGTAGGCACACTAGTTTCTATCCCACCATTCTTATCACAGCTTACATCAATAATTAAACTACCCTTTTTCATTCGTTTCAAATCTTTTTTGTATATAATATGATCTTTACGTGAAGTATCCCACAGAATACAATTAACAATAACATCATACTTATCTAATTCTTTTTGAAACAATTTTTCTGTTTTTCTGTCAAATATTGTAACATCAGCACCCATAAAAGTGAGTATCTTCAGAGCACCTCTTGCAGTATTACCCTTACCAAGGATAGCTACTTTTGTATCGTATGGAAATAGACCATGTAATGTATATGCATGCATAATAGATGCTTCTCCAGCAATCTCATTATTCCTCCAAAACACATGACGCCCATCTTCATACATATCCTCCCAAGCATATACTGTTAGTTTGTTATCGATTAGAATGTCTGTTATATCTTTATTTTGAACTGCATGCACCCAACCAAAAACAGTTTGATTCTTTAAGCCATTTAGATACTTAGCATCTCCTATCTTAGCATCACAAATAATATCTTTTCTTAGAATTTCATGCAGGTCTGCAACGTTCACTCCTGCATTAAGATATTCTTCATCAGAATAACCAAGAACATCACCATATCCACGCTCTACATAAACAGCTTCCTTATTCTTAATATTCTTAATATCTAAAGGAATTAAGCATCTTCGCTTTTCATTCTCTTTTTGACTAATAGGAAAGCCAACATTTTTCATATTATAATTCATTTATATTACACATTCAAATCCATTTAACTCATCAAGCTATTAATCATTTGTAGATTTACTTTTTGTTATGAGAATTTTCTAGTTGTTCTTTTAATTACTTCTTCAGTATACTTTCCAAAAAATCCTTTCCCAGCATATTGAGCAAATCGAATTGTTTGACCTGATAAATTCATTTCAAGACATCTCCAATTGTTATCATTGTCTAAACACATATCCAAGCTAACTAAATTACATAACGGTATTTGATTTGAAATGTCTACTGTAATATTATTCAGTTCTTCATAAAAAGGTACTTGCACCGAGTCAAATCTAATTAAACTATTAGGGTGTTCATAAAATTTATTTGCATATTTATCAACAGCATAAATATTCAGTTTACCATTATCATGAATATTACAAACGATACCACCTGAAGTTTCATTATCAAGACCACCATTTATTCCGAATCTCATAGAATTATTTAAGACTTTAAAACTTCCCGATGAATCTCTATATAAACAGCTGCGCACTGAATTTACACTTGAATTATTTATTTTACTCAAATACTCATTTTGAGTAATAAGCTCTTGACAAACTAAATGCTGATATTCACTTATTTTATTTTTCAACTCGATTTTACTATTTATTTTTGAAACACCCGCTCCACCGTATGAGTCTTTGCTTGGCTTAACTATTATTGGAAAATCAAAATCTGTATCTTCTATTATATTATCAATGTTTCTAATTATTTTAAAATCACTGTCATAAAATACTCCGTCAATCTTATGTAGATATGATTTTGGAAAAACAGCTTTGTTATTGAACCATTTTTCATACATATTTTTCAAAGAGAAGAAGGATAGTTCTTTATACGGATTTAATTCTTTTTCTATGATTGCTGCAAACAAATTTTCTGGCACTATATTATAGTCTAACTTACTAGAAAGGTTGTAGCTTAACATCAAAGTATCTATTTCTACTTTCTCACCAAACTTACTCCATTTTTCTCTATATTTTTTTATAATATTGTCATCTATATTAATTTTAAAAAGTTCATTCTTATAGTTTTTGTATCTACGATTAAACGCTCTAGTACTGCTATAAAACGAAATTTTTCTCTTTAAATAATAATATATATATTTTCCTATCCTCCTTATTACACTGTTTTTCATCACTATACTCAATTATGGTTTTATTTCAACTAAATCAGCAAATAATCTTTCCCATTTATCGGCAATATTTTTAACTGAAAAACGATCAACGGATTTTATTGCTTCTGTAGCAAGTCTTTCTCTTTTGTCTTCATTTTCAATTAAATCAGATAATGCTAACGTCATAGCATCCATATTTTGATCTTCTACTAAAATTCCATCTACATTGTTGTTGATTATCTCTCTTGGTCCCGCTGTACAATCAAAGCTTATACATGCACATCCTTGTGACATAGCTTCTATTAATACCATCCCAAAACCTTCATACCTTGATGATAAAACAAAAATTGAACTTTCTCTAAATCTTTCGTCCAAATTCTTTACTTGACCAAGTAGCTCAAATTGACTATTCACATTGTACTCGTTTGCTAATTCTCTCAATTTTCTAATATTTTCATCATTACCACCACCAGCAATAAGTAATTTCCATTCTGGATATTTATTAGCTATTTTTCCCCATATTTTTATTAAACTGTCAAAACCTTTACCATGAAATCTATCTATACTTCCAGCAGCTATAATATTTTTTTTTCGATCTTCATTATATTTAGCTAAAGGCACAAATGATAAGGGATTTGGCATTACAATTTTATTTTTAAGTCTCGTTCCAATGAAATTATAATCATGAAAAGTAAGTACCGTGACTCTATCTGCTAACTTGTTTAAATAGAACCGTTGAAATCTTTTTTTTAGTGGAAGTTTTATGTCAAAAGTTGAATGTTCTGAAACGATAATTGGTTCTTTAAGAAAAATAGAAGAAATTAAAACCATTGCATTTAAACTCAACATAAATGATATTACAACATCAGGGTTTAATTTCTTAATATTTTGTCTTATAAAAATATACGACTTCAATTTATATTTTATTTTTCCGAAAAAGCGGTTGTTAACCCTGTCATTAAATTGAATCAACTTAATATCTTTATTAAGCTTGTAAAACGAGGGGTATGAACTCATTACAACCAATGTGACATCATGTCCTCTTTTTGCCAATTCATCTGTTAGTACTGCCATTACACGTTCAGCACCCCCTCCTCTCATTGAGCCTATAAAAAAAAGTAATTTCATTGTATAATTATTAGTTTTGTTTTTTACGGAAAATTAAAATATTTTTCAGCAATGCCTTTTCTCTT
>JAQVWY010000062.1 GCA_028709465.1 Tissierellia bacterium | reverse complement strand
CAAGCGGATATTTGATATTGCAGCAGCTATTACAATTTTGATTATTACTTTTCCTATATTAATTATTATAGGCATAGCTATAAAATTAGACTCAAAAGGTCCTTGTATTTTTTCTCAAATTAGAGTAACGCAATATGGGAAAAAATTTAAAATCTATAAGCTTAGAACAATGTCATATGTCGATACAGGTCCCTTGTTAACAGCTATGAATGACATGAGGATTACTAATATCGGCAAGTTTTTAAGAAGATACCGGTTGGATGAAATTCCACAGCTGATTAACATAATTTTAGGTGACATGAGTTTTGTCGGTACTAGACCTGAGGTAGTAAAATATGTTGAGAAATACAGCGAAGAGATGAAAGCGACCTTGCTTTTACCTGCCGGGGTCACTTCAATTGCAAGCATCCTGTATAAAGATGAGGAGATGCTGTTGAAAAATTCAGCAGATGCGGAAGATATCTATTTAAATGAAATATTACCGGAAAAGATGATGTACAACCTAAGAAGTTTAGAAGATTTTAGTTTATTGACAGACATTAAAACAATATTTTGGACTGTTTTAGCTATGGTAAAAAAGGATACTACACTTAAAAGAGTTACAAATAATTAAAAAGATTTAGAATTTTAATCCTATTTCAGGGGGAGATAAAAATAGAACATAGTGTTTTTTATAATTTTTATAAAAATGCAGGATTTAAGGTATTTACATCTGATAGCGGAGAATGGTGCGAGCTTCAACACGGTATGCTTATTTCTATTCCATATCATCAACTGATTAACCCAACTGAAGAAGAATTAGGGCACCTATTGAAGGTATCAGGAGCTTGGGGGTTGCGGTACCCAACCGGGATAGATAACTATGGCTTTATAAGCAAATTAGAGGTTTGTGAAAACTATGGATATAATCTTCAATTTTTGCAGCATAAATTTCGAAACAGGGTAGCAAAAGGAGAAAAACATTGTGAAATAAGACCTGTAGTTATAGACGAGCTGAAAACCGAGGGATATAGATTGAATCTTTGTACATTTAAACGTCAAGGGAGAAATGACCCTAAGGCAAATATGGAATATTGGAATAAAATATGTGCTGGTTTAGCCCAAACTAAGGGAGTAAACATACTTGGAGCTTATAATGAAGGGCGTTTGGCTTCTTATGTAGTTATATTGGAAACTTCTACTATGACAGAAATGATTATACAAAATTCTGATTCTGATTTACTTAATCGCTGTCCGAACAATTTATTGACATATTATGTAACAAGAAATTATTTAACAAAATGCGACAACCCCGTCCCAATATGCTATGGATTAGGCTCACTTGAAGAAACCCCTGATCTTGATCGATATAAAAAGGGCATGGGGTATGAAATGAAACCGATTAAACAACGAATATATTTTAGAAGAGGAGTCAGGATGTTTTTACGTCCATCCATTTTATCTATAGGAGATTTTATCAATAAGCATATAGTTAAAGGCAGAAGTTACAAATTGGACAAAGGCTGTGGGATTTTAAGACGTTATTTGGAGCAGCAGTAATACAAAAAGTTGAGAATAGGAGATTTTCCTCATTGAAAATTTTATATATATCCGGTTCATTTCCTGAGCCGAACAAAGGTTCCACAATATATACAGATTTGGCTGAAGCTCTAAATGAAGCAGGCCATGAAATTACAGTAGCTGTTTATGAGCAATCAATTAATAAGAAGAAAACTGAAATGAAAAAAGAACGTGGATTTGATGTGCTTAGGATTGTTACAGGTAATTATTTCAATGTTGGATTAATTGAAAAGGGAATAACTTCATTAATGATTCCGGTTTTAATGAGAGCGGGAATAAATAAATACTTTAATAATTACCAAATAGATCTAATTTTATTTGAGGCACCTCCTGTAACGAATGCAAGATTGATAACATGGGCTAAAAAGAAGTTTAGTTGCAAAACATATTTAATGCTTAAAGATATATTCCCTCAAAATGCTGTTGATTTAGGAATAATGAACAAAAATGGATTGATATATAAATATTTTAAGGGTATGGAAGAAAAACTGTATAAAACATCAGATACTATAGGATGTATGTCTTTAGCCAATAAAAAATATTTAATAGAGCATAATACATGTCTTATTGAAAAGGTGGAATTGTTTCCAAATACTAAGAAACTAAATAATAGTTTTAAATCAAATGGATATAAATTGCGAAAGCATTATTCCATTCCTAACGAAGCTTGCGTTTTTGTTTTCGGAGGTAATATGGGAAAACCCCAGCACATAGACCTTTTATGCACTGCAATAAAACGATGCAAGAATGAAAAAAATATTTTTTTCCTTTTTATAGGAAGTGGAACTGATAGATTCAAATTGGAACAAACGATCAGTAAAAATCAAATCATGAATGCTATAGTTGTTGAAAGTTTACCAAGAAATGATTATGAACAAATAATAAAAGAATGCGATATTGGATTAATAGTACTTGACCCAAGGTTTACAATTCCTAATTTTCCATCAAGGATACTAACATTTATGGAGTACGCAAAACCTGTTTTAGCTGCAACTGATAAGTCAACTGATATCAAAGATATAATTGAAGATGCTCAATGTGGAGAGTGGGTATGGTCTGGCGATATAGATGCTTTTATCGCTAAAATTAAAGGAATGGCAGGAAGCAACGATTTATCTACAAAAGGCAATAATGGAAGAAAGTATATTGAAGAAAATTTTAATGTAAATCTTTCTGTGGAAATAATTGAAAAGCATTTTAAACAGCTGTCAGAGGTGGTATGAATGTTTGATAATAAAACATTATTGATAACAGGGGGCACCGGGTCATTTGGAAATGCTGTTCTTGAACGTTTCTTAGATACGGGTTTTAAGGAAATCAGGATATTTTCAAGAGATGAAAAAAAACAAGATGATATGCGTCATAAATACAACAATGGAAGAATAAGGTATTATTTAGGGGATGTCCGAGATATTTCGAGTATTAAAAATGCAATGCATAATGTAGATTATGTTTTTCATGCTGCTGCATTAAAACAAGTACCATCTTGTGAATTTTTCCCTATTGAAGCTGTAAAGACAAATGTAATGGGTACAGAAAATTTATTAACAGCTTGCATTGATGCAGGAGTGGGAAAAGTGATTTGTTTATCAACGGACAAAGCAGCTTATCCTGTAAATGCCATGGGAATTTCTAAAGCAATGATGGAAAAGGTCCTCGTGGCTAAATCAAAAACAGTAGATCCGGATAAAACTTTAATATGCGGAACTCGTTATGGCAATGTAATGGCATCAAGGGGTTCAGTTATACCGCTGTTTATTGAACAGATAAAGAGCGGGCAGCCATTAACTGTAACAGACCCCAATATGACCAGATTTTTAATGAGTTTAGAAGAAGCTGTAGAGCTTGTAGTTTTTGCATTCCATAATGCTGAAACAGGGGATATTATGGTTCAGAAGTCGCCTGCATCTACAATAGGTGATTTAGCTCAAGCTGTTAAAGAACTGTTTAATGCTGATAATGATATAAAAATTATCGGTACCCGACACGGAGAGAAAAGATATGAAACTCTTTTAACAAAAGAAGAATATATAAAGGCGGAAGATATGGGCAGCTTTTATAGAGTGCCTGCTGATAAAAGAGACCTGAATTATGATAAATATTTCATAGAAGGAAGTCAAAAGTTATCATCTAACGGAGAGTATAATTCTGATAATACAGAAAGGTTGAATATAGGACAGATTAAAGAAAAGTTACTATCACTTGAATGTATAAGAAAAGAATTGGAGTATTTTAATTCTTAGATATGAAACAGCAATCACCATGTAGTCTTCTAAATTAATAGAAAGGTCGAAATAAGTGATGAAAATACTTATAACAGGAGCAAAGGGTTTTATAGGGAAAAACCTTATTGCTGAACTAAAAAACAGGAAATATACAGATTTATTTGAATACGATATAGATACAGACCCTGTTTTGCTTGATAAATATTGTAAAGAAGCAGAATTTGTATTTCATTTGGCAGGTGTAAATCGTCCAAAAGAACAATCAGAATTTATGGAAGGAAATTTTGGGTTTACATCAATACTGCTTGATTTACTTGGAAAGCACAAAAATATCTGCCCTATAATGCTTTCTTCTTCTATTCAAGCTGAATTAGATAATCCTTACGGTAATAGTAAAAAGGCAGGAGAAAAATTATTAATTAAATATGGTAAAGAAACCGGAGCAAGAGTATTAGTCTACAGGTTTCCTAATGTATTCGGAAAATGGTGCAGACCAAATTACAACAGTGCTGTGGCAACATTCTGCCATAATGTTGCTCATAATCTGCCTATAACCGTGAACGACCCAAATGTTGTAATGAAACTTGTATATATAGATGATGTAGTAAATGAATTGATAAGTGCTTTTGAAGGCAAGGAAAATAGAAAGGTCGAATTCTGCGAAGTTCCTATAGTCTATACCATTACCCTTGGAGAAATTGCTGATTTATTGGATTCATTCAAAAAAAGCAGAGAAGAGCGTTCAATTCTATATATGTCTGATGCATTTATCAAAAAGCTGTACAGTACATATTTGAGTTATTTACCTGAAGACAAATTCAGCTATGAACTAAAGATGAATGTGGATAACAGGGGTTCTTTTACAGAATTCTTAAAAACACCGGACAGAGGACAGGTTTCGGTAAATATATCTAAACCGGGAATTACAAAAGGAAACCATTGGCATCACAGCAAGAATGAAAAATTTTTAGTAGTCAGCGGTAAAGGCGTTATCCGTTTCAGAAAAATATATTCAGATGAAGTTATAGAGTATTTTGTAAGTGGAGATAAGATGGAGGCAGTAGACATTCCGCCGGGATACACACATAATATCGAAAACCTTGGTGATATAGATATGGTTACCATTATGTGGGTCAATGAGTCTTTTGATCCCGAAAAACCGGATACTTATTACTTAGAGGTAAAGATATGAAAAGATTAAAAGTTATGACGGTTGTTGGTACAAGACCGGAGATAATAAGATTATCTGCTGTTATTAATAAATTGGAAGAGTCACAAGTTATAGAACATGTTCTTGTTCATACAGGACAAAACTACGACTATGAACTATATGAAGTGTTTTTTGAAGATTTCAAATTAAAAAAACCTGATTATTTTCTTAATGCAGCTAACGGAACAGCAGTAGAAACTATAGGTAATATTCTCATTAAAATTGATCCGATTCTTGAGAAAATAAAACCGGATGCTTTCTTGGTACTCGGTGATACTAACAGTTGCTTGTGTGCTATTGCTGCAAAGAGAAGACATATTCCTATATTTCATATGGAAGCCGGCAATAGATGCTTTGACCAAAGGGTACCTGAAGAAACAAACAGAAAAATTGTTGATCACATTGCAGATATAAACTTAACTTACAGTGATATAGCAAGGGAGTATTTGTTACATGAAGGATTGCCTGCTGACAGGATAATTAAAATCGGCAGCCCGATGTTTGAAGTCCTTAATTCCAAGAAAGCTGATATTGAAAAATCAGATGTATTAGACAGAATAGGACTTGAAAAAGGAAAATATTTTGTTGTTTCAGCTCATAGAGAAGAGAATATTCATTCAGAAGAAAACTTTTTTGACTTGATTGAAAGTCTTAATGTAATAGTGGAAAAGTATAAAATGCCTGTAATAATCAGCACTCACCCAAGAACTAAAAAAATGATAGAAGAAAAAAAAATCGTGTTCAATACGCTAATTCAGACCATGAAACCACTTGGGTTTAACGATTATATTAAACTTCAGACTAATTCAAAGTCGGTATTAAGTGACAGTGGTACAATCAGCGAAGAATCATCAATACTTGGATTTAAAGCACTTAATATAAGACAGACTCATGAAAGACCTGAAGCAATGGAAGAGGCATCTGTTATGATGGTTGGACTTAAAAAAGAAAGAATTCTACAGGGCATTGAAATATTAGAGACACAAGAGAATGATACATTAAGGCTAGTTGGAGATTACACAATGCCTAATGTTTCCGATAAGGTGCTGAGGATTATTATGTCATATATAGATTATGTTAGAAGAGTAGTTTGGGGTGAATAATTTTTATGAGAAAATTAAAATTATTAATATTAACTATCCTACAGATTCCTGTCAGAATTTTTTCTAAAATTTCACCTTTTACATTAATCAGAGATAGTAAACTAAGAAGAAATTGTGCCATACTGAGTAATACCAGATTTTATAGCAGTAGTATTGACGAGTATTCATATATAGGGCGCAACTGTTTTATTAGTAATACAAGGATAGGTAAATTTTGTTCTATTGCTGATAATTGTAACATTGGCTTAGCATCGCACCCATTAACATGGGTATCAACATCACCAGTATTTCATAAAGGAAATAATATTCTTAATACTAATTTTGCTTATAATGAATTTAATGATTTTAAGACTACTGAAATCGGCAACGATGTATGGATTGGCATTAATGTGTGCATAAAAGCAGGAGTTAAGATTGGCACAGGTGCGATAATAGGTGCAGGAACAATTATAACTAAAGATATTGAGCCTTATGCTATTGTTGTTGGATGTCCCGGGAAAACGATTAAATACCGTTTCGATGATGAAAAAAGAGGGGCACTTCTTAAATCAGAGTGGTGGAATATGGATAAAAAAGACTTAATAATAGCTGCAAATTATATAAATGATGTTAATAAGTTTATAAAGATATCCAGAGGATAAAGAATATGAAAAAAAAGTTATTTATACAATCTATATATTCTGCTCCTTACAGAGCAGGGGTTTTTAGACAATTAAGTGAAGAGTTTGATATTTTTGTTATATTCGAAAGAAATAGTGACAAAAATCGAAATAAAGATTGGTTTATTCATGATTTAGGATTCAATGGTGTAATCCTGGATAGCAATGATGCTTTGGAAAAGTATAATATGGAACTAAAGGCATTAAAATCTTATGATGCGGTATTGGTATATGATTATTCAACTGTATCTTCAATAAAATTGATGTTAAAGTGTTTACAACTCAAAGTCCCATATCTTATTAATTGTGATGGAGCTTTAATTAAAAAAAGACATATAATTAAAGACGTCATAAAGGAATTCTTTATTTCAAGAGCAAAGGCTTGTCTGGCAAGTGGTAATCATGCTGAAAATTATTTCTTATCATACGGGGCCAAGAAAGAAAATATATTTATACATAATTTTTCTAACCTATATAAAGAAGATGTTTTAGATGAAACAATTTTAAATGAGGAAAAGAAACAAATAAAAGAAAAATTGGGTTTTCCTATTGATAAGAAAATTGTATTAAGTGTAGGCCGATTTACATATATAAAAGGATTTGATATTTTATTAAAATCGTGGAATTTAATAAATAACCACGCTCAACTAATAATAGTTGGAGGTGGTGAAAAGGAACAGGAATATAGGCATTTAATTAAAGAAAACAAGATTGAAAATGTCACTATTGATGGTTTCAAGCCTAGGGCAACTCTATTTGACTACTATAAAGCATCTGATCTTTTTGTGCTTCCAACGAGAGGGGATGTTTGGGGATTAGTGATAAATGAGGCAATGGCTTGCGGATTGCCTGTTATTACTACAAACAAATGTGTTGCCGGACTTGAGTTGATAGAAAATTATAAGAATGGTTTTATAGTAGAAAATGAAGATTATAAAGAACTATCAGAAAAAATGATATACATTCTTGAAAATGATGAAATGTGTTTAAGTATGGGACGAGAAAACTTGAACAAAATACGTCCTTATATTATAGAGAATGTATCAGATTCTCATATTAATACTTTTAAATTGATTCTAGGTGATAGTTAATGAATATTATTTATGTTTCTTGTACATGCTCAAAAAAAAAGTTTGCTGAGTTATTTAAAATTAAAAATTATATTCCCGGTCAACAAGTACAAAAATATCATAGGTTAATTACAGAAGGCTTGGCTGCGAATAATGTTTGTGTTCAAACGGTAACTGCATTACCTGTAACAAAGAACAACCATAATAAGAGAATAGTAAATGTAGAAAATGATGAAGATAACGGAGTAATTTATAATTATCTTCCAATTCTTAATATACCTTATATTAAAAATGTCTTGGTATTTATATGTAGTTTTTTTGCCACATTGAAGTTTTTAGCAAGAGATAAACAGACTGTTATAATATGTGATGTATTAAACATCTCAGTTACTGCCGGTGCATTGTTAGCAGCTAAATTTATGAAAAGAAAGAATGTTGGTATAGTAACAGATGTTCCTGCCTTTTTATCGAAAAATGCTAATTCCTTTTCTGTTAAGATAAATAACTTTATTATAGATAAATTTGATTTATATGTATTTCTTACAGAACAAATGAATAGACTTATTAACAAACGGCATGTTCCATATGTGGTAATCGAAGGGCAAGTGGATATTAGAATGCAATATATAGAAAATGATTTAAAAAGAAAGTACAAGCAAAAGGTATGTATTTATGCCGGTGGTATACAAGAAATATATGGTATTAAAAACCTTACAGAGGCATTTATTGGAGCAAGTATTCAAGATTCAGCACTTCATATATATGGAAATGGCGACTTTGAAAATGAATTAATAGAAATATGTAAGAATCATAATAATATAAAATATTTTGGAGTTGTTCCAAATGATGAAGTTGTTGAAGCTGAATTGAAGGCAACATTATTAATTAACCCCAGACCCTCAACAGAGGAATTTACAAAATATTCATTCCCATCAAAAAATATGGAATATATGGTATCAGCGACTCCTGTATTGACAACAAGATTACCTGGAATGCCGGAAGGATATTATGATTATATATATATAATCGAGAATGAAACTCAAGAAGGAATGAAAAAAGCGTTAGAACAGGTCTTATCTAAGAGTGGTGAAGAATTACATGAAAAAGGGAATAAAGCTAAAGACTTTGTGTTAAAAGAAAAAAATAATATTATACAGGTTAGAAAGATAATAGAAATGATTAAAAGCGGGTTATATGATGAAGATTAAGAATAATTAGAACTGACAGAACATAGCTATTAGTATAATAATCTAAGGCTTCATGGCTCTTTAGGTTTCATCATAATGATTGAATATACTTAACCATAAGTAAAGGATGTTGCTATGCAATATATTGGTAAAAAACAAAAATATAATAAAATAAATGTACTGTTTGCTATAGTATACTTAATTAATGGATATTTAATAATATCCAATCTTTGCTCGATATACAATATGAAAAATATAATTTTTAACGCTAGATTTAGCACATGGATAATGGGTCTTATGTTAATTATAAGTGCATTTTGCTTTTTTATAAATGTAATTAATAGAAATAAGTTTCCATTAATCATATGGATATCTGCTATATTTGCTTTTTGGACGGTTCTTTCCACATTGTTTAATTATAGTATTCAAAAAGATAATATTTTTATCACATTAGCTAATCAATTATTTTGGTGGAGTACACTTATTTTGGGTTATCTGGCTTTTCGGAAGGGGAAGAAAGCGAAATCTATGAAAATAACTGTAGGAGGGTTATTTTTCGCAGTTTTTATTTTGTACATGCAGTACGTTTTGAATATAAATAAATATGTATTTGTAACACCAAATATGGTTAATTCGTATTATTATTGTTTATTGTTTCTTCCTTTTGTTTTAACTATAAAAAAAACATATATTAAAAACATATTTATAGGATTAATTATGTTTGCTGCATTACTATCTATGAAACGAACAGCTTTTCTTGCAATAATACTATCACTAATGGTGAATTATTCAGTTATGATGTTGATAAGTGGTAGAAGCATAAGAAAAAAGATTCGTGTGTTTTTTTATTTTTTTATAGTTGCAGCACTTAGTTTCATTTTTTATGATTTCATTAAAGAAACGTATAATTTGGATATATTACTAAGATTTAAGAGTATAGAAATTGACGGCGGATCCGGTAGAAATTTTATTTATAAAAGCGTTTGGTATGAGTTAATTGAATTTGATTTTGCATTCTGGCTGATTGGTAAAGGATATAACGGAGTCTTATTAAATAGCAGTATAGGCTTATCTGCACATAATGATTTTTTGGAAGTCCTTTATGATTATGGATTAATAGGATTGATATTATACACTATATTTATTGCAAAATTAATTAAATACGGTATAGATTCTATTAAAACAAAACACGTTAATGCAGATGCCTACGCTGCATCTTTAATGATTTTCTTTACTATATCTATGGCTAGTCACCTTATAATATATCCGACATATTTCATGTTGCTGATTTTATTTTGGGCATGGCAGATTGGCGGATTGGAAAGCTCTAATAACAATGTAAAGGTAATGAAACTGAGCCGGATAGGACCGGAAAATGGAAGGGGGGAAAACAAAAGTGCTAATTTCAGCAATTGTACCAGTATATAATACTGATAAATATTTAGATAAATGTATTACATCTATTTTGAATCAAACATACAAAGAGCTTGAAATAATTTTGATTGATGATGGTTCACAAGATATGTCTGGGGAAATATGCAAGAAATACAAAGAGGAGGATACTCGAGTAATTTTGATACATAAAAAAAATGAAGGCGTATCAGCGGCTAGAAATCTAGGTATAAATACTGCAAGAGGAGACTGGATAACTTTTGTTGATAGCGATGACTGGATAGAGGAAAATGCGTATGAAGTATTAATAGAATTAGCAAAAAAAATAAATGCAGATATGATTGCCAGTACAACATATTATCAAAACGAGAATGCTTTAAAAACTATTGGATTTTCAAATAATGCATCAATCCATTCCGTAAATGAGGCAGCAATGTTATTGTTGAAATTCAAATTTCCTTCTTCATTATGTATGTGTATGTACTCTGCTTCAATGATTAAAGAAACATATTTAAATGATAAGATACATTATTGGGAGGACTTAGAATATCAATATCGTGTACTTAACAGGGATGCCAATAAATCGGCCGTTATTGCTATTAATCATAGACCTTTTTATCACTATAGAGAAGGCAGTATTACTCATAGCATACTTTGTGAAAAGAAAGTTTCTTGTTTATCAGTGACAAAATTATTAAAGTTATCATTAAGTGATAGTAATGAAGAAATTAACAGCTTAATTAATAAAATGGAAATATCATTTATAATTGATTTAGCAAATTTGGGTGCAAAGGATAGAAAACATGATAAGAAGTGCGATTTAATTATTCGTAGAAGTGCAAGAAAGTTACTGCCATTTGTGTGGAGTAATGAGTCTTACAAATTTACAAAGAAAGTATATTTGCTAATTCTGACTATAAGCATAAACTTATATTATTTCCTATTTCGATTAAAATATCGTAAGTGATGAAGGTATTATTTATTCTTATTCAAAAGGGGGTCAAAAAAATGATAGAAACAGGTATTATAACATTTCATTGTGCAGATAATGTTGGAGCAGTACTACAAGTTTATGCTCTTCAACAAGCTTTAAGAAAGTTAAATGTAGAATCAGAAATAATAGATTTTAGACCTGAATTTTTGATTATTCCATATGATGACAAAATATATTGGATAAATTCAATTAAAAAAATCGGTTTATTGCGAACTATCAAAAGAAATATTATTAAGTTTCTACATATTCCAAGTATTAGGAAACGAATATCAGCATTTAATAACTTTAGAGATAAAAATTTAATAATTTCGAAATCTTTATATCTAACAGAAGAAGAACTGAAGACTAATCCTCCGGTATATAAGTACTACATATCAGGTAGTGATCAGGTATGGAATCCTAATTTTTTTACTCAAACCGGAGATCCCTATTTTTTAGATTTTGCACCTGAAAATTCAATAAAGATTTCTTATGCAGCCAGTATTGCTGATAAAGTAGCTCCAGATTTAAATGATAGATTCAAAAACAATATTGGAAGATTTAATCATATATCTATTAGAGAAAAGGAACATTTAGATATTTTAAAAGAATTAACAAACAAGTCTATAATAATAACTTTAGACCCAACTTTATTATTAGAGAAATCCGATTTTGCGAATGTATTGATAGAGCCTGAAATTGAATATAAATATATATTGGTTTATGACTTACAAATAAATGAAGAGTTGATAAAATTAGCGAATAAAATTTCGAGAGAGAAGGGATATAAAGTAATCAGTTTTTCTGACTTCTGCAATTATGATGAATGGATTAAGTCCTTTCAATACGAAGGACCTGGTGAATTTTTGGGGTATGTAGAAAAAGCGGAATTAGTTTTATCAACGTCTTTCCATGGGGTGGCTTTTTCTATAATATATAATAAGTCTTTTTATACAATACCTCATACAGCAAGGGGTTCAAGAATGATTGAATTATTGACTTCAATAGGTTTAGATGACAGAATAATATATAAGGCAGATGAATTAAAAAATATTGGATATGAGATTGATTATAAAAATTCACTCAAAATGCTCCAAATAAGAAAAACAGAATCTATAAACTTTTTAATTAACGCCTTGGACATAGAAAACTGAAAATAATAATATATTATCTTGCAAAACACTTGCACATAATTATAAACAATCAATAAACCATTAAATAATGGGAATAGATGCTACTTTTTCTTGAGAAATATAAAGGAATCGAAATGATTTCTTATATTTGAAACGAATTTAGGCAGAGGCAGGTATAATTAATGAGCAGGACGCTGAAATTTTTCTACAATTCAATATCAACAGCAATTTACCAAATAATTGTTATGATTGTTGGAATCATTACTCCTAGAATTATGTTAAAGTATTATGGCTCGGAAATTAATGGATTAGTATCATCTATTACTCAATTTATATCTTATTTTGCACTTGTTGAAGCTGGTCTCTCAGGAGCCGCAACATATGCATTATATAAACCATTGGCAAATGATGATTATCTATCTATTAATGGAATAATTTCTGCTGCAAGAAAATTTTATAATCAAGCAGGATATACATTTGTTTTTTTGATTGTAGGATTTTCAGCTTTCTATTCTTCTTATGTAAAAACAGATTTACTATCAAAGTTAGAGGTAGGATTACTTGTTCTTATTTTAGGGACTAGTGGAGTATTAGATTTTTTTACCCTTTCAAAATATAGTGTTTTATTAACTGCAGATCAGAAAACATATGTAATTTCTTTATCGTCGATTATATATGTGATTTTAAACACAATCATAATAGTAATTTTAGGAACAAAACAAATAAATATTGTTGTACTTAGATTAGCAGCTTTATTATCAGTTTTCCTCAGAACATTTATTTTAATGATATATGTCAAAGTTAATTATAAGTATATAAGATATGATGCAGAGCCTGATACTGAAGCTTTAAATAAAAGATGGGATGCCCTGTATTTGCAAATCTTGGGGGTAATTCAAACAGGAATTCCTATTGTAATATTAACTTTAGTTACCAAAGATTTAAAACTTGTTAGTGTATACTCAATTTTTAATATGATAATTGTTGGTATCAATGGGATATTAAGCATATTCCATGGAGGTCTGTCAGCTTCTTTTGGTGATGTAATAGCTAGAAGAGAAAAGAGCGTTCTTCAAAAATCTTATACTGAGTTTGAATTTTCATATTATACATTAATTACTGCTGTTTATTCAATATCTTTTATAACAATTATGCCATTTATCAGGGTTTATACTAGTGGTATAAACGATATTAATTATGATGTTCCAATGATAGGTTTTTTGTTTGTGTTAAATGGTTTGTTATATAACTTAAAAACTCCTCAAGGTATGTTAGTGATTTCTGCAGGAATGTATAGAGAAACTCGAGTGCAAAGCACTATACAAGGATTAATAGTTGTTATTTTGGGTTTAGTATTAACTCCTTCAATTGGCATATATGGTATTTTGATTGCATCTATTTTATCCAATATTTATCGCGATATAGATTTGATGTTTTTTATTCCGAGAAATCTGACAGAATTGCCCGTCATTAATTCTGCAATACGAATACTGAGAGTATTTATGGTAATTTTGATTATTTGTTTACCGGTTAAATTTATTGAACTTAACCCGGGAGGATATATACAGTGGATAATACATGCAATAATAATTGGGATTTACTCTTGCATAATTGTTTTAATAATAAGTTTATTATTTGATCGCAATGCATTAAAAGAAGTTAGTAATAGAGTTACAGGGATGGTGAGAAGATGATTTCAGTTTTTGATAATAAGGAGGACTGTTGCGGTTGTACTGCTTGTAAGAGTATTTGTCAAACGCAGGCAATAAGTATGGAACCTGATAAAGAAGGATTTTTATATCCTGAAATAAATCAAGAATTATGTATTGATTGTAGTAAATGCAGAAAGGTATGTGCATTTCAGAATGGATATGATATCCCAGGCAATTTAAGACAACCAAAGGTTTATGCAGCTAAACATAATAATGAAAACATTCGCAGTAATAGCACGTCTGGAGGTGCATTTACTGCAATATCTGATTATGTATTAGATAATAACGGGGTGGTTTTTGGTGCAGCGTTTGATGAGAATATGAATGTAATTCAACAAGTGGCAAGTACTGCCAAAGAGCGAGACAAGTTTAGAGGTTCTAAATATGTTCAAAGTGACTTAAAAAATGTATATAAGGAAATTTCAATGTTACTTAAAGATGATGTTCAAGTGCTTTTTACAGGAACTCCTTGTCAAACAGCTGGATTATACAGATTTTTAGAAGGGCATAATATTGAAAATCTAATTCTATGTGACCTTGTTTGCCATGGCACTCCAAGTCCATTAATGTGGAGGGAGCATATAAGGCATTTGGAGAAAAAAGAGAAAAGCAAAGTAGATGAGTATTATTGCCGTCACAAAGTGGAGGGATGGCATACCCATACTGAAATGGTTATATATAAGAATGGTAAAGAAGATTATAAATCGATAATCAGTCAAGAACACAAAACCCTGTTTTATTCTCATAATATCCTAAGACCTTCATGCCATAATTGTAAATATACTAATTTAATGAGGCCATCAGATATTACTATTGCAGATTTTTGGGGGATAGAGAAGTATATGCCGGACTTTGACGATAACAAGGGAATATCATTAATTTTAGTTAATTCGGCTAAGTGTGAGCAATTATTAAAGGAAGTTTCAAACAATCTAACTCTAAAAGAGAGTAATACTGAGGATTGTCTGCAGCCACAACTTAAAGAACCATCGCAACCGTCACCGGACAGAGCGGAATTTTGGGAAGATTATAAGACTTATGGATATGACTACATAATAAGAAAATATGCAGGATATAATTTAAGAACTGTTATTAAAAGGAATATTATTGCCCTCAAAATGGCTATCATTGGAGAAAAGAAGAAAAATGAACACAAAATTAATAATTAGTGCTGATGATTTTGGATGCAACTCAAACATAAATGTGGCAATATCTGATTCATTCAACAGAAATCTATGCACTAATACAAGTTTAATCGTCAATATGCCATTAACCGAAGAAGCAGTAGAAATTGCTTATAGAAATAAATTTGAACATAAGGTTGGATTACATATTAATCTTACAGAAGGCAGACCTCTAACCGATTCAATAAGAAGATTAAATCTCTTCTGTGATGAAGAAGGTAATTTTAATGCTGCATTTCACACTAATACATTAACAAGATTATATTTAAATACAAAGATCATAGGAATTATTAGAGAAGAAATAAATGAACAATTAGAGAAGTACATTAAATATAAGTTTGAGTTGTTACATTTAGATTCACATCATCATATTCATACTGATTATGCTATATTTAAGGCAATAAAGCCATTAATAAAAAAATACAATGTAAAATCAATGAGAATATCGAGAAATTTATATAATAAAAACACATTATATAATAGCATATATAAACTTATATTTAATAATTATATTATAAAGCCATCTGTATATACGACTGATTATTTTGGGTCAATCGATGATCTTCTAAACTTAAGTAAAGATAAAATCAAAGTTAAAGAAAGAGATGTAGTGGAATTAATGATTCATCCTATTTATGAAGGTGATACGGTAGTAGATGCAAATATAGAATTAGCTAGAAAGATTTCAAATTTAAATAAAAAATTCGAATTAATTTCATATGCAGATATTACGGGAGTGTCAAGAGGTTCGAAAGAATTCGGGATAGATGTGTACAATCTTGATTGAAGCTTATGAGGGGGCTAATATGCTAAGTATTTATAATAAAATCTATAGCGTACTAAACAAATACAGAACACTGGTCTTAATGTTAATAGATGCAATTATTGCTATGATGTCATACATAATCTATTTTTTTACGGTTGGACAATATAACATAGAAATATCGGCTTTTATTAATAAATTAATTTTTTATACTGTAATATATGTGGGCACATTTAAAGCGAACGGCATGTATAAGAATTTGTGGCGATATGCAGGTTTTAAGGATTTGCTGCAATGCCTGAAAGCATCTGTTGTTGCAAGTGCATTGTTTTTAATTATTGCATGGGTGGCAAAAATACATGTTAATTACAGTGAATTTATGCTGGTACCATTTATATCATGCTTTGGTGTTATGACCGTAAGATTGGTATACAGGGAAATGCGTACTATTGTTGAAAGAAAAATAAACAATGGAACGCCACCGATAAATGTTATGCTCATTGGAGCCGGTCAAGCGGCAGCTTTGTTGTTAGAAGAGCTCGAATCAAACAACCCCAATAATTATTTAATAAAATGCATCATAGATGATGACAAAACAAAAATTGGAAGGGCGATGTTCAAGGTTAATATTGTTGGTGATAGATCCAAAATTTTTGAAATGTCAGAAAGGCTTGAAATTGATCTAATAATTTTAGTTATTCCCTCAATTGATAAAGAAAATAAAAAACGAATTCTCGATATTTGTTCAAAAACAAAATGCAAATTAAAAATACTGCCGGAGTTTTGCTCTTTGATACCATATGATAGGCTTAGCTCGCTTTTTTCGGAAAGCATCAGAGACGTGCAGTTGGAAGATCTTTTGGGAAGAAAACAAATTGCGTTGGATTGTGAATTGACAAAAGGTTATTTGACTGATAAAACAGTGCTTGTTACAGGAGGAGGGGGATCTATCGGCTCGGAACTGAGCAGGCAGATTGCATTTTGTTCTCCAAAAAAGCTTATAATATTGGATGAATACGAAAACAATGCCTATGAAATTCAACGTAATTTAATTTGTAAACATGGAGATAAGTTGAACCTTGAAATAGAAATTGCTTCTGTGAGAGATGGAAAGAAATTGGAAGAAGTATTTTCATCTAATGAAATAAACATAATATTTCATGCAGCTGCCCATAAGCATGTGCCTCTTATGGAACATAACCCGGAGGAAGCTGTAAAAAATAATATTATTGGTACTTATAATACTGTATGGATGGCAGACAAATTTAAAGTTGACAAGTATATTTTTATATCCACTGACAAGGCAGTAAATCCAACAAGTATTATGGGAGCAACTAAAAGAGTTTGTGAAATGATAGTGCAATCATATTCCAAACATAGCTCTACAAATTTTTCAGCTGTCAGATTTGGCAATGTATTAGGCAGCAATGGCTCTGTAATACCTCTTTTCAAGCAGCAG
>JAQVWY010000139.1 GCA_028709465.1 Tissierellia bacterium | reverse complement strand
TAAATTATTATTTAACTACGATGATATAGCTGATGAAGATATGTATACTGCAGTTGTAGAACAATTACCAATACTTACTACTTTCCTTAAAGATATACATAGAAGAGGATAATATAAAAAGTAAAATTAAAACACCTATTATAGGTGTTTTTTTATGCCTAATTTTATAAATAATAACTTTAAAATAGTATTCTGTTTTTTAGAATTGTCGAAAAATATCTAAAACTATTGACATAAAAAACTATATGTTATATAATGAAATTAAATTAGTGATTTTAAAATATTCTATTTATTTATAGGTTAAAACATTAGTGTTAACGAAAAATACAAATCATACCCTAAATATATTAATATAAAAACAAATGGGTGTAATGTTAAGTATACGGAGGTTATATATGAGAAAAGGTATATCTTTATTAGTTTTAATTATTACAATAACTGTTATTGTAATACTAGCAAGTACAGTAATAATATCATTACTTAGTACAAATGTAATGGATCAGTCTAAAAAAGCTACATTTATGAGTGATTTTAGAACAATTCAAGGTGCAGTAAATTTGTATTCTTTTAGCAAATACAATAAAGAAACTAATGAATTTGATCTTCCTTTAAAAGGTTATTTAACAGAAGAAGATAAAACATATATAAAAGAAAACGTTCCCACGCTTGAAACTAAAATAGAAGAGCTTAGTGGTAGTATTAATACAGTAGATTTAGCATGGATAGACCATGAAATGATAGATATAAAGTTACCTAATAAAAAACAAGAAAAAGGGTATATCATAGATGTAGTTAATCATCAGATTTATGATTATGTAGGAGATATATTCGAGAGTAAAAAATGGCACACTTTAGATGGTGGTATTAATATAGATAGTGGAAATTCTTTAAGTGGATATATAAAATTAAAATTATTTTATCCAGAAGGTTCCACTGAAAGGCAATGGAGACTTGGAAATCCAGGTGAGTTAAGATTAGATCCAACTCTACAATGGCAGTATTATACAGATTTAATATATATACCAATATATAGAACAGAGGATGTATGGATAAAATATGTTCTAAATGAGAAAACAATTACTATACCGCCATCAGGAACACTGTTGGTAGATATAGTTCCAGATGAAACAACGAAGAAAGTAGACAAGGTAAATATCACAATAGATTATGATAAAAATGCAATATCCAAAGAGTATAGAATTGGTAATAGTGGTTGGTTACCATACAACGGTCCATTTGTTGTAACAGAAAATACAATAATTGCTGCAAGGGCTACAAAGTCTGAAGAGACAAAAGATAGTAATGGAAATATAATATTAATACGAGATATATATGGAAGTGACAAAATATATGTTGGAAATATTGGAATAGAAGAAACTAATCTTCCAGCACCAACAATTGAAAGACTAGCACCATTAGATTCATATGAGAAAGCAAGAGTTCGTATTACATACCCGATAGAAGCAAGTCAAAAAGCATATAAAATTAATTTTGGTTTGGAAGAAAGTTATACAGAAGAAGTAAGTATAAAAGAGTGGGATACAAGTGTACTTGCGTATTATTATGATTTAAATATGAATAGATCAAAAGGTGCAATAATTTATATAAATGATACTAGTGATGCAACACCAGAGTTGCCAGCAGTACCTTATGAACCAGATAATCCATATGATCCTGAACATCCAGAAAGTCCATATAATCCAGCAAATCCCAACAGTCCTTTGAACCCAAATAACCCTAACAGTCCTTTTCACCCAGAAAGCCCATATAATCCCGAGAATCCTAACAGCCCTTTGAATCCGTCTAATCCTAATTATGGAGATGGGAGATATGATCCGAATAATCCGAATAGTCCTTTAAATCCAAATAATCCAGACAATCCGTATAATCCGAACAATCCGAATAGTCCTCTAAATCCAAATAACCCAGAGAATCCAGAATATGAACCTGAAGGGGATAAATTAATTGTAAATATATCTGCAAATCCTGATCCATTACTAAATCCAAATAATGTAGATAGAGTTGTAGTAAGTATTGATTATGATTCTAGATCTATAGAGAATACTTATAAAATTAATAATGGTCAAATACAAAACTATACAGGTAGTTTTGATATAATTGAGAATAGTACGATATATGCATATGCAAAAGGTAATAATGATTTAGAAGGATCAAGTATTAAAGTAATTGATAATTTAAAATTAGGAATCTCTGAACCATTAATTAGTCCAAATCCGTCAGAAGATGTAATGTCATCAAAGATAAAAATAAATATAAAATATGATAAGAATGCTATAATAAAAAGGTATAGTATTAATGGCGGAGAATTGAAAAATTATGGTGGAGAGTTTGAGATAACTGAAAATGGTACTGTTATATATGCATATAATGAAAACATTAATGGAGAAAATGCTGATAGTACATATACAGTTGTAAATGTAGATCCTGAGTTGCCAACTCAAATTGAAGAGTCTCCAGAAGAGAGGGTAACAGTATTAGAAAAAGATAAATACTTTATAATGAAACTATCATATCCACAAGGTACACTTACTAATGAATATAAATTTACAGACACTGGTGTTTGGACACCATATAAGAAAGATGGAATAATGCTAGTTATGTCTAAATATAAAGATGAAGTACTAGCTAATATAAATAATAATGGAGTTTTAAAAATACAAGACGATAATGGTAACATCATAGATTTTAATGGTGAGTGGTACGTTATATATACATCTGTAGACAATTTAATAGAAAGTCTATTTATGAGATGGGATACACAGGAATTATCTGGGCCACAAATATTTCCTAATACAATTATACCATCAAAGCAGGTAACATTAACAATGGTTTGTCCCGATGGTTATAAAGCAAGAAAATATAAACTAGTAAATCCAGGGGATTCAATTCCGGAAAAATGGATTGACTATACACAGCCTATTATTGTAGATAAAAATGATTCAATTATATATGGAAAATATGTAAATGAAAATGGAAAAGAATCGGCCGAAACAATTTTTAAAGTGACAAATATAGATGAAATTGCTCCTATAATAAATTTAACCGCAGATTTAGTTACAGAAAAGGAGGAATTATTAGTACATGTAAAAGTAATAGACAATATGCAAGTGGATATTGTAAAATGGGCTATTGGTGCACAAAATGAAAGTTATTTTGAAAACAATGGAATAGAGATATTAAATGATACCTCAGTAACTATTACTGAGAATGGAACATACACATTTTTTGCACAGGATACAGCAGAAAACAAACAAATTTATACACTAACTGTAGAAAATATAGTTGAAATGCTTCCGATTGCTGTTATAACGATGAGTCCTTCTACAGATATATATACTGTTACAGATATAACATGGAGTTATTCACAATCAACAGATCCTAAAGGTCAATCAATTGTCGCTACAGAATGGCAATTGGATAACAATGCAATAACTAATGTACCACCAAATGGCCCCATATCTACACGTGGAAATCATATAATGAAACTTAGAGTTCAAAATCAAAGTGGTAAATGGTCAGATTGGGTACAAAAGAGCTTTAATGTAATAGATACTTTGGTTTTTGATTTTAATTATACAGGTGATGTTCAGACATGGACTGTTCCATCGTCGGTAACAAGAATTAAAATTGAATGCTACGGGGCACAAGGAGGAAATGGACTTAATTTTCTTGGCTCTTATGGTGGTTATGTAAAAGGTGAAAAAATAATTTCTGGTGGAATAGTACTTAATATATACGTTGGTGGAAAGGGAGCAAATTATACACCTGGAAATGCTAACAGTGGTGCATCACCAGGTGGCTGGAATGGAGGTGGAGCCGGAGGTTCTGCTGGTCAGTTAATTGCAACACAGTTTAGTGGTGGTGCTGGAGGTGGAGCTTCGGACGTTAGAATTGGAGGAACAGCACTAAGCAATAGAATAATTGTTGCAGGTGGCGGTGGCGGTGCTGCTTATTCAGGAAGTGGCGGCGCTGGTGGTGGCTTGACGGGCAGTAATGGTAGTGATACTACATACGGCGGAAAAGGTGGAACGCAGAGTTCTGGCGGACTTAAAGGTACCCCATATAATGGTACTGCTGGACCGGGTGCAAATGGTGTTCTTGGCCGTGGTGGAGCTGGAGGGCGAATTACGCAGCAGGTGTATTCTGGAGGCGGTGGAGGCGGTGGATACTATGGTGGCGGAGGAGGCACAGCCGCATATGGCGGCGGCGGTGGTGGTGGCTCATCATATTATGGTTCATTGTTA
>JAQVWY010000061.1 GCA_028709465.1 Tissierellia bacterium | reverse complement strand
ACTTATCAGAGATTTGGGAACAGCAGTGATTTTCTTTGGAGCATTTCTTGTTATTGCTTTCATGCGTTCAGGAGATTTGAGAACAATTGCCCTCATTTCTTCTGGAGCTTTGATTGGAGCAATGGTTGTTATCTATTTAATGCCATATATTGCTTCTAGGTTTGCGGTGTGGGGGCACGCATGGGAGAATCCCGATTCCACAGGCTATCAGCAGACAAGAACGATGATTGCAGCCGCCAGTGGAGGTATGTTAGGTGTTGGAGGAGGCAATGGTTATCTTATTAATATTCCTGCTGCTGACACAGATTTAGTATTTGGTTTAATTTGTGAAGAATGGGGACTATTGATTGCAATCATTACAGTTTTGATTATTATATTTTTCGGAGTGTTTGCCACATTGCTTACTAATAAATGCAGATCCTCGTTCTATTGCATTTCAGCTTGCGGAGTAGCCTCAATATTCTTGATTCAAGCCGCTCTAAATGTTTTTGGATCTTTAGACATTCTCCCTTTAACAGGGGTGACTCTGCCCTTTGTTTCAAATGGAGGTTCTTCCATGATCTCATCATGGGGATTGCTTGCATTTATTAAATCTGCCGATGAACGCATTAGACCTGGTAAAGCAAATTATAAAAAAGGGAAGGTAGGTGTATAATGAAGCTAATTTCAAATCGAAGTAAAGTTGTTATGGCTCTTTCATTATTGATTTTAGTTGGTCTTTTGTTTTTCGCTTACAAGTATGTAAAAAATGCATCATGGTGGGTGCAATATCCGACAAATAAGCATTATTACAACAATGGTCAACTTGTCTCATCGGGTAAAATCTATGATCGATCAGGTAATATTCTTTATGAAACATCAGGGGGAAGGGTTTATTTCAATGAAAATAAGTCGGTGCGTACTGGAGTTATGCATGCAACTGGCGATTTACACGGCAATGTTGTTACTGGAGCACAGGTTGCATTTAAAGACCTGCTCACTGGGTGGAATTTGTTAAATGGAGCTTTTACACTTAACGAAGATTCTAGGGGCCATGATTTGACTCTCACTATTGATGCATATTTATCAGCAGAAGCATATGAGCTGCTTAATGGACGTAAAGGAACGGTAGGTGTCTATAACTATAAGACAGGTGAGATTATTGCAATGGCAAGCTCTCCTTCTTTTGATCCCCAAAATTCTGTCAATATAGCAGAAAATCCAGAAACGTATGAAGGCGTTTATATAAATCGGCTCCTTTCAGCTACCTATACACCAGGATCTGTTTTCAAATTAGTAACAGCTGCTGCTGCAATTGATAATATCAATGATATTGAAAGCAGAGTTTTTCACTGTGATGGGGAGTATGATATAAATGGTGATATTGTGACATGCCCGCTAGTTCACGGCGATGTTAATTTTGATGATGCTCTTGCTGAATCGTGTAACGGTGCATTTGCTGAAATGTCACTAGAACTTGGGGGTGACTTGCTACAAAAATATGCAGAAATTGCAGGATTTAATTCAAGCTTGAAGGTCGATGGAATAGAGACTGCAAAAGGTGTGGTAAATGCAAAAGATGCAATAGGTGCTGATCTAGCATGGGCAGGAATAGGGCAATACACTGATATGACAAATCCTTTGAATTTTATGGCTTATGTAGGTGCAATTGCAAATGATGGTGTATTAGTTTATCCAAAAATTATTAAAAATAATGATCTAACTTCACTTATTAAGAAGTATACAGGCAGTAGCCAGAAGCGTATTCTCTCATATGATACGGCTGTGAATCTTCAAAGGATGATGCGTAATAATGTGATAAAAGTTTATGGTGAGAAAAATTATGAAGGGCTTGAATTAGCTGCAAAGTCAGGTACTGCAGAGGTAGGTGAGGGTAAGACACCTCATTCATTGTTCGTTGGATTTATGGACAGAGAAGACTGTCCGCTTGCTTTCGTGGTGGTCATTGAAAATGGAGGTATAGGCAGCAGGGTTGCAGGCCCTGTAGCTGGAAAAATTCTTAGAGCGGCAATGAAAACTATGGTTAAATAATCCTAATCGCGGGGATGTTAATTCTAAATAATTTATATTTATTGACATATGAAATATCTTGTATTATAATTTGTTGGTAAAATTAAATAAAAGGTGATGGAGTTCACCATAATCGCATAATGCTAATGACTCCTACGGAAAACAATACTATTGTTTCTGTAGGAGTTTTTTTGACTAGAAAAGGAGTTGGTTTTATGTCTGCAAGTTTAGCAATAATTTTATTATTAGGACTACCAGCAAGAAGAGTCTTTGAGAAATTAAAATTACCTGGTTTACTAGGAATGTTAATATTAGGTGTTCTTATAGGACCTCATGGCTTTAATTTACTTCAAGATGACATGCTCCAAATATCATCTGATTTAAGAAGTATTGCTTTAATTATTATCTTATTAAGAGCAGGGCTTGGCATTAAAAAGGATGATTTAAAAGAGGTTGGAAGTACAGCATTAAAAATGAGTTGTATACCAGGTCTAATAGAAGGTTTATTTATTATTCTTGCTTCAGTAAGTTTTCTAGATTTTACATTTGTTCAGGGAGGATTATTAGGTTTTATTATTGCTGCAGTTTCTCCCGCTGTAGTAATACCATCTATGCTTAAATTAATGGAAAATAACATTGGCACAAAAAAAGGAATTCCAACTTTAATATTGGCTGGTGCATCCACTGACGATGTTTTTGCTATTACAATATTTAGCGCTTTTTTAGGTTTATATAGTGGATCTCATATAAATATAGGTATACAATTATTAAATATACCAATATCCATTTTATTAGGTATTATGGCTGGAGTAATTATTGGATTTATACTAATAAAAATTTTTAAAAGATACCATATCCGTGATACCAAAAAGGTATTATTAATACTTGGGTTTTCCATATTACTTAATGATTTGGAAGCTATATTGAAAACAAACTTACAAATAGCATCCCTTTTAGGAGTTATGACTATTGGCTTTGTAATAATTGAAAAATTGCCAGATGTAGGAGAGAGATTATCTAATAAGTTTAATAAAATATGGGTTTTTGCGGAAATATTACTGTTTGTATTAGTAGGGTCACAGGTTGATTTAAATGTAGCCTTAAAAGCAGGAGGAGTAGGTATTATAATAATATTAATAGGTTTAATAGGGCGAAGTATAGGAGTAATAATTTCTTTATTAGGTACAGATTATAATTGGAACGAAAGATTGTTTTGCGTTATTTCGTATATACCTAAGGCAACAGTACAGGCAGCAATGGGAGCGGTGCCATTGTCATTAGGAGTTGAGTCGGGAGATATAATCTTGGCTATTGCAGTATTATCTATATTAGTTACCGCACCACTCGGAGCAATTGGAATTCATTATTCAGCAGAAAAGTTGTTAGTAGAATAAGAGTAGTAAAAATACCACCTTATTCCTGTATCATAAACGATGGTTTCAACCTGGGGACAAATCTTCATATGTCTACTTGATAGGCTTAAGATTACATCACTAATTATATTATGATAAGAACTGTCCCCAGAATGTTTTTATTTATCATTACAATTTTTCTTGTCTAGTAGGTCTATGGCAGCTTCTTCATCAAGAGGTATGCTTGTTAGATATCCTTGAATCATGTCGCATCCATGTTCTAGTAAATATTGTTTCTGTACTTCATATTCAACTCCCTCTGCAACGACATGGTGACCCAACTTGTGTGCCATAGAAATTATATCACTTGTAATGGATTGTTCAGGTTTTAGGTACTTAAGCTTATTAATAAATGATTTGTCAATCTTCAGACTGTTTACCTTAAGTTCTCGTATGCGGGAAAAAGATGAATACCCTGTTCCGAAATCATCGATGGCTATCTTAATACCTGAATCTTTAAGTTCTCCAATCTTATTGTTAATTTCAAAATATTGGTCAGAAAACATGGACTCTGTTATTTCGATGGTAAGATTACCAGGCTCAATACCCATATTATCTAAAATTTCTAATAAGTATGAGTTGAAATCATCCTTTAATAACTGTATTGCTGACACATTGATTGAGATGTTTACAAAATCGTACCCTTTTGCTTTTAGTTTATTCAGAAAGCTTAAAGAGTGATAAATAATTCTTTTACCTACAGGAAAAATAAGCTTTGTTTCTTCAGCAATGGGTATAAACTCCACAGGAGATATTATATCTGACTCATCACTCTTAATTCGTGCTAATGCTTCAAAACTGTATATACAATTAAGCTTAATATCTACGATAGGTTGAAATTGCATATAAATATTACTATCATCACCATTAGCTATTTGCTCAAGCAGATTTTTAATTTTCATTTTACGTAATATTTTCAATTCCATATCTTTATCAAAAAATGTATAGTTATAATATCGATTAGGTTTGTTTAAAGCATTTTCGGAAGCAATTAAAACATTTTTAAGAATTTGATCAACATCAAACTCATTATTATCAATTTCCAAAATTCCTAATCCAACACCAATACCTTCCACTATTAAAATTGATTTTAAAATATCTACGATTGTATTACTAAATATAATCAACTCATCTTTATCATGATATTCTTTTAAATAAAATGTAAAACGATTTGTATGTGTAGAAAACAATTGACAATTAGCAGTACAATACGATGAAAGAACTTCAGCAATTTTTTTAATCAATTCTTGACTGTAATGAAAACCATAAGAAATGGTAAGTAAATCGATTTTGCTTAAATTAACATTTATAATAGCCCTTTTATTATATGATTTAGTCTTATTATCATGTGCCAAGAGTTCCTCAAAGTACTTGCGGTTGTATAATCCAGTTAATGTATCATGCTCGCTCAAATGTTTATTCTCAATTTCATGCGTTTTTCTATCAGAGATATCGATTATAATCCCTTCGAGAGCTTCAGCATTTCCGTTTTCATCATAGATACCCTGACCCATTTCCAGTACCCATTTTCGTTGCCCAGTTGCAGTTATAATTTCATATTCATATTTAAAAGGTAACTTTTTTGAAATAATATCCTTCCATCTTTCCCAAAGCACTTTTCGATATTCAGGTACAATCAAATCATTAAAAGACAAATCTTTGTTGTTTACTAAATTATAAGATTCATAACCTGTTAGGTCGTAAGTACCTTGTGATACGAATTGCATAGTCCAGTAGCGGTCAAGGTTGCAGCGATAGGCCATACCAGGTATATTGGCAAGTAATACAGATTTACTTCTTTCACTTTCGTTTAGAATTTTTTCCATAGTTTTTCGCTCTGTGATATCCTGAACGATACTGATATAGTTATATGTAAAATCATTTTTTAAGTTTAACTGTGCCACAATCATATCGACCCATACAATTGATCCGTCAGGTTTTATAAATCTTTTCTCCAAGGAATAAGAGTTGATTTTGCCTGATTGTAATTTATTAAAGTTTTCAATATCCTTGTCCAGATCTTCTGGATGAGTTATATTGTTCCAACCTGATTGTTGTAGTTCTTCTTTTAATCTGCCAGTGATTTGCTCAAAAACTGGGTTTATAATGCTTAAATTATTGCTGCCATAATCAAAAGGTTCATTGCTGTGTGAAATTGCTATTCCAACTGGCACTTGGTTTAAGATAGTATCCAATGTCATGTCACTGCTTAATATCATTTCTTCATATAATTTCTGCACTCGTAAAGATTGCAGATGTATATTAATTCTTGATTTTAAGTATTCTATGTTAACAGGTTTTTGGATATAATCAACTGATTTTAATTCTAATGTTTTTATATCATTTTCATAATCAACATAGTTTGAAAGAATTATGGTATGTATGTTCTTATAACGTTTATCTGACTTTAATGTATTTAAAAACTCAAAGTCACCATTCATTTTAAGCATGTTAAGGTCAAGTATAATTAGATCAATATCGATATTTGTATTAATCTGATGCATTGCTTCAAAGTCATTGCTTGCAGTCAAAATGTTATAATCACTTAACATATTTTTTATTGTTAACTGGCATGCAGCTGAATTATCTACAACCAATATTTTTGCAGACATAATTCCTCCCCTTTACAATCATTCTTTCGTGGATTTGTGTAATTATTGAAAGTAGTTTATAATAATACCATATCCCATTGAAAATGACAGTTATTATAGCAATTAATATAATATGAATAAAAAAACTTATTAGGATTTTACAATTATCTAAATAAGTATGTTTTATAGATTTTCTTATATTGCTTTTATAAATTAATAGCATTATTTTAATTAATAAACAAAAATTTCTAATATTTTTTACAATTATATACAAAAACATCCTAATTGTAAATATATTTAATTGCTATATTATTACAAACAAGTTAATAATTTGATGCTACATTGTTAAATAAAACGTTAACTGATAACACACGATAGTGCAGTAAAAAAATAAATTAAATTGTGGAAAAAATATTAAATTGATGTTAATATTGTTTATAAAATATATTACGTTAGTTTTTAGGAGTCATGAATGAGAGCGAAGTTAAAAAATATATTTTCAATGATAGTATTTGGAACTATTGCAATCTTTGTAAAAAATATTACACTATCAACTGGGGAAATTGCACTTTATAGAGCGATAATTGCATCTTTTGCAATTATTGTATATATGATAGTTCTAAAAAAGAAAATTAAATTTTCTGAAATTAAAAAGGACATACCTTTCCTTTTTATATCTGGAGCAGCAATGGGTTTTAATTGGATTTTTCTTTTCGAGGCATATAATTATACAACAGTATCAATAGCGACATTAAGTTATTATTTTGCTCCTGTTATAGTTATGATAATAAGTCCAATATTATTTAAAGAAAAAATGACAATTAAACAAATTGTATGTTTTATTATGGCAACACTTGGGTTAATTATGGTAATTGGAATTGGAAGTATGAATAAATCAATCAACAATGTATTAGGTATTGGATTTGGAATTGGAGCAGCTGTTCTTTATGCAACAGTAATTTTACTTAATAAATTTATAAAAAATGTAACTGGTATTGATAGAACTTTAATACAGTTTATTGCAGCCACAATTATTCTCATTCCTTATGTGCTAAATACTACAGGGATTAATATAGGTTCATTGGATGTATCTGGGTTGCTAAATTTGTTAATTCTTGGCCTTTTCCATACAGGAGTTACTTATTGCTTGTATTTTTCATCAATAAAAGATTTGAAGGGTCAAGAAGCAGCTATTTTAAGTTATATAGATCCTCTGGTCGCAATAATAATATCAGTAACCCTATTAAGAGAAAGCATAAGTATAATACAAATTTTGGGTGGAGCGATGATATTAGGATTTACTATTTTAAATGAAGTTAAATTAAGGCCTGATAAATCCTGTATCACGGAGTCTAATAATTTATAAATAAAATATACGTTGTTTTGGTAAATATTTAGAATAAAAACAAGCCTTCTGTCTATAATATTATAGATAGGAGGTTTTTTTATGAATGGTATGTCTAATAAGTTTTTATTATTAAAGGATATTATACATAATGGCCAATCAGAAGAAACTAAGGATATATATGAAAATCTAAAAAGGGCAAAAAAAGAATGGGATAATGCTAAAAATATATTTGAAAATGTTTCAAATCCAGATTTGGTTGATTATGCAATTTATAATGTTGATGCAGCAGAAAAAAGATATATGTACATATTAAATCAGATTAAAAATGGTAATGTTCAATAAATTTTAAGTGAAACTAGGTGATTAATATAATTAATCATCTAATTTTTTGCCTTAAATTTGTAGTTGAAAATTTAAGGTAAATTAAGTGGACAAGAGAGTCAAACTGCATATAATAATAAGAACCACCTTTTTTCTTCTAGAGAAGGGATGGTAGGTTTGCTGCAGCTTAATCTCAATTTATAGTGATGGGGCCTGCAGTTTGGAGGTGTAAATAATGGAAATAAAAAACGGCATTGTTACTAGGCTAGATGGCATTAAAATTATTCAGCATTTGATACCAATATCAAATACTCTTGCACGTCCACAATATCCAATGATACCTGAATATATTACAATTCATAATACAGGAAATCCAGGAGCATCAGCTCTTGCTAATTCCATGTATGTTGATAATGTTGACACTTATAAAAGTTGGCATTTTACAGTAGGATCAAATGAAGTATATCAAGAGTTACCCATAACCGAATCAGCATGGCATGCAGGAGATGGAAAGACAGGAACAGGAAATAGAAAGTCAATTGGAATAGAAATAGCTGAAGTGGATGGAGCTGAGGGAACGGCTATAAGGTTTGTTGCTCAGTTGGTAAATGCTACAAAAATAAAGATTGAAAATATAGTTCCTCATCAAAGGTGGAGCGGGAAATATTGCCCAAGGCTTATTTTGCCTCATTGGGATAAATTTATAGAAAATATACAAAAGGAAATGGAGAGTGATAATATGACAGTACAAGAAGCTGAAAAAATAATCCAGGAGAAAGCTGGTTTAGATAATAATACAATGCAGTATTTGAGATTTTATAGATTTAGTGATGCATTGTTAATAAAGTTAGCAATAGCAATGAATAAATTAAACCAGGCGTAAAGCCTGGACTTTTTTATTGCAATAAGCAAACATAGATGGTAAAATATATGTAAAATAAAATGAAAAGACGGTGAAAATGTTGCAATCTAAAAAAGAGAAGCTTATGGAGCTTGATTATATGAGATGCATAGCCTGTATAGCAGTAATAATTGTTCATATTACAGCTATCGGGGTTACTGATTATATGCAAGGAAGTTTACCTCATATATTAACTTTAATAATAAATAGAAGTTTGAAATTTACAACACCTATATTTGTTTTTTTAAGTGGAATTACAGGATTTTACAGCTACAGAAACAGAGATATAGATTATATTTCTTTTGTAATAAAAAGAGTTAAAAAGGTAATAATACCATATTTCATTTGGTGTGTTTTATATTATATATATTTTATTAGACTGGGTTTTTATGGATTTGATATTGTTTTTTTTATAAAAAGTTTTATAGCAGGCAATATGTCATACCATTTATATTTTGTTATTATAATTACACAATTATATATACTTGGTCCTATATTTTATGGATTAATTAAGAAATCTAATAATAAGATAATGTTGCTTTTCATATTTGCTGTTATAAATTTATTATGTGCTCAATTTCTTAATTTTAAATTATCTGATAGAATATTTTTAAAATATATGTTTTTTTATTTAATAGGTATGTATGTTACTCTAGAATATAATAAATTTAAATCATGGATTGAAAATCATAAGGCAATTATTACAATTGGTTATATAACTTTTTCAATATTTTATATTTTAGTGACTTATTATCAATGGGAATTATATTCTTTGTCATGGTTTTTGTTTTCAACAATTTCAATATTTTTTGTATATTTAATTGGACTAGCTGTTAAGGATAAATTTATAAAATTTTATGGTTACATTAGACTTTTTAGTCAAAGTTCATATTATGTATATCTAATGCATCCAATGATACTAACAACTATGATAATGATAACTGAAAAGCTTGGTATTTTATCTATAACAAAAAAATTGATTATTTATTTCGTTGTTGTAATACCCCTTTCAGTGATTTTAAGTCTATCATATACAAAAATAAAAAATACAATAAAAGACAAAAGAAAAGCAAAAACGCTGGTTACAAACTAAAAATTATTAATAACTGTATAATATGTCATCCTGAACGATAGTGAAGGATCTCAAAATAAGAATGGGGACACACCTTTAAGATAGTAAACCTACGGAGGCTAGCCTTAAAGGAATGTCCCCAATTTGTAAAGAGATTCTACACCTTTGGTTCAGAATGACGCAAAACAAACTGCATTTATTGCATTCTCTGCATTTCCTTTGGTTCAGAATGAAAGATTCTGCATTAAACAAAGTTCTGTATTCCCTTCATTATTTTATAATTCTAATTCTCAATTCTGCATTAACTCAATCTCTCTCATCGCGAGAATCGTCTGTTCAATTAAATAATCTAATTCCCAGCCTAATATTTCAGCGCCTTTACTTATAACTTCTCTAGAACATCCTGCTGCAAAACTAGGAGTTTTGAATTTTTTCTTAACAGATTTTACTTCTAAATCTAACACACTTTTAGATGGTCTCATAATAGCAGTTGCCCCTATTAAACCAGTTAATTCATCAGTTGCATATAATACTTTTTCCATAATGTGTTCAGGGCGAGTTTCTACATTTGTAAGGCCATAACCATGACTTGCAACAGCATGAATCATTTCATTAGAAAGACCTTTTTCTTTCATAATTTCTTGAACTTTTATACAATGTTCATCAGGATACATTTCAAAATCTAAATCATGTAATAAGCCAACATTTCCCCAGAATTCTACATCATTTTCAAATCCTAATTTTCTTGCAAAGTATTTCATAACACCTTCAACTGTTTCGGCATGTTTAATATGGAATTCTTCCTTGTTATATTTATTCAATAAATTCCAAGCTTCTTCTCGTGTAATTTGATTATTCATAAAAAACCTTCCTTATTAGTTATATGTAATGTTAATAATACTTAAAGTTTAACTTATTATTTTAAACATGTCTACTAGAAAAGCAAAATTAATTTCAATTGTCAAGAAATAAATTAATTTTTGTTTGACTGGAACATAAAGCAGTGTTAAAATGTTTGATAAATAACAAATAATCTTTATCAATAAGTCTAGCTATATATAATAAATAATGAATTTATTATAAAAAAGTAATAATTCAAGGAGGACAAGGTGTATTTAACATAGACTTTCTAATAAAAAAATAGTAGGCGTAGACTTAAGAAATGCTTTGTTACAATTAAGTAATATAAGCATATTATTTTACTATTGATTTTTTGGAACTTTTATGTTAATATCACTATAAAAAAATTAAGTATGAATACATCATCTAGAGTTCAATCTGTGGATAGGGCTATTTTAATATTAAAGTGCTTTAAAGACAATAAAAAAGAGCTTAAGCTTTCTGAAATATCAGATCAACTTGGACTAAATAAAAGTACAGTTCATGGGATAATAAATACGCTAAAATATCATGGCCTTATAGATCAAAATGAAAAAACGCAGAAATATAGGTTAGGTTTAGCTTTAATAGAATTAGGGGAATTAGTTATTTCCTCTATGGATGTGCGAAATATTGCATATCCCATAATTGAAGAAGTTTGTGAGAAGCTTGAAGAAACAGTTCATGTGGCGATTCTTAATGGACTTGAGGTTGTTTATGTTGATAAGAAAGAATGTAATAGTTCTATAAAAATTTCTACAAAAATAGGTTCAAGGAACAGAGCTTACTGTACTGCAGATGGAAAAGTTTTATTAGCGCATTTAGATGAGGAAATTCAACAACAGATTATACCTGAAAAGATTGAAAAGGTTACTCCTAATACTATTAATAACAAACAGCAAATTCTTCGTGAACTTGCATTAATAAAAAAACAAGGATACGCCTTAGATCATGAAGAGAATTTAATAGGATTAATTTGTGTAGCAGCTCCTGTTTTTGATTATACTGGTGAAGCTAAATATGGTGTAAGTGTTACAGGGCCAGCAGTAAGAATGACGAATGAAAAGGTTAACGAAGCAATTAATATATTAGTTGAAGCAACAAAAAGAATTTCATATAAACTAGGATATAGGGAACAATAAAAAAAAATCCCTTTTTATTTTAATATATTATGGAAACGCCGTTTGATAATACCAAACGTTTAGTTTAACATATAGAAAATAGTTAAAGTTTTAACATTAGTATTATTATATATTATTTATTTTGAATTAAGCAATTTTCTATTTATAAAAGAAAAGGAGAGAACTATGGGAAAGAAAATAGTAGTTGTTGGAGCTGGTTATGCAGGTATATTAACTGCAAAGAAACTAGCTAAAAGATTTAAAAAAATCAATTCAGATGTTAATATTACTATTATTGACAAAAATCCATTCCATACAATGCTTACTGAACTGCACGAAGTTGCAGCTAACCGTGTAGATGAAGATAGCATAAAAATAAGTTTAAAGAAAGTTTTTGCGGGTAGAAAAGTTGATGTAAAACTTGACACAGTAAATTCTATTGATTTTGATAATAAGCAAGTGATTGGTAGCAATGAAAATTATGAATATGACTATTTAGTGTTAGCAGCAGGTTCAAAACCTACAGATTTTGGCATAAAAGGAGTTAAAGAACATGCATTTATGCTTTGGTCTTATGAAGATGCAGTAAAACTAAAAGATCATATACATGACATGTTTAGAAAAGCGGCATGTGAAACAAATTTAGAAGAGAAAAAAAGACTATTGACATTTCATGTAATAGGCGCTGGTTTTACCGGTGTTGAAATGGTTGGTGAACTTGCGGAATATGTTCCAATTCTCTGTGAAAAATATGAAATAGAGAGAAGTCTTGTAACTCTTGTAAATGCCGATGGTTTGTCTAGAACTGTTCCTAATTTGGATGAAACACTATCTCGAAAAGTAGAAAAAAGATTAATTAAAATGGGCGTAGATCTCCTATTAAATAATTTTGTTCAAGAAGTTGGACCGGACTATGTTATAACTAAAAATGGTGACACTGTTACAAAACATATAACTGGAACTGTAATTTGGGCAGCGGGTATTGAAGGATCAGAAATTACAACTGCAGTTACAAAACAACTTCAAGGAGGAGGAAGAGGTCGTGTTAAAGTAGATCAATTTCTTCGCTCTCTTGACGATGAACATGTATTTGTTGTTGGAGACAATATGTTTTACATTAACGAAGGTGAAGAAAGACCAGTTCCTCAGGTTGTTGAAAATGCAGAGCAGAGTTCAGAAACAGCTGCTCATAATATTGTTTGTGCTGTTACTGGAAATGGTGAAATGAATGCATACAAGCATGTAAATCATGGCTTCATGGTTTGTGTAGGCGGTCGCTATGGTGTTGCTAGTGTAGGTACACCTAAACGTATGTTTAAACTTCCTTCATTTTTAGCGATGTTTACAAAGCATTTTATTAATATAGTATATTTTATTCAAGTATTAGGTTGGAATAAGATTTTCAGTTATGTAAAACATGAATTCTTTACAATTAGAAATTGCAGAAGCTTCGTGGGAGGGCATTTCTCAAATAGAACACCAAGCTTTTTATTAGTTCCATTAAGATTATGGCTTGGATGTATATGGGTATTTGAAGGAGTAATGAAAGTTGTTGAAGGTTGGTTTTCTTCTCCTAAGCTCACAGGATTTTTTGGTGGTGCTAATGCGTGGTATAACAGTATAATTAATCCAGGCGCTGTAGATGGTGTAAGTGGTGCAACAGGAGCAGCTGAAGCAGTTGTAGATACAGTTACTGCAGCAACAGGTGCTGCAGGTGCTGCAGCGGAAGCTATTGGAACTAAAATATTAAATTTTGATTTTCTTGGATTATTTGAAGTAATATTTGTTAGTGGAAAATCTATAGTTGAGTCAACTATAAGTGATTTTGCTTTTAAATTAAATGTTCCATTAATGAATTGGTTTGTTGATTCATTTATTATGCCAAGTGATAAAGTACAATTATTTATGCAGGGATTTATTGTAATAGCTGAAATTTTAATAGGTCTTGCATTAATTGGTGGATTATTTACATCAGTAGCATCATTTGTATCCATAGTATTACAATTTATGTTTGTATGTACAACAGGTTTGTATTTAAATACTTTCTGGATGATATTTGCATCAATTGCACTTTTAATTGGCGCAGGAAGAACATTTGGTTTTGACTATTATGTAATGCCATATCTTAAAAAGAAATGGAAACAAATACCTTTTGTGAGAAGGCTGTATATTTACAATGATTAATAAAAATAATACAAATAATAAAATTAATGAAGGTTTATTAATAACATATGATCAAGCAGTTAAATTAGTAGTAGATGAGGTTGATAGAATTCTATCTTCCTCACCTGTTATCATAAGAAATTATACTAAACATTTAACTGAATCTAAGGGTAAGTTTATTCGTGCCCACTCTGTGTTATCTTGTGCTATGGATGGTAATGGCTTAATAGATCCTAATGCTGTTAAATTTGCCGCGGCTATTGAATTATTACATCTGGCAACTTTGGTTCATGATGATGTAATAGATAATGCAGAATTAAGAAGAGGTTCCGAAACTTTACAAAAAAAATATGGGAAGCGTACAGCCGTAATATGTGGTGATTATTTGTTGGCAGTATCACTTAAATTAGCAGCATCAATTCCAAATAAAGAAGATTTTTTGGATTTAAATATAGAAGATTATGTTGCCAAGGTGTGTTTAGGCGAATTAAACCAACATATTAATAATTTTAATTTAAATTTATCTGTTTATAAATATTTGAAAATTATTTCTGGAAAAACTGCTGCACTTTTCGAAGCTTCGTTTTTTGCAGGGGCTATATTGTGTGAAAAGGAAAAGTATGTTATTAATAAATATAAAGAACTTGGAAGATATATAGGTATGATTTTTCAGCTTACCGATGATTGTATGGATTTTGAAACAACAGTAGACATTGCTAAAAAGCCAGTTCAATCTGATTATGAACAAGGAGTTGTAACATTACCTTTAATCTATACATTGAAAAATGTATCAGGATTTAAAGAAAAGATTAAAACAAGGGAAATTACAAATGAGGATATTAATGAAACTGTTTTGAAATCAGGAGGACTTAATTATACTCATATGTTTGCTAAAAAATATTATAATAAATGTTTATACATTATAAATTCTTTAGATATTACTGAAGAGAAATATAAAAGACTAAAAAATTTACTAGACAAAGCTTATAGGGTCAAATAATTAAATAGTTATAATCCAAGTAAACTTGGTTTATATAAACAATATGTGTTTTATGGAGGATGTTATGAAAAAATATTTATCATTATTTTTAGTATTAGTTATGGTTTTAGCTATCTCCGTTGGATGTAGCCAACAAACTGCGGAAGATCCTAAAGATCAAACACCAGTAGAAGAACCAAAAGAAGAAGAAAAAGAAAAAGAAGAAGCACCAGCAGCTGGTGATGCTGTTAAAACAGGTATGGCAGTAATATCATCAATAGGAAAATCTAAAGATGCAGCTGCTGACGCTGAAGGAAATGCTCAAGTTGATTCAGTTGTAGTAGCAGTTATGGTTGATAATGATGGGAAAATAGTTAAAGCTAAAATAGATACAGCTCAAACTAAAATAGGCTTTAGCAATGAAGGAAAAGTTACAACTGATTTAGCAACTGTATTTAAAGCAAAACAAGATCTTGGAACAGAATATGGAATGAGTAAGGCTTCAAAGATTGGCAAAGAATGGAATGAGCAAGCAAATGCATTTGCTGATTATATTCTTGGGAAAACTGTAGAAGAAATAAAAGGATTTAAACTTGATGAGGAAACTCATTTAACTGATGAAGACATTACTGCATCTGTTACAATCAAAGTTGGCGGATACATAGAAGCTATTGAAAAAGCAGTAGCAAATGCACAAGATTTAGGAGCTAAAGCTACTGATACATTAGGTCTTGGTGTTGAAACTACTATAGGTAAATCAAAAGATGCAGCTGCTGATGCAGAAGGTGTTGCTCAAGCATACACACATTATGTAGCAACTACATTTGATGCTGATGGAAAAATTACAAGCTGTGTAATTGATGCTTCACAAAGTAATGTAAACTTTGATGTAACAGGTAAAATTACAACTGATTTAGCAGCACCACTTAAAACAAAAGTTGAATTAGGCGATGACTATGGAATGAAGAGTAAATCAAATATAGGTAAAGAGTGGTATGAACAAGCTGATGCATTTTCTAAATATGTTGTTGGAAAAACAGTAGAAGAAGTTAAAGGTATTGCTGTAGATGAAACAGGTCATGCTACAGAAGCAGATTTGACAGCATCAGTTACAGCTGGAATTGGAGAATTCCAAGCAATGATTGAAAAAGCTAAATCTAATGCAAAATAAAAAATAAACGTTACTGTTAAAGCAATAGTTTGACAAATTATATTTACCAAACTATTGTTTATTTCCTTATTGAGGTGGTTAATTTGTATAAAAGGGTTATTTTAATAGTTTGTATGGTTTTATTTATTAATATTACAACTGCTTGTGATATTAATAAAACAAAACGATATGAAGCAGAATTTCTTGAGCTGTTTAATACAGCTACTCAGATTGTAGGATATTCTGAAAATAAAAGAGAATTTGAAAGTTATACTCAATTAATTTATGATGAACTTAAAGCTTATCACGAACTGTATGATATATATAATGATTATGATGGCATTAACAATATAAAGACAATTAATGATAACGCAGGAATTAAACCAATAAAAGTAGATAAAGAAATTATTGACTTAATTAAGTTTTCAAAAGATGCATATGTTTTGACTAAAGGAAAAACTAATATTGCAATGGGCTCAGTGCTAAAAATATGGCATGATTATCGTACGGAAGGAATTGATGATCCTTTAAATGCAAGTTTACCTCCAATTGATTTGCTAAAGGAGGCAGCATTGCATACAGATATAAATAATGTTATTGTAGATGAAGAAAATTCTACCGTTTATTTAAACGATCCAGATATGAGTCTTGATGTTGGTGCAATTGCGAAGGGATACGCAACAGAACGTGTAAGTGAAGTTGTAAAAGAAAAAGGTTTTGTATCTGGCATATTAAGTGTTGGAGGAAATGTTCTTACATTGGATAAAAAGATTGATAGTAATGAAGAATGGAGTGTTGGAATACAAAACCCAGATAAAGATAGTGAAAAACATACGTTGAAGACTGTGAATTTATCAAATAAGTCATTAGTTACAAGTGGAAATTATGAAAGATATTATACAGTTGATGGTAAGAGATATAACCATATTATAGATCCAGAAACTTTATTTCCTGCTGAATATTTTGCAGCAGTTACAATCATATGTGATGACTCAGGGTTGGCTGATGCTTTATCCACTGCGCTATTCACTATGCCATTAGAGCAGGGGAAAGAATTAATTGAAAGTATTCCAAATACTGTAGCAATGTGGATTTTTAATGATGGTAGCATAGTTTACAGCAACCACTTTGAAGAGTTAATAAAAAATTAATACTTTTGTTATCCTGAACGACAATGAAGGATCTCCATAAAAGGTATGGGGACATTCCTTTAAGCCTTACCCACATAGATGGGACTGTACTTAAAGGTGTGTTCCCATTCCTTATTTAAAGGGTTTTATTTTGTCAAAATTTTGTGTCAATTAAGGTTGTTGACAGTGTTGTTAAATTATATTAGAATAAATTGGTGCTTCAGAATTTAATAATATAGGAAGTGATACCTTGAGTAAAAACAATAATTCAAACTTTAGAACTTTACTATTATATTCATATGGATTTAAAAGATTTTTACTTATATCTGCTATTGCAACTATAATCAGAGTTTTTATTAGTTTTACAACTCCCCAAGTCATAAGGATTACAGTGGATTCTATAATAGGAAACGAACCTATTAATTTTTTAGATGGAATTATGAAAATAATTAATGATCTTGGAGGAAGAGAGGGAATAAGGGAAAGTATTTGGATTTGTTCAATAGTTATACTGATATTAGCCGTATTTACTTGTATTTGTGATTATATTAGCAGGATATCCATGGCTGTAGGTTCAGAGGGTATAATTAAAAATTTAAGAGATAATCTTTATAAACATATTCAAAAATTGCCCTATAGTTATCATGTAAAAAGTCAAACAGGGGATTTAATACAAAGAGCAACGTCAGATGTTGAGGTTGTAAGAAATTTTATTTCTGTTCAATTAGCTGAAATGTTTAGAACCATAGTACTTATCATAGTTTCATTAACGTTAATGTTTTCTATGAATTTTAATATTTCATTGGTTGTTTTAGCATTTGTTCCAATTATTATAACATATACAACTGTATTTTATGGTATATTATCTAGGAAATTTTT
>JAQVWY010000060.1 GCA_028709465.1 Tissierellia bacterium | reverse complement strand
GCTTTTTTAATATTTATTGTTTTTATGGTATTATTTTTTGTTTCTTTTAACCAGCTTAATAAATATTTAATTGAACCTTTGAATGCATTATATGAAGGTATTAAAAATTTTGGTTTACTTGATGAAAATACTAAAAAATCGCTTACTACCAAAGATGAACTAACACCTATTATTGAAGAAATTAATTCTGGAATTAATAAACTTGACAAATTAATAGAGCTAATTGAGAATTTAAACCAAGACGTTTCTTTTGAGGGTATTTTAAATTATATTTATGTATCATTTATAGATTTTATCCCATACTCACATATTGGTATTGCATTATTAAAGGATGATGGACGGGTATTAGAAGCATCATTTGGAATATCTGATCCAATGCTTGAAGATTTGCCTAAAAAATTAGCGGGTATTAGGGCTAACTTAAGTGAAACAAGTCTTGAGAGCATTGTTACTAATGATACTCCCCGTGTTATTAATGATTTAGATTTATATGTAAAAAATAAAGAAGCAGAGTATAATAAAGTTTTATTAGAAGCAGGTATAAAATCATCTATAAGTTTGCCTTTGAAAATTAATCACAATCCAGTAGGTATAATATTTTTTTCAAGCGTTAATAAAGATATTTATGAAGAAAAACATATTACTTTTTTAAAGACATTGTCAAATAGTATTTCTATAAGCTTAAATAAAAATATTTTTATTGATGAACTATTGTACAGTACATTGATAGCACTTACTAAAATGGTCGAAGCCAGGGATGAAGATACAGGAGATCATCTAGAAAGAATGAAGCAATATACTGTTAGGATTACTGAATTTCTAATGAAGGATCACGTATACGATGAAATTATAACCCTGAGGTTTTTAATGGATATTGAAAGGTTTAGTCAAATGCATGATATTGGTAAGGTTGGAGTAAGAGATGGTATACTTTTAAAACCTGGTCCTCTCACCGTAAAGGAGTTTGCAGAAATGAAACAACATACTATTTATGGTGCAGATGTTTTGAAAACAGCAGAAGGAAATATTGCTAAAAGAAATCAAGGCATGTTTAAAATGGGAATAGAAATAGCTGAAGGACATCACGAAAAATGGGATGGTACAGGATATCCATATCAAAAGTCAGGGACGGATATTCCATTAAGTGCAAGAATTGTTGCAGTTGCAGATGTATTTGATGCTTTAACTAGCAAAAGACCATATAAGGAGGCATTTGATTTTGACAAATCTTTTGATATAATTGTTAAAGGTAGTGGTAAGAATTTTGACCCTAACATCGTTGATTCTGTTATTAATCATAAGAATGAATTGTTTGAATTATATATGAGTTTTAATAAATAGAATTTTTCTATGAACAACTGTCTGCTACAATAATAGGTGTTAATTAAAAAACTGAAGGAACTCTAATTAAAAACATTACTTGATCTAGCATTTCATTAACTGAACTTTCATGACGAGGAAATGGTTTAATATTAATTATACTCACTAACCAATAATTTTAACAAAATTTCTTAAGATTTATATATTAATAAAAACATCAAATAGAATCTGGATTTTATTGGAAACACAGGTATTGTAAAAACTGTTACAATATAGTAATATATATTGTAATTTAGGGAATATTATTATACTATTAATGAAAAGAATTTATATAGAAAATCATATAAGGGGCTGAAATTATGAAAAACTATGTTATTGTAACAGAATCTACTGCAGATTTGCCAGTAAATATTATTGAAGAATTTGATATTAAAGTTATACCAATGTCATTTGAATTAGAAGGTAAAGGATATGTTAATTATCCTGATAATAGAGAGTTACAACCACATGAATTCTACCAAAGACTTAAAAATGGCCAAAAATCTATTACATCTCTTGTTAATACAGCATGTTTTATAGAATTTTTTGAACCAATTATAAAAAATGGTCAAGAAATTTTATATATTGGCTTTTCATCAGGACTAAGCGGAACCTATAACGCATCATTATTGGCTGTTGACGAACTTAGAGAAAAGTATCCAGATGTGAAAATTTTATGTTTTGATTCTAAAAGTGCTTCAATGGGTGAAGGGCTATTTACTTATATTGCAGCGAAGAAAAAGGAAGCTGGCCTTAACATTGATGAACTTTATGAATGGCTTAAAAAAAATGTATTGCAATTATGTCAATGGTTTACCGTTGATGATTTAAATCATTTAAAGCGGGGAGGAAGAGTTAGTGCTTTAACTGCTTCCATAGGAACAGCACTAAATATAAAACCAGTATTGCATGTTGACGATGAAGGGCATTTAATTCCAATGTTAAATGTTAGAGGTCGAAAAAAATCAATTCATGCCTTATATGATCATATGGAAAAAACATGTGTTAATCCAGAAGAACAAGTTGTATTTATAGGTCATGGAGATTGTTTTGATGAAGCTAATTATCTAGGAAATCTTATTAAAGATAAATTAAAAGTTAGAGATGTGGTAATCAATGACATTGGTCCCGTTATTGGTACTCATTCAGGTCCAGGTACAATTGCGTTGTTTTATTTTGGTAATGGAAGATAGTGGATTTATATCTGATGTATTAGATATTAAGAAGTTTTTAAAAAAAGAGCCGTTCTTGGCTCTTTTTAGCTATATTCATTCTTCATTTATATACATTTTTTTCTTATTTAAATAATATCCAACGAACATTGAAACTGCTATTGATATTAACATATAGAATTCAAAACCTACAGATGTAAAGTATTCAAACCATATTGCAACTATTAATGGAGCAACATAATATTTCACATTTCCAACTATTGTCGATCCTAATAATGCTCCCATTAAAGCTGGAACCACCTGCCCGAAACCTGGTGCTAAAATTGGATTATTTAAAACTGGATAAAGTGGTATTGATAAAATTATACCTAAAATAATTATGATTATAACAGTCAAACTTGATACTCCAACTGCAATAAGTGAAACTGCATTTGCTTCGTCTGTACCTTTTTCAACTTCAGCTATTGATAATGCATTAAGTGCACAAGGAAGCTTTAAGGTACTTGTGTTTCCTGTAATATAAGCCATATAAACTGAACCTGGCCCAATTATTGGTGGATAAGCTATACATTCACCAATGCAAAATGGAACAAACATCATTGCAATGGCAATAAGTGTAGGGATCATGCCAACTAGGTTAGGCCACATATCAAAAACTGTACATGCTACTATTGGTACAGCAAGCATTAAAATAATTAATATTAAACTAGATAAAATTCCAAAATTATGTACCCAATTATTAAAATCTAAATTTTTATTATTCATATTTTCCTCCTAACCCAAAAGTATTGCTATAACCATTCCAAATACAAGGCAAATCGTAAGACTATAGTCTGATATTTTTTTGAAAATATCATTTTTATTGGCCAAAATTGCGAGAATAACAGCTATACTACAACTGGTAAAACATACTATCAATGATTTAACTGAACCTTGAACATAAGTTGTGCATAATGAACTTATAACACCTGCCATACTGCAAACTCCAATTATTGATAATAATAATAAACTTCCTTTTGAAAATTTTTCATATACTTTACTAATTGGTTTTAATATTATAACCGTTAACAGTGTTGCTGAAACGCCACCGATTGTCATTGCCCACATAGCAGCAGCGAATGCTTCCTTTGAAATATTTCCACCTAATGTCTCACCTAAAGCTTCAATACCCATAGTTGCTTCTAATAATTCAGTAGAAGCACTTCCTATAATTGATAGTCTAAGCCATGGTAAAGGTATTCCCAATATCGGTAACATAACAAATAATACTAGTAAAATTGGTAATGAAGGTAATATAGAAAGTGTTATACTAGCAGTTACGGTTTTACGTAAAGTTTTGTTACTTACTCCTAATTTTAAAGCTTCAGTCCAACCTCGTTTAATAAATATAATAGTTTGAATTATAACTGCAAAAAGAACTAAAGCGCATAATACCCACATTGTACTGCTGTTTGCTATTTTTAAATATTCCATTAGATAGCCTCCTTTTATTATTGTGTCAACAATTAATAATGTAAACATTATTTTTACAAGTTTTTCTATAAATAGAAGCAATTTTTATGCCATAATATTATAAAGATAGTAGAGAGTTCAAAATTACATTGGATTATCAACAAATAAATTGTATTAATATAATTTAAAATTAATATCACAATTATTAAAGATTGGTAAAATAGTGTTAAGATAAGTAAAATAATTTGACATATTAGACATTTTGACACTTGTGCTGATACCAAGATGTTAAGTTATAAAAAGTTGCAGACTTCTAACAATAGTATTAAAATTTCAAAAACCATTGACAATTGCCCATGCTTCAGGTTATAATTACATTTGCCGTAAAGAATTTTGGAGAGTTGTCCGAGTGGTTGAAGGAGCACGCCTGGAAAGCGTGTGTACGGGAAACTGTATCGAGGGTTCGAATCCCTCATTCTCCGCCATAAGTAATGATAATTATGGATGTCATGGGTTGAAAGACCCATGACATTCTCATTTTCTGGCGCTTTTAACACTGAAAAAGCCCTTATTCCCTTAACCTGTTAATGATCATAACACGAATCAGTCACAGAAAAGAAAGCTGTTTGTTTTTTATATCTTGAGATAAATTAGCACGCCGTATCCTTCAAATTGTCCTTCTCTTGAAGACCTGTTTTGAGTGAATGTAGTACCTTTAATAAAAAAGTACTGGACACAAGAAGCATAATAAAATCGGTTATGGGTTGTGAGTATACCATTCCACTCAAGCCAAACAGGTGGTTTAGAAGGAACAATAAGGGAATATACAATAATCCCTGCCTCGATATGGTTAGAATGAAAGCTTTTAGAGGCTTACCCATAGCCTGAAAAGTAGTGGAACACAGCGTTATGCCACCCATAAAGGGAAGGGATAGAATCAGGGTGCGCAGGATGGCGGAACCGCTACTGCGGACTTCTTCCAATGGTGTGAACACGGCAACAAGAAAGGGGGACGAAGCTCCCAACACCAGTGTTAGAAACAGCCCAACCAAGCTGGTGGATAGTATTCCTGTTTTGATAAAGCTCATCATACGCTCATAATTCCCAGAGCCGTAGTTGTAGCCCATCAAGGGCTGGCAGCCGGCGCTGAATCCCATAAACACATAAGTGCCAATGGTCATGATTTTGAGGGCAATCCCCAGTGAGGCCACCGTGACATCTCCATACACACTGGCTAGATTATTGCAAGTCATCTGGGCAACGCTGATCAGCATTTGTCCGATTGTTGCGGGTACACCAATCGCAAAGATTTCTTTCAATATCTCTGGTTCTAACGTAAATCCACGGAAAGTCAAACTCAAAATGGTCTTTCGACGCAGATAGCAAATCAGGTAGAACAACGTCGACAATCCATTACCAATTACGGTGGCCGCCGCGGCCCCAGAGATGCCCCAGCCAAAGGTAAAGATAAAGAGGGGGTCCAATAGAATGTTTGCAACAGTGCCCATCATCATGCCTACCATGGATAATTTAGTGGAGCCTTCCGCCCGGATCAACTGACCAAGGGCAAAATTTCCTATGATAAATACGCCACCAACCATAAGGATGGTCCCATACTGCTGCGTAAACTTAAAACTGAGTTCACTTGCTCCGAGAATATGAGGAATCTGGCTGCGGAACACAAGCCCAGTGATTGCCACCAACAGACCAAACAGACAAATAAGCAAGAGCCCAGTAGCAAGTGTTTTTTCTGCTTTATCCTTGCGGTCGGCTCCCAGGCTGCGGGACAGATATGAAGCACAGCCTGTTCCAATCAAGCTGGCAACCGCCATGACGATTACAAAAATAGGAGTACAATAGCTGCTGGCGGCCAGTTGCAACTCATCGCCCATTATGCCGATAAACCAGGTATCCACCAGGTTATAGATTACATTGACCATCATACCGAGAATAACAGGGATGGACATGGTAAAAATTGCTTTGAGCGGTGGAGCATTCTGCATAATTTGGATGCGTTTGTCCTTTTCCTGCATTATGCGTTTACCCCTTTCTGATCGTTTTTCATATCACTGTATCCAATCCACACTGTCCAAACATATGCACAGGTTTTTGGAATCATAAGCATACCAATCAATGGACTTACATCTGCCCACAACACAACAGGTATATAAAAAGCAAAGCTCAATACAATGGTAAGCCACATAAATCGGAAAGATTTGTCGTTGTACTCTTTTGCACTTTTATAAAACAGAATAATAATAAGTAGTCCCATGAGAGCAAAAGGAATGTTTCTGTAAATTCCCCATGACAAAGATGGATTAGCATTTGTCCAAGCATTCTGCGGGAATAGACACAAAATAATTCGCATAGCAGCAAGCAGATAAACAGTTATGGTAACACTTTGTTTTCCGCTGATGTTATAGCGTTTTCTCCAGACGTAGTAAAGCAAGATATAAAAAACAGTCATGGTAATAGATGTAATAAATTTACCTATTCCCAGTGGGACAATATAATTTTGAAGCCCTGTTGTGCATAATGCAATTGCACGGGGAATAAGATGAAAGGAATCGCCTGCACCGAGTACAACTGCCATGATACCAAATAGTGTGTATTGCTTGTTACCTTTGGAATTTTTTATCATAATGATTCCAAGAGTAACCACTGTGGTTAAATATACCACATCAAATAAAGTTTCCATAATTGCTTGCATAAGTAAGCCTCCTAAATATTTAATGAACATTGTTCGGTTTGACGTCCAAATAGACTCAATTGTTGCAACAATCAAATCACCTTTAGATTGAAAGTAGTTGTAAACTGATCCTACGGAAATACCACATTTATGCGCTACATCTTTCATGTTTAACTCATAATAACTGATTGAATTATGATTTTTTTCTCTGCTGAAAGTATATCTTCTCTAGAAGTAATATTTTTATTCATAATAAACTTTCAAACTGAACATTGTTCATATTAGCACATGTTTTTCTGCTTGTCAAGAATTATATCGATTTGCTCTAAAAGCGTTGTTTATTGTTGATTCAATTACAAGAAATAATAGTTATATAGCTTTTTTCTAAGTAAAGTTTGATTTATCTATATTTCTAAAAGACGTCTAAAAAGTCTGAATGTGTAAAATAAAGTAAATATAATTAGATATATTGGACGAAAAATATATGTTTAATAAATTATTTATTTATGCTAAAACACAATAAAACATTGGGAATTTGCAATTTATTATATATACAAATTGTATCGGCACGTTTTTTGCAAAATATTGAGATAAAAGGGACAGAAAATAATATTACATTAATAAAAAGGAGATTACTAATGGAAAATAAAAAATTAATTATTTGTGGAAAGTTGTTTGATGGTATTAAAGACGAACTGCAAAGCAACATGGAAATACTTATACATGGCAATAAAATTGTTGAAGTAGGAAAAAATTTAGTTCGTCCACAAAATGTAGAAGTTATTGATCTTAGCCACTTAACTGTAACTCCTGGTATGATTGATGCACATATACATGGCAATCTAATGAAATGGCAGGAAATGGACACAATTCTATTCCAATCTGAAGGTTATAGTACACTTGCATTTTTGCATACAGCTCAAAGATGCTTGGAAAGAGGTTTTACATCTATAAGGGTTAACGGTATGGGGCCAGAAGGTTTTGGAATAGTTGATGTTAAAAATGTTATAGACAGAGGTTTATTCCCTGGTGCAAGAATGAAGGTTGGGTGTCATATGCTTGGCGGAACAGGTATGCCTGGAGATATGAGTATGTACGCTTCTGCAAATCCACCTGCTTCAGAAAAGATGCAACTTTCATTTATAGGAAGTGGTCCGGATTTTTTCCGCAATCAAGTGCGTCGTGAGGTTAAATATGGTGGCGATTTTATAAAAGTATTTATATCAGGTAGTTTTTTAAGTCCTGATGGGGGACCAGATATATGTTATTTATCTGATGATGAATTGCGTATAATAATAAATACAGCCCATGAATTGGATAAGCCAGTAACATCACACGTTTATCCTTGTCATATGATGAAAAAGTTAATTGAATTTGGTATTGATGGAATGGAACATGGCGCACTAATGGATGAAGAGACTGCTGCCTTATTTGAAGAAAGTGGAACTTATCTTGTCCCAACATTTACACCTTTTCAAGATATGATTGAAGGTAATGAAGAGTATATTGCTCAAAACACTGCAGATGCTCAAATGAAGCTTAGAAAATATGCTCCAATACTTAAGAAGAGTCGTGAAATTATATGTAACAGCAAAATTAAGTTGGGATTTGGTTCAGATCTTTGTGCTGTTCACCAGCCATATGAAAGCTGGTATGAATATCGCTGTTGGATTAGAAGTGGAATGGATCCTTTCAGAACATTAAAGTCAGCTACTGCTGTAAATGCTAATATTTTAGGAATAGATCATATTGTAGGTACAATTGAACCTGGTAAGCTTGCGGATATTGCAGGATGGCATCGTGATCTGTTGAAAGATTGTGATGCATTAAGTGAATGTGATTTTGTTATGAAAGATGGTATTGTTTATCCTACTAGCAACAAAGTTATTGACACCTTATAATTCTATAATTTAATAGCACCTAATTTATTTCTTAAGTAAATTAGGTGCTTATTTTTATTTCACCTTGAAAATCTGAAAATTAATAGTATAATAATGAAACGAGATTAAACAAATTTAAAGAAGGTAGCAGTATGGATAAGTTTTATATTAATCTTCCTTTTGAGGTTGAATTAGCATTAAATATATTAAATAATAATGGTTTTGAAGCTTATGTTGTTGGCGGTTGTGTGAGAGACAGTATACTTGGAGTCTTGCCTGAAGATTGGGATATTACTACATCAGCTTTTCCTGCTGATATGATGAAATGTTTTCAAGATCATAAAATAATTGAAACTGGCTTAAAGCATGGTACTGTTACTGTATTGATTAATAAGATTCCTTTGCAAATAACTACTTACAGAATTGATGGTGAATATAAAGATAATAGAAGACCAGAAACTGTGGAATTTACTAACAATCTTTCATTAGATTTGCAGAGAAGGGATTTTACAATTAATGCTATGGCATATAATAAAGAAGGTTTAGTAGACTTATATGGAGGTATAGAGGACATTAATTCAAAACAAATCAAATGCGTTGGTAATCCAGATGCTAGATTTAATGAAGATGGATTAAGGATTTTAAGGGCATTGAGATTTGCTTCTGTATTAAATTTTCAGATAGAAGAAAAATCTTCTGTTAGTATTCATAAAAATAAAAATCTATTAATTAATATTTCTTCAGAAAGAATTATCAGTGAATTTAATAAATTAGTTCTTGGAGAAAAGTTTTTTCAAATAATGGATGAATATAAGGATATTTTTGAGGTTTTTATTGAAGAATTACGTGATATTAATTATGAAACTTGGATAAATATTTTAAGAGCAATGTCTTATACTCCTAAACATTTGATATTAAGGCTTTCATTGATTTTTAGCAACATTATAAATAGAGAAGATATTTTAAAAAGATTAAAATATGATAATCATACAATTAATAATATAAAAATTCTATGTGAAAATTTAAATGTAGAATTAATTCCTAATCAAGTTGATATAAAGAGATTATTAAATAAAATTGGATATGATAATTTCAAACAATTATTAGTTATAAAAAGAGCTATCGTTATGTCAAGATCTATAAATTCTTCACGTGAACTTTATTTTCTAATTCAAATAGAGGAAATGGTTAAAATAATAGTTGAAGAAAATCAATGCTATTCATTAAAAGATTTAAAAATTAACGGACGAGATTTAATTGAAGAAGGATTTAAAAAAGGAAAGTTAGTTGGAAAAATATTGAATGAAATATTGGATATGGTAATTGAAGGTAAGCTAGAAAATGATAAGGACACTATCCTAAATTATATAAAAAAACACAAAAAATTATCTTGACAAAGGATTTTTATAGTGATAAAATCCTTAACAATAATACAAAAACAAAACCGTTGAAGCGAAGATTAAACTGATATGTGCACTTACAGAGAGTGAGGGAAGATGAGAGCCTCATAGAACGCAGTACAGACAAATGGATCGTTGAGGGTGAGGTGAAAGGGGTTAACCTAAGTATCTGAAACGTATGCCTACGTTACAAGGCAGAAAATGTGATAGCATTTTTTTAAAAAGTGGATTGTTTTTCAGTCAATTAAGGTGGTACCGCAGGAATTATATACCTGTCCTTTTCAGAGGACAGGTTTTTTGTTTTTGTAAATACAAAAATATAAGGAGAATAGAAATGAAAAAATTAATTTCAATGTTAACAATTATTATGTTGTTATTAGCAGTTATGACAGGTTGCAGTAATGGTGATTCAGATTCACAGGTTAAGGAAGATGAACAAGTAAAAACTGATGAACAAGTAGAAACAAATGAAGATGCTAAAAATGAAAGTGATGGGGAAAAAATAAAAATAGGAATTATTCAGCCAGTTGAACATCCCTCATTAAATCAAATTAGAGAGTATATTATAATTGGCTTAGAGGAACAAGGTTTAAAGGATAAGGTTGAAATAATTTATAAAAATGCTCAAGGAGATTCTTCAAATATTAATACAATAGTTTCTCAATTTATTGGTGATAAAATGGATATAATAGTTCCAATTGGAACAGGTGCAGCTCAAAGTATTGCAGCAGCAACAAAGGATATTCCTATAGTTTTTGCAGCATCTAGCTTTCCTGTTGAAGCAGGACTAGTTAAGGATGTTAATAAGCCAGAAGCAAATGTAACAGGACTTTCAGATGCAATAGATGTAAATGAAATTTTTAGTCTAGCAGCTAATTTAACACCTGAAGTTAAAACATATGGTTTCATATATAATAGTGGTGAAGTAAATTCCGTTGCTGCAATAGAAAAAGCAAAAGAATATTGTGATGCTAATGGTCTTGAATTTGTTGAAGTTACAATAACAAGTTCTGGAGATTTAGTTCAGGCAGCTCAATCTCTAGTAGGGAAGGTTGATGCAATATTTACTCCTACAGACAACACTGTTGCTTCAGCAATGCCTGTTTTGGCAGCAGAAGCTTATAATGCAGATATCCCTGTATATGTGGGAGCTGATTCGATGGTTATTGATGGCGGATTTGCAACAGTTGGAATTGATTATACTGTTTTAGGAAGACAGGTAGCAGCAATGGTTAAAAAAGTTGTTGATGGTGAAAGTATTTCAAGTATTCCTGTGGAAACATTGAAGGAATATACAAAAATTGTTAATACTACTACAGCAAAAGAAATTGGTATAGAATTATCAGAAGAAGATTTAAAGGATTTTCAAGTTATAGAATAAGGGGAGATAAAATTGAGTTTAGTATCTTTTATTGGTGCAATTGAATTAGGATTAGTTTATTCACTTCTTGCATTTGGGTCTTTTATATCATTTAAAATTTTGAATATTGCAGATTTGACTGTAGACGGAAGCTTTGTGTTAGGAGCAGCGGCTTCAGCAATATTGGCTTTTAATGGAATGCCATATGCTGGAGTAATTGCAGCTGTTATAGCGGGTGCGTTGGCAGGAGTGGTGACTGCATTGTTGCAGACCAAATTTGGAATTCAGCCTATTTTATCAGGAATCCTTACGATGACAGGGCTATATTCAATAAACTTAATGGTTATGGATGGCAAAGCAAACATTCCGTTGTTAAATAAAACAAATATTTTTACATTAGCTGAAACGTTAATTGGTGGTAAAACTTATAAAATTGTAGTATTACTAATTATAGTAGCATTTATTTTCGCTGTATTGAACTGGTTTTTTAGAACACAATTAGGACTTTCCTTAAGAGCTACTGGTGATAATGAAGCTATGTGTAAAGCTTCTTCCATTGATACTGATACTGTTAAAGTGGTTGGATTTGCTATATCAAATGCTATAGTTGCATTGTCCGGTGCGTTGTTAGCTCAAATGCAACAATCAGCCGATGTTAATATGGGATCAGGAATGGTTGTTATAAGTTTCGCATCAATTATAATTGGAAGTGTAATAATTAAGAATAGAAATATTACATTAGGATTTCTGTCTGTAATAATTGGTTCAGTTATTTATAGATTAATAATTGCATTAATATTGACTACTAAATTTCCCCCATCATATTTAAAACTAATTTCGTCATTAGTAGTTATAATTGCACTATCAATACCAAATATTAAAAGGAAAATGGAAATAAATAAATTAAGAAGGAGTATTAATCATGTCTCTTAAAATTAATTCTGTAAGTAAGATTTTTAATAAAAATACTCCTGATGAACATAAGGGGTTAGATAATATAAATTTTAGTGTTAGTGATGGAGAGTTTATTACTATTATTGGCGGCAATGGTGCAGGAAAATCAACATTATTTAATGTTATCTCTGGTACAGTGCTATGTGATTCTGGCAATATTGAGCTTGATGGTATAGATATAACTTATATACCTGAATATAAAAGAGCTGCATTTATAGGTAGGATATTCCAAGACCCTATGAAGGGTACTGCCCCCAACATGACTGTTGGTGAAAATTTAATAATTGCATATATGAGAAGTACTAAAAAGAATATTTTGATAAGTCCATCTAAAAAGGATAAGTTGTTTATTAGAGAAAGATTATCCCAATTAGGTCTTGGATTAGAGGACAGGATGAATACAAAAATTGGGCTATTGTCTGGGGGTCAAAGACAGGCAATAACTCTTGTAATGGCTACTCTTGTGAAGCCTAAATTGTTGCTTCTTGATGAACATACTGCAGCCTTGGATCCTGTCAGCGCAAAATCAGTTTTAGAATTAACGAATAAAATAGTATTGGGAAATAATATTACCACACTAATGATTACTCATAATATTACATCGGCTCTTGAATTAGGTAATCGAACTATAATGATGGATTCTGGTAATATTGCAGTTGATATAGGGGGAAGCGAAAGAAAAAATATGTCAGTGCAAGATTTGCTAGATAAGTTTAATAAGATAAAAAATAAAGTATTTGATGATGATAAAGTACTTTTATAGGATCTCCATAATAGGTATGGGGACACACCTTTAAGATAGTAAATCTATGTAGTCATACCTTAAAGGAATGTCCCCAAATTGTGTGAGATTCTTCAGGCTACGCCTTCAGAATGACAGGATAGTCACGTTATTCATAACAATGACAATATGCATGCATTTCTGAATTCCTGCATTTAACTTAGTCTGTATAAATAAATATTTCTTCAGTGCCGCATTCTGGACAATTAACTGTCACTTCATAACTGTACATGGACAAAACTTTTACATTAGTTGCTAAACTAGCATTTTCATCTTTACCCTTAAATTTTACTTTATCAGAATTTTCACCTTTAGAATAGTAATAGTTATATCTTTTGCCGCAATTTGTACACTTACGTCTGCCTTTTACTTTTATCACGATTTCACATCCCGTCATTGATTTTTATTAACGTTTAATAAGCTAGCATATATACCATTATATAATATTAATTCTTCGTGATTTCCTCTTTCTTCAATACCATTATTAGTTATTACTATTATTTCATCTGCATTTTTAATTGTAGATAATCTGTGAGCAACAATTATTGTAGTTCTTCCTTCAGAAAGCTCATCTAAGGATTTTTGAATCAATACTTCAGTTGCATTATCAAGTGCTGAGGTTGCTTCGTCCAGGATTAGTATAGGTGGATTTTTCAAAAATACTCTTGCTATGGAAATTCTTTGCTTTTGCCCACCTGATAATTTTACTCCTCTTTCTCCCACATATGTGTCATATCCTTCAGGCATTTGAATTATAAAATCATGAATATTAGCTCTTTTTGCAGCATCAATTACTTCTTCTTTTGTAGCACCATATTTTCCGCAAAGGATGTTTTCATATATTGTTCCTGCAAAGATAAATACATCTTGTTGTACGATTCCTATATGTTTACGTAGAGAGCTTCTAGTAAAATTCTTAATATTAATATTATCTATATAAATATCTCCTTGTTCTACTTCATAAAAACGAGGAATTAAATGACATAGCGTTGTTTTACCTCCTCCTGAAGGTCCCACAAATGCAACAGTTGTACCTTTTTCAATATCAAAGCTAATATTTTTTAATATTTCTGTATTTTCATTGTAAGAGAAAGTTACGTTATCAAATTTAATTGAACCTTCAACTTCTGTTATATCAGTAGCATTTGGTTCATCTTCTTCTAATTTTGAATCCATTATATCTGTAAATCTTTTAAAGCCTGTTATACCTGATTGATATTGTTCCACAAAATTAACAAGCCTTTTTATTGGAGTAGTGAACATTCCTATATATAATAAAAATGCTGTGAAGTCTCCAAAGTTTATTATGCCTTTAAAGAAGAAAATTCCACCGGCAGATAACACAACAACATTTAAAACGTCAATTATAAAATTTGTACCAGATGAAAATTCTGCCATTACTTTATATGCTTTTTTTCTAGCTTTCTGAAAAGCGTTATTGTTTTTTTCGAATTTATCTATTTCATTATCTTTATTGTTAAAGGCTTTTGAAACTCTTATACCTGATATGCTGTTTTCTAAATTTGCATTTACTTCTCCTATTGTAACCCTTGTTTCCATGAAAGCTTTTGACATTTTTATTCTTTTTTTCATGGCAAAAATAACTATAAATGGTATTACTGAAAATACAATTATTGCAAGTGGTAAATTAATGTAGCCTAACATAATGAATGAACCTAATATCATAACTATTGAAATAAACAAATCTTCAGGACCATGGTGAGCAAGTTCGGAAACTTCCATTAAATCGTTTATAATTCTAGAAGTTAAAGTACCAGTTTTATTTTCATCAAAAAACACAAAAGGTAAATCTTGTAGATGCTCAAATACATCTTTTCTCATATTTGCTTGCATTGTAACACCCATAACATGCCCATAATATGTAATAAAATAATTTAAACCAAGTTTTAATATATAGATGATTGCTAATATAATGAGCCATGTAATTAATAATCTAAAATTTTGATTAGGAACATAATCATTTATTATATTTCTAGTGATCATAGGATAAAATAAATCGCATAAAGAAACCGTAAATGCACAGATCATGTCAGTGATAAATACCTTTTTTACTGGTTTGTAATAGCGTAAAAATCTTCTAATCATTAAATTCTCCTATCTTAAATTGTAGTTGTTTATTTTGTCACAACAACTATTATAGTTTAAATTTTATTTTATTGCAATAATTAGAGGAATATTTTCTACAGAGATATTGACATTTATAATAAACATGATAAACTTAAAAAATTAGAAAAATGGATAAAGTTATGTATCTATACAGAGGTATTTTATGGTGGTTAAATTAAAAGAAAATGAAAAAATTGAAGATTTGCAATGTCATGGACTTAAAATAATACAAAATAAAAAATGGTTTTGCTTTGGTATGGACGCGGTTTTATTGACTAATTTTTGTGATGTAAAAAATAATTCAAAAATAGTTGATTTGGGCACTGGTACAGGAATTATTCCAATACTGTTAAGCGGTAAGAAAAATTATGAAAAGGCAATTGGAATTGAAATACAAGAAGAAGTTGCTGAAATGGCTAAAAGAAGTGTAAAGCTAAATAATCTAGAGGGAAAAATTGAAATATTAAACATTGATTTAAAGAATGCTACAAAACTTCTAGATAAAAATTCTTTTGATTGTGTAATTTCAAACCCTCCATATAAGCTTAATAATAGCGGTATCATAAACCCTAATGATCAAAAAGCAATATCTAGACATGAAATAAAATGTACCTTGGAAGATGTCATAAGCATTGCATCCAGTTTGTTAAAGCAATATGGCAAATTTTATATGGTTCATAGACCAGACAGATTAGCAGATATTATATGTCTTCTGAGAGAATATAAATTAGAACCTAAACAAATTAGATTTGTTCATCCTAGAGCAGGCGATAAACCTAATATGGTTTTAATACGTTCCTCAAAAAACGGTAATCCTGAATTAAAATTTGAACCGCCGCTATACATATACAATAATGATGGAAAATATACTGATGACGTATATAAAATCTATGGAATGGACAATATGGAAACATCCTTTAGATAGTTAGTCTGTATAAGGGATTGTTCTGAATTATATAAAAAGTTGAAAAAGTCAAATAATTATTTGGCTTTTTTTTAATGGTGCGCCCAACGCTTAAATAATTGTCCATAAATATTATTAGAATGTCAAATGCGTATAATAAATTTTACAATTTTGACAAAATAGACTTATTATTATAACGAATTCTAATTAAGACTAATAATAAATCATGGGAAGAAATACTGAATTATCAATGAAAGGATATTTACTCAATAATATTGGCACGTATATTGCTTTATATTATTTCGCAAATATTATTTATGGGGAGGATACAAAATGGACAATTTTGTTACAAGACAACTCAAGGCATATGAAATGCTAAGAAAGAAAAATATTAATAAAGCACTTATAGGCGATCCTTGTTCAATTAATTATTTAACAGGAATTAATATTATTCCTTATGAAAGATTTTATGGGATGGTGTTAGATGCTGAAAGCAAAACATGCACAATGATTAATCCAAGTGTGGATACAGGTTGCATGAAAGGAAGGGTACCAGAAGTTGTATATCTTGACAGTGATGGACCAAAGGAATCAATCATTAAAGTAGTAGGTGATTGTGATGTATTAGCAGTAGAAACAACTTATTTTTCAATGGCAATTGGGAATATATTAAATAGCTTGGAGTGCAAGGTTGTTGATATTGGAGATGTTATTGCAAAATTAAGAATGTACAAAGATGATTACGAGATTGAGCAATTACAAATTGCAGCTAACATAGTTGACGAAGCAATAGCATATGTTTCTGACAAAATTAAACCTGGTATGACAGAAAAAGAATTATTATTAATGTTGTACTCCTTTATGGCTAAAAAACCTGGGGTAATAACTGATGAATTTATCATACTTGTTCAGGGCGGAGTAAATTCAGCTGATCCTCATGGAGTTGCAGGAGATTATGCATTTAAAGAAGGAGACATTGTATTATTAGATTTCTGTGCATATTACAATTACTATTGGTCTGATATTACTAGATGCTTATTTGTAGGTAGTGTAGGTAATCCAAAGCTTGAAGAAATATATGATATAGTATTAGGAGCTAATTTAGCAGCTATTGAAATGGTAAAACCTGGAGTTAAGGCAAAAGACATAGATAAGGCGGCTAGAGATTATATTACTAATGCTGGTTATGGTGAATTTTTCCTTCATAGGACTGGACATGGTTTGGGATTAAGTGTTCATGAGGAAGCTTATATCACATCAGTAAATGATTTAGTGTTAGAAGAAGGAATGGTATTTACTATAGAACCAGGTATTTACTTAAAGGGAATAGGTGGAGTTCGTATTGAAGATGATATATTAGTAACAAAAGATGGACATCATATATTTACAAAATCTTCAAAGAATTTAAAAGATAATATTATTAAGTTATAATTTAATTCTAAAATTAAATTTGATTTTGAGAGGAGAAAATCATGAATAATACAGTTACAGAAAGCAAATTAAAAAAGAATAAATTTACCTTGTTACTATTAGTATTATCAGGTGCTTTAATATATGCTCTACCATATTTTAAAGGATATTACTATGATGTTTATACTGAACTATTTAATCTTAATGCAACTCAGTATGCATCCTTGGGAAGTGTATTTGGATTAGTTGGTATTTTCGGATATTTATTTGGTGGATTTATATCAGATAAATTTTCCACAAGAAAATTAATGGCTTTTTCATTAATATCAACAGGACTTTTAGGGTTTGTACTACTAACATTTCCTCCATATCCTGTAGTATTTGCAATTCATGCGCTTTGGGGGGTAACATCATTATTAACATATTGGAGCCCGCTTGTTAAAGCAACTAGATCTATTGCAAATCCCGATGAACAAGGTAAGGCTTTTGGTTTTATGGAAGGTGGAAGAGGTATAGTTAATATA
>JAQVWY010000138.1 GCA_028709465.1 Tissierellia bacterium | reverse complement strand
CTTGGATGCTAAAGATCAAATTTTACTTGGAAAATTTATTAATAACATAGGTCAAACTATTATAACATCAGCAGCTCAAGAGCAAATAACTATTAAAAAAGATAAATAAAAAATTATAGGCGAATTCACTATTTCAATGAATTCGCCTATGTTATTTTATTCATATTAATTTATATTTATAGTATTAATTATAGCTTTTAAAATTCTACAGCAATTTTTGCTCCAAACTTTGCACTTATTATACCTTTTTCATCAGTTTCTTTAAGGGATTAGGTTTCATATAATCTTTTACTTTATATCCTAGTCTAGTTAACCTTTCATAAATACCTGCATATCTAACGGCTGATGGACCTAAACTTACGCCACGGGTACCAGCTCCAAGATCAATTGCAACACCTATTAAGGATATATTAGGATTAATGGATGGCTTCATATTTTCCTCCAGATTAAAATCATAAACTTTCTTTAGTATGACTTTAAATTTGGAAATTTATACATGAAACTTCAAGTAAACTTAAGAACAGGAAGATTTGGTAGGATATCAAATCAATAAAAATAATTATGACATTGTAAATATTAATTCAATGGAAATAGTTGAAACTGTTGACTAGGATGTTATAATTGAATTAATTCCTTTAAATATTTTTTAGGTCAAAGAGGATAAAGGGGCGGTACACAAAGGGAAATCTTATGATGAAGTAGTAATTAGAGGTAAGATTTAGACGGTAGGGGATTAAATTATATAAAGTACTGGAGGAGTTATGTACGAGAATTTGATTAAAAGTGTAATCGTTGATAATATTGAAGAAGGAATTATAATCTTTGATACTTCTTTGAATATAGTATATGCAAATAATAGATGTAAAGAAAAATTAGGAATATTAGATGAAAATATTATAGGAGTTAGTTTGTTTTCAATTTTTAAGTCTGTTACTGCTAATGAAAGTCATATTATAAAGGTTTTTGAAACTGGAGAACCTTTGATTGGTTATTATGATGAAATCATTAATTTACGTGGTAGAAAAGTTAATTTATTTAATTCTACATATCCAATAAAGGAAAATGGCAGAACTAAATATGTTATAGATTTATACAGAGAAATTAATGGCTATTATGAAATGGAAAACAGAATAAAGATACTTCAAACAGATTGTAAAAATGTAGAAAAGAGCAACATTAATATTCGTGAAAATAATGGTACAACTTTTACATTAGATAACTTTATAGGAAAAAGTAAGTCTATTAAAGAATTAAAGTATAAAATAAATAGTATATCAAATTCTGACTCTTCTGTATTAGTTTACGGTGAGACAGGCACTGGTAAAGAAGTATTAGTTCAGTCCATACATAATTTAAGTAAATTTAGATCTTGTCATCCTTTTATTGCTCAAAATTGTGCTGCACTACCAAATACTTTATTGGAAAGTATACTTTTTGGTGTGGAAAGGGGAAGCTATACTGATGCGGTTGCAAGACCAGGCTTATTCGAACTTGCAAATAATGGAACACTTTTTTTAGATGAAATAAATTCTATGGATATAGATTTACAAGGGAAATTATTAAGAGTTTTAGAGGATGGTATAGTTAGAAGAATTGGAAGTATAAACATTAAAAATGTAAATACTAGGGTTATTGCTTCTACAAATGTAAGGCCTTGTACTTTATTAGAACATAAAAAAATAAGAAAAGATTTATTTTATAGATTAAATGCTATATTTTTAGAAATTCCGCCTTTGAGAGAAAGAAAAGATGATATTGAAGAATTAGCTTATTATTATATTAATTTTTATAACAATAAATATAATAGATCTATTAAGAAAATATCTAATAAAGTTATGGACATGTTTATAAATTATCAATGGCCGGGAAATGTTCGCGAACTTCAAAATGTAATAGAATCTTCGGTTGGTATAACTGAAGATGTAGATATAATATGCGTAGAATCTTTATCAGATTCCTTTTTAAATAAACTGTTAAGAAGTTATAATACAATAGAAATATTATCAAATGATTTATTTGAAAGATCATTAAATGAGAATTTAGCTATTTATGAGGTTAAATTAATTAAGGAAAAAATAGTTGAAAGTAATGGAAATATTTCTGCTGCAGCTAAACTGCTGGGACTTCCTAGGCAAACCTTGTTTTCAAAAATTAAAAAATATAATATTGAATGGGACGTTAATATTAAATAATTTTTTGGAGGATTATTATGTATAAAAGGATACCATTAGAAGATTTAATTGAGATGATTGATGAGGGAATAGTGGTATTAGATAAAAATAATGATATTATCTTTTTTAATAAGAAGGCAAAATCTTTGGATGGAATATGTCCTGAAGATATTAGAACAAAAAAATTTAAACAGATTTTTCCTGAATTAAATGATAATAATAGCTTAATGTTAAAGGTTTTAAATGGTGCGCCAGCAATATTAGATTATTATCAAAATATAAGTAATGAATCAGGAAACAAAAGTTCACTTCTTATTTCATGTTACCCAATCTATGAAAATGGCGAAGTTGTTGCTTCAATGGAAATATACAAGGATATAACTACAATTGAATTAATGTCAAAAAAATTACTAAATTTATATGTGAATAATCTTAAACAATATGAAAAAATTCCTGATATATTAAAAAAGGAAACTGTTTTTACATTTGAATCTATCATAGGAAATAGCCCTTCTATAAAAAAGGTTAAGGAAACAATTTTGTCAATTAAAAACTTAAATTCTTCGGTCTTAATTTACGGGGAAACTGGAGTGGGAAAGGAGTTATTTGTTCAAGCTATTTATAATATTAGTAATAGAAATAAATACCCTTTTGTTTCACAAAACTGTGCCGCCTTGCCTGAAAATTTAATGGAAAGCTTGTTGTTTGGAACGGTAAAAGGTAGTTATACAGGGGCTGAAGATAAAGAAGGTTTATTTGAAATGGCTGATAAAGGTATTTTATTTTTGGATGAAGTAAATTCTATGCCAGTTAGCTTACAAGTAAAGCTTTTGCGAGTACTTCAAGATAAAAGAATTAGACGAATAGGTGATACAAAATATAGAGATGTTAATGTAAGAGTAATTGCATCTATGAATGAAAATCCTATAAATTCAATAATAAATGGAAATTTGAGAGAGGATATATACTATAGACTTAATTCAACAGAAATATTGATTCCACCTTTAAGAGAAAGAAAAGATGATATTGAATTATTGGTAAAATATTTCATTAATCTATTTAATATTTCTTTTAATAAAAATATTGAAGGAATTTCTCCGGGAGCTTTAAAAACCTTAATAGATTATGATTGGCCTGGCAATGTTAGAGAATTAAAACATGTTATAGAGCATATAATGAACGTTATTGATGATAAGGAAATTAAAGAAAAACATTTAGAATTGAATTTATTTGATATTAAAAGTAATATGGTTGCCAAAGATTCTAATATGATTGAAAAAAGTAATAAAAATATTAATGAGGGTTCTTTAAACTATAAATTACAAAAGTATGAAGTTGAAATAATTAATAAAGCAATATTAAAATGCAATGGTAATAAAACCAAAGCGGCTAAATTATTAAAAATACCTAAACAAACTTTAAATCATAAATTAAATAAATATAATATAAAATAAAAACATTGAGGGTACCAAATTTCGTACATTTTATGTAATTTGAAAAGATAATTGTATTAAATTTGGTATTTTTAATTTTAATAAAAAAAAGTATTGAAATTCTAATGATTAAGATTGTTATTTAATTGGCATGTTAATTGCTTTATTATAATTATATAGTTTATCGCGATAATAACTATGTTAATTTATTATTATTTAATACAATAGGAGGAAAATTAATATGTCAGAAACGTATAGAATTATTGCATTAGTAATATTTTTTAGTTATTTATTATTTTGCTGGTGGGTTGGCGCTAGAAAGAAATTTTCCACAGAAAATACTAAAGATTACTTTTTGGCTGGTAAGAATATTGGACCTTTGTTTTTGTTTTTCACATGTTTTGCTAGTATAAGTGGTGCAGGAAATTTCATTGGTCTGGCAGGACGTGGTGCTGATATAGGACTTTCAGCATATTGGTGGTGGTTAGGTGAAATAGCATTGGGATATGTTCTTTTCGGTTTAGTGTTAGCTCCCTATTTGGCAAGATTTGATTATATCACAATGCCACAGTATATATCAGATTACTTAGCTGGTGGAGATACTGTAGTTAGAAGAGTAGCAGGTATTGCCTCACTATTGCCTAATGTAGCTTGGGCAGGAGGCCAAATGATGGGATTAGCTTATTTATTGCAGGTATTATTAGGACTAGACTATAGAATAGCCATAC
>JAQVWY010000137.1 GCA_028709465.1 Tissierellia bacterium | reverse complement strand
TGCTCACCCGAGAAATGAGTGCAATATCCCGTGTCAGTCCCTCGGCAATCCCGATTGCCCCCTCGTGATACGGAATTATCCCCTCCATGCAGGGCAGATCGACATGCAGCGCATGGCCTGAATCACACAAAACCGCCCTTGCTTCAAGCACCCGCCCCTCAATCGCCGCTTCTGCCAATCCCTCGGCAGTTCGGATATACTTTTGGTTTTGGATGGTGTCGATCAAATTGCTTTCGGGAAAAAATTCATTCATTTTAAACACGCCCTTCCTATTGAGTCTCACGCATATATTCCTGTGCGCTTTTTTGTCACCATCTCATTTATATGCAACAATAGGGGCGTCCATGCCATTACATTGATTATTCCGGCTGTCAAAATTGATAATATGGATTATTCCGATAACAATATATTAAATTCAAATCAAGGATGTGATGCCGGTGAACACAACCAAGCAGTCCAATAAGTTGATAAATGAAACCTCCCCCTACCTGTTACAGCATGCATATAACCCGGTGGATTGGTTCCCGTGGAGCACAGAAGCCTTTGATAAGTCAAAGGCCGAAAAGAAACCGATCTTCCTCTCCATCGGGTACAGCACCTGCCATTGGTGTCATATTTTTATTAGTACCACTAAAGCAAATAAATAAGACATAGCTAGAAGCAGACCATTTATTATGATCTGCTTCTAAGTGCGCCTTTTTTTTGCTATGGATGGTACATTTTATACCATACCGTTTTTTCTGCAATTATTATTTCATTCTATATTTGTGTCTATTTCAAATAAATTATCATAATCACAATGAGGGCAATTTACAGCAATTGATACCTTATTATTTGATAAATGCTTATAAGTATGAACTAATTTTAAATCAGTTGGTATTTCATGAACATTTTCATCTCTAGGTAATTGGAAATAATTCCACTCAAATTCTCTTTTACATTTTTCGCATTTATGGACACCTTTGTCTAAAATATTCTTCACCATTATATTTACTTCTTTCTTTTTTATTGCTGTAGATGTACGCTTTTAACCATATATACAATATTGAATTATCTTTTGCTATTTTCCAAACTCATAAATTAACTTATGCTTTTCTAATTTCATCAAAAACAGGAATAAGTTTGTTTTCTAGCAGATTTATTTGTTCTAAATTATGACTTATGTCAATTTTAATTTTTGAACGATCAAAATTTTCTTTCTTATCCTTAGAATAGTTAAATAACTCTTGAAAATTTATTTGTTTTGATAATTTAATACTATCTGTTATTTTACAATAAATATCATGAAAAAATATTTGCTTTTCTAATTCATCGTTAGTTTCTTTAAGTTTGTCAATATGATCCTTTACAACCTTTTCCATTTCACTGACCATGTCTAAAAATGTCACCATTAACAAAACATCCTTCCAAAATATAAATTTTTATACTACCATAATACACCTATTAATTCCAAATATCAACACAATTTACACAAAAGAAGAACAGCTACAACGAAAGCCGTATCTCTTCAAGATTTATTGATTAAATTGTAGTTGATTATACCTCTTATATGAAATAATTATTCAATATTGAAAAATAATGGTAATCGTGTTATTATTAAAAGTGGGGGTGTTATTTATGTATTTATTTGGTCAAGGCACAGATTATGTATTGATTGAGTGTGATAAATGCAGAAAAGTATATAAATATGATAAAAGCATATTTAAATATGTTGACAATTATGAATGTGTTGTTCAAGAGCCTATAGAATGTAAATGTGGAAATATATCTCAAACTAGAATATTTATTAAACCCAATGACAAAAATGTATCATCTAGTGTTTTAGAAAAGCAAATTAATAAGCCTAAGCCTAGTAAATTTGTTATCTTTATAATAGGGGTTGTTATTTTAGGATTCATATCTCTTTTACTATTTCCTACAAATCACAATGATGGGAAATGTGATATTTGTAAAAAAGAAGCTTATACAAAACTTGATGGTGACGGGGGCGAATATTGTCAAGAACATTATATGGATGCCTTAGAACATTATATGAAACAACTTACTAAGGATGAATATGGGAATTATGACGGGGTAGGGAGGTAATATAACTACTTCCTAAATCCAAATATAAATAGGGTGGTTTTACAATGAACAAATTAAAAAATAATTTGAGAAAACTATGGCTCCTTGGTGCTCTTGGCTCTTTTATTATGGGTATAATATTTACTTATTTATATAGTCTTGAAAGCCATATGTTGTTTGGCATATGTTTTCTTTTATCATACATAACAATATCTATATTTATATTTGTTGTATATCAACTATCTGAACAAGAGAAAGTTGACGAAATTAATAGAATTCGTAAGCAAAAAGAGGGAACCCAAAAAAACCAAAAATATATGGAATTGACAGAAATATATCCCGAAATAAAAAACAATGCAAAAATACCGCACAATGCTAAACAAATATTTATTACAAAGGATAATACTGATCTAAATCTCGTAGTTAATCAATACTATGTTTGGCGTGATCAAACTAATTTAATTTTATTTCCTTTTTTATTGCCATACGAAAGCATTTCAGATGAAACTTTGCGTAAAGAATATTATTCTTCTAAGATTATTGATATAGATACTATAGAATATTTTGCAACCAGAGGTGAAGTTTTTAGAGAAACTAAAATTTCAGGTGGGGGAGGTGGCGGTTCCTCTATTAAAGGTGCAGTAATAGGAGGAGTGATTGCTGGTGGGGCGGGAGCTGTAATTGGAAGTCGTAAGAAAAATCAACAAATTCGTTCTGAAACTATAACTCATGACACAAGGGAAACATTTATAAATATATTTATAGATGATGAAGTCAGAAAATCATTGTTTTTGAAGTTCTCCGATTTTGTAAAACTTCAAGATTTATTGCCAGAAAAAGAATATGGAATTGTTTCAACAATCAAATCTACTCAAATAATAAGAGAAGCTAAAAAGGCGGAACAGTCCAAATCTATTATAAAACAAATTAAAGAACTTGCGGAACTTAAAGATAATGGCATTTTAACTGAAGAAGAATTTAATAATAAAAAGAAAGAGCTTTTAGCAAAGATATAAAATGGTGTTATTAAAATAATTAATAATTAGAAAAGAGAATTATAATGGATGAAAAATATATTCATGTTGTTAGACCCGCCTGTATTCCTCTTGATGTTTATAAAATAGAAACTTATTTAGTAATCAGAGAATCTGAATCACATTACATAATCAAAAATAACAATGGTGAAGAAGTTGCGGTGGATAAGAATCACTCAAATGTATTTATAGATTATGAAGATGCTTATAAGAAAAAGATACTGTTATCGAGTAATAATCCCTAACAAAACTACCTACCAGCTGATCATAGCCGGTAGGTAGTTTTTTATGCAATAAATATTTTATATTTTGTATATCAAGGGTTTAAATTATTTCATTGGTATCTTTCATTTTAAAGTTCCCAATGAATTCACAGTTGAGTTTATCGGCTATTTCATTTAGTTCTTTTTCAGAAAAATTATCACGAGTAATTTTATTAGTTAAATTTTGCCTTGATTGTCCCAGTGTTACAGAAAGATCGCTTATAGTCATATTTCTTCTTCTAAGAATAATTTTGATTTTTTCACCCATTGTTATAGCCAATATAAAACCTCCCAACAGATTTAATTATACACAATATAGTTTACCCTGTCAATTTATAAATATAAAAAGAAATAATTTAGTTTACACATAACTATTGACAAAAGAAACTTTTTAGTGTACAATGTAATCACACCAACCAAACTAAAGAGGGGACAACCTGAAACAACATACTCACTTTTTGTTAATCTCATTGCAATAGAAGTGTAAGGGATTTAACATTCTTATTGTAATAATAGAGGAAGGCTTCAAACAATAGGCGAAAATTGCAATCCTCATTGTAATAAGAGTGTAAACAGTTTCCCTTTATCATTGTATTAAAAGTACAATCAATTCTAACCCTATTTTATAAGTGTTTTTACAGTGTTTCTAGCCTGTTTCATTCTACCCTAGTCTGTATACTCCTAAGCCTATAGACCCCTGTATATCACAGCGTAAATACAGAAAAAACAACCTTGAAACGCACCCTGAGCAACATAACATAGTTACCCATAAAATTTAATATAAAAGGACGGTAAAAAAATGGGCAAAACGCCGACTTTCTTGAAAGGATTGCACCCTTTACTAAAAGTTATTCCACAGGAGATGAACAGCTGCCCGCTTTTTATGTCTGCCAGGATAAAAGCTGCCTCCCCCCGGTTCACAGCGTGGATGAATTAATAAAGCTGTTAAAAGAATAATTTTGTTGCCTTCTCTGCATTTCCGTT
>JAQVWY010000008.1:49478-65230 GCA_028709465.1 Tissierellia bacterium | reverse complement strand
AAATTACAAGGCGTCTTTGTTCAGAATGTCAAGATATTTTGGTTAGGAATGATAAAATTAAAAAAGAGGTATAAGTCGTGGTGAAAAAATTAGATCATATTGGAATAGCAGTAAAGGATTTAGAGGCATCTCTAAAATTTTATGAAGGAATATTGGGGCTTAAGTCTGCTGGAACTGAAGTTGTAGAAGAGCAGAAAGTACGTGTTGCATTTTTACCTATTGGTGATACAGAAGTGGAATTATTGGAATCAACTGAGGAAGATGGCCCTATCGCTAAGTTTATTGCTAAAAATGGTGAAGGAATACAGCATATGGCTTACAGAGTTGAAAATATTGAAGAATCAATTGCAGAGTTAAAAAAGCAAGGAATAAGAATGATTGATGAAAAACCAAGATATGGTGCTGGGGGAGCACAAATAGCATTTTGTCATCCTAAAAGCACAAATGGTGTTTTAATTGAAATATGCCAAAGAGGTTAAATTAGATGACGATAAATAGTCATTGTTATGAATAACTAACTTTATATGTCATTCTGAACCGTAGGTGAAGAATCTCACTTAAACATTTTGGGAGATTACGCAGTCTCACTCACAAAAATATTTACTCCCTTTGGTCGTTTAATTTTGGAATTCGTTGCGAATGACCTACCACTATTTTTTAGGAAAAACACTCTAAAAAATAGGGTTAGGGCATCCTTCACTATCGTTCAGGATGACACCAAATAAGAAGGACTACTAAAGGTGTGTACTCATACCTTAAAGTTAGTCCTGATTTTATAGTAAATTGAATATACCAAGAGTTTTTAAATTGCTCAATTTATATTTCATTACTTCATCTAGATTTAAATTTAAGGCATTACATAATGATGCCAAATAAAATAATAAATCACCAATTTCTTCTTCTACTTTTTCCCTACATCTAGGGCATAATTCTCCTTCAACATGATTTGTTAAATTTTCTTTGTTTTCTTCGAGTGTTTTATCGTTAGAAATAATTTGTTTACTGGCATTAATTTGTATACATCCACAGTGGGTTACAGATTTAAAAACGGCTCTGTTTAATAAAGCATTTTGTTCTCCAAGTTTTGTTACTATATCTAATATACTTTTATTTCTAAATTGCAGGTTTGCTGTGTATTCTTGAAATTCAGCACAGTCGCAAGACATAAAATCATCTCCTTATAAAATGTTTTGCCTATAAATTAATTATACTTAAAGACAAGCTAGGATGTCAAACACTTTATATTAAAAATAAATAGACAAAAATGATACTTATAGCATAAATTTGTAATGGTGGAATAAAATATAGGGAGTATATATTTAGGGGGATGTAAAATGTCTATAAAAAAAGTATTATCTGTTATCGCAGTTATATTATTAGTAGTCGCTCTTCTTTATTTTTTTAGATATTTTAAAGGAAAGGGAGCAAAAAACGTGGGATTTGAAAAAATTGAACCAGAAAATATACCAACTCAAATAAATGAAGTGCTTCCAAATTACAGGATGAAGGAAAAGGCACTAGTATGCAGAATAAATGATGAAATTTTTGTTGTAGTTACAAGAGGAGAAAAAAATTCAGCTGGTTTTGATGTGAATATTAAAAAATTAACACTAAATAATGTAGATGGTGAAAATGTACTTACAGTTCTTGCTGAATATACAGATCCAAAGCCAGGTGATGTAACAGCTCAAATATTAACCTACCCATTTGTAGTTGTAAAAACTGATATGACGGAATTACCACAAAAGGTTATTTTAGAAAAAGAATATAGCCATTAACAATGAATGAATTAAAAGTTATTAGATGAGAAGAACCTTCTATTATATATTGAAATAATAGGAAGGTTCTTTTTTATTTAATAGTAGGATAGATTTTTTTGTTAATACCAAAAATAAACATTTCATTTTATGACAAAATAGAGTAGAATATTGTAATAAAGGTTGAAAATTTGTCAATATGTGATATAAATATATATAAAGAGTTTTGAGGTGAAGATGTGATTGAATTTAACAATGTTAGTAAGATATATAAAAATGACTTTGTAGCTGTTGAAGATATTAGCTTAAAAATAGAAGCAGGTGAATTTCTTTTTATAGTAGGTAAGAGTGGTGCTGGTAAAAGCACATTAATAAAGCTTTTATTAAAAGAAATAAACCCAACTGAAGGCACAATTAGGTATAAAGAGTTAGATGTTACTAAAATAAAGAAAAGAAATGTTGCAGAATATAGGAGAAGAATAGGATTTGTATTTCAGGATTATAGATTGCTTCCAAAATTAACGGTATATGAAAATATAGCTTTTGCTATGGAGATGATATGCTGTTCATCTAAAAATATCAGAAGGGAAATTCCTATAGTTTTAAGCATGGTAGGTTTAAGTGATAAGGCTAAATATTATCCAGATGAACTTTCTGGTGGAGAGCAGCAAAGGGTTTCCATAGCTAGAGCTATTATCAATAAACCTGAAACCATAATAGCGGACGAGCCTACTGGTAATTTAGATATTGAAACATCTGCTGAAATAATGAAAATTTTCAATGAAATAAACAAAAGAGGAACAACGGTAATTATGGCAACACATGATAGAGAATTAATAAATAGATGTAATAGAAGGGTTGTTGAGCTTAAAAGTGGCAGGATAATTAAAGATATTAAAGTCGGAGGTTGTGAAGATGAACCTAAAGAAGACTAAATACATATTTAAACAAGCCTTCAAGAATTTATGGAGAAACAGAGTGATGGGTCTTGCATCCATTGGTTCTATTGCAGCAGTGTTAATTATACTTGGTTTTATTTTACTTATTGTTTTAAATATTAACAATGTTGCATTAGTTACGAAAGAAACTTTTGATCAAATAGCGGTTTATGTAGAAGAAGGTATTGATGAAAGTCAAATAGCTCAAATGGGTAAAGATTTCGGTGAATTAGAAGGGGTTTTAGCTGTTGGCTTTGAAACTAAAGAATATGCTCTTAATAAAATGAAGGAAGATTGGGGCGAGGATTCATATTTATTAGATGGGTTAAGGAAAAATCCATTGCCTAATACTTTTATAGTGCAGCTTAAGGATGTTAGTTATGCTGATGATGTAACTGAGAAATTGAAAGCTTTTGATGGTGTTGAAGAGGTAAGTTTTTATGAAGATGCAGTAAATACCTTAATTGTTATAGCAGACTTTGTTAAGAAATTAGGTGTTTGGTTAATATTAATTTTATTGTTAATAAGCGTTTTCATCATCTCAAATACTATTAAAATAACTGTTTTAAACAGACGTAAAGAAATTGAATTAATGCAGTATATTGGTGCAACAAATGGATACGTAAGAGGACCATTTATTATTGAAGGTATAGTGCTTGGAGTAATTGGCTCATTTCTTGCAATTTCCATATTAATATTTGGATTTAATTATTTTTCCACATTATTATCAGGTCGATATATAGCTTTGTTGTCGGGATTAGCCAGCTATATTATTAGTGTTAATTTAATTTTAAAAGACTTAATAATAATATTTTTGACGATTGGTATTGGAATAGGTATATTAGGTAGCTTAATATCTTTGAAAAAGTTCTTGAGTGTATAGGGAGGGCATTATGTTTAAGAAATGTATTCTATTTGTTTTTAGTATTTCCTTATTATTAGGAAGTATTTTTCCAATGACTGCTGGTGGGAGCATAGAGGATTTAAAGCAAAAGCAACAAGAAATTCAAAATAAAATTAAGGAATATAGACAGCAAGCTGATGCATTAAAAAGCCAAAAAGAAAATGTTCAAGCTGAAATTGACCAATTGGATATTGAAATTGATGCATTAAATTTAGAAATTGAAGGTTATGATTTGCAAAAACAAGAATTGACATTGCAAATTGCAGAAAAGGAACAAGAAATTGTAAAATTAAATGAAGAAATTGATTTAAATAACGAGGCGCTTGAGGACAGGCTTAGAATAATGTATAAAAATGGTACATCAGGATATCTTGAGGTTATTCTAAATGCTGATGACTTGATGGATGCTTTAACTCGTCTTGATATGATCCAGCTAATAGTTCAAAGTGACGTAGATTTGCTTAAAAGTATAGAAGCACAAAAGAAACAAGTTGAAGAATTGCAATTGAGTCTTGAAAATCAAAGGGCAGAAGTAATAACTGTACAAAATAGTGTTATTGCAAAAAAACAAGAAGTAGCTGTAGCTTATTCGGAAAAGGAACAACGTATGGCAGCTCTTGAAAAAGATATAAATAAAATTCAACAATTAGAAGCAGCAGAGGAAGCTCAATCTGCTAAAATTGAAAAGGATATATTAGCTGCACAAAGAGCTGTGGAATATGCTGGAGGTGAAATGGCTTGGCCAGTACCAGGAAATTATAGAATCACATCTTATTTTGGAGGAAGACCTGATCCTATAACAGGAGTTTGGTCAACTCATAGAGGCATTGACATAGGCGCATCTTATGGTTCAGCAATTGTAGCGGCAAATGATGGAGTCGTAATATTTACAGGTTCTCATTGGTCTTATGGGAATTATATAATAATTGATCATGGTGGGGGAATATCTACACTATATGCTCATAATACTAGCTTATTAGTAAGAAATGGTGATGAAGTATCAAGAGGAGAACAAATTGCTACAGCTGGTTCCACAGGTTATTCAACAGGTCCGCATTGTCATTTTGAAGTAAGAATCAACGGAACAATAACAGATCCATTAAAGTACGTTAAGTAATAAATTAAAAATCTTTGAAATTAATTCAAAGATTTTTTTTGTCATTCTGAAGGATAGAGAAGGATCTATATTCCATGCATTCTCAAACAAGGGCTTTGTTTTCACTGCAATCTATCATAATTTCGTCTAATTCTTTTGATGTCATTGTTTCGTTGGTTAATAAATATTCTGCAACACTTTGAACAAAATTCAAATTCTTATTTAGTATTTTTAAAGCGTTACTATATGCTTCTTTTGTCATCTCTTCAGCTTCATCTTTTATGCTATTTAAATAATATTTGAAAAGTCGTTCATCAACATATGTGTTTTCAGTGTTTTTTCCCATTCCATAGTTGCAAATTATTTCATATATAATATTTGTTGATTCTTTAATGTCATTAGACGCTCCTGTTGAAATTTCTCCTATAAAGATTTCTTCTGAAGCCCTACCAGCCAAGAGGACGGCTACTTTATTAAGAAGTTCCTGCTTTGTATATAGGAATTTATCTTCTGTTGGAAATTTCAACACATAACCTAATGCTTTGTCTCTTGGAATAATTGAAATTTTTTGTATTTTATCTATATTAAGAATTCTAGCTGCAACTGCATGACCTGCTTCATGATATGCTACTGTTCTTTTTTCTTTTTGAGAAACAGTTGAGTGCTTAATTTCCAGACCTGCAGCAATTTTCTCTATAGCAAATTCGAAGTTTTCACTATTGATTTTTTTGTTATTATCTTTTATAGCCTTTAAAGCGGCCTCATTAGCAATATTTGCTAATTGGGCTCCTGAAAACCCATGAGTTTTAGTAGCAATATCTGATAAAACAACTTTTTTATCCAATGGTTTATTTTTTGTATGAACTTCTAATATTTTTAATCTTGAATGATAATTAGGGTTTCCTACATATATTTTTCTATCGAATCTTCCCGGTCTTAACAGTGCTTCATCTAATAAATCTAACCTGTTAGTTGCTGCAACTACAATTACGTTGCTTGTATTATTAAAACCGTCTAGTTCTATTAACAATTGATTTAATGTTTGATCTTTTTCGTTATTGCTTTCAGAATTACGTTTTGCACCTAGGGCATCTATTTCGTCGATGAAAATTATACTAGGGGCTTCTTTTCTAGCACGTTCAAAAATCATTCTTACACGTTTTGCACCTACACCAACGTATTTTTCCACAAATTCCGAACCACTAGAATAAATAAATGTTGCTTTTGCTTCTCCTGCAATTGCTTTTGCAATTAGAGTTTTACCTGTTCCTGGAGGGCCATAAAGAAGTATACCCCTTGGAACTTTTGCATCCATTAATTTATATCTTTCTTCATTATTTAAAAAGTCAATAACGTCCATTAAATCATCTTTTATTTCTTCTAACCCTGCCACATCATCAAATGTCATTTGTATTTTTTGATCTTCTGTTTTTTTCTTTTCAAAATACATTGTTGTGCTGGCAGTTTCATGTGATTCTTCTGTTTCTTTATTTTTATTTAATTTTATGAAATTTTTTATTGCAAATACTGATAAAATCATGATTGGCAAATAAAAAAGTATTGACATTGAATATTTTTTTGATATCATAATAACAATAATGTTATATACAATAAAAACTGGAATTAAATAATAATACTCTTTTTTCATTTCGGCTCCTCGTTTTATGTAATTATTTAATTTTATCTTTACCATATTCATAAAAACTTATTACAGAATATTTTAAAAAGTTATTGACATATTATGTAATGTTGTATATAATGTTATGGTACGAAGAAGAAGTAACCGCTTCTCACCTTATGGCGTTTTACGAATGTAATAACTGTTAGTAGGGTTGTGAAATATAAATACACAATTATTGTGTTTTCTATAGATAGCGGTGAAAGTAGGCTATCTTTTTTTATGGGAAATTTTCCCTTATTTTTAGGAGGTGTAAATTATTAAGGAGCTTCAGATTAACGAACAGATTCGTGAAAAGGAAGTAAGAGTCATTGACTCTGATGGAAATCAACTTGGTATATTAGATACTAAAGAGGCTTTAAAAATAGCAGAAAGCAAAAAATTGGATTTAGTTATAGTTTCTCCTAACGCTGTGCCACCAGTATGTAGGATTATGAACTATGGCAAGTACAAATATTCTATGGAGAAGAAAGAAAAGGAATCAAAAAAGAAGCAAAAAGTTATTAACGTTAAAGAAATTAGAATGACTCCAAATATTGAGGATCATGATCTTGCTGTCAAGGCTAAAAATGCATCTAAGTTTCTTCAGGATGGTGACAGGGTAAAAGTTGTTGTTAGATTTAGAGGAAGAGAATTAGGTCATATAGACGTTGGTCGTGAAGTATTATTGCAATTTGCTGAAATAACAGCAGATTATGCTATTATAGATAAATATCCAATGATTGAGGGTAAAAACATGACTATGTTTTTATCACCAAAAAAATAATATATTTTAACATTAGAAACTTTAGAAATTTATGAAGGAGGAACTGTTATGCCTAAAATTAAAACTAACAGATCAGCAGCAAAAAGATTTAAGAAAACTGGAAGTGGTCAAATTAAAAGAGCAAAAGCAGGGAAAAATCATTTCACTGGAAAGAAAGCTTCTAAATCTATTAGAAACTTAAGACAAGGTACATTAGTGTCATCTGCAGATGAAAGTAGAATAAACAAATTACTACCATATTAATATAGTTAACATTAAGGAGGAAATTTAAATGGCAAGAGTTAAAAGAGCTGTAAATTCTAAAAAGAATCATAGAAAAATATTGAAACTTGCTAAAGGTTATTACGGAGCAAAGAGTAAATTATATAGAACTGCTAATCAAGCGGTAATGAAATCACTATCATATGCATATGTAGGAAGAAAGTTAAGAAAAAGAGAATTCAGACAATTATGGATTGCTAGAATAAACGCTGCTGCTAGAGCAAACGGATTATCATATAGCAAATTTATTAATGCTTTGAAAGTAAATGGTATTGAAATAAACAGAAAAATGCTTGCAGAAATGGCAGTATATGATCCAGCAGGATTTACAAGCCTTGTTGAGCAAGTTAGAGCTAATTAAAAAGGAAAGGGGACACACCTTTAGACGGTAAGTCTATGGGGTGGTGTCTTAAAGGAAGGTCCCCATAATGTAAAATTAGACTGTAAAAGCAGTCTTTTTTTTAATTGTATCAAGAGATTCTTCATCTTCACTTCAGAATTACAGAAAATCGAGATCATAAGATAGAAAAAAGTAAAAAAATAAGGAAAAAAGTAAAAATAAAAAGAAAAGTAAGTAAAAAAATAAAGAAAGTATTGAAAAATATTAATAGAGTGTTATAATTTCTTGATACATCTAACTATAGTATAAAAAAATTAATTTAAAAATGTTAATGAAATTCATAACATATGAGGTAATGTAATAAAATGCGCGATTTAACTAATTATTTTAAAAAAATAAAGGATGACCCTTATATTATATTTATGTTGGGGTTTGCAACAATAATACTTACAGGTGCAATAATATTAAATTTGCCGATTTCATCACAGAATGGAAAAAGTGTAGGATTTATTAATGCTTTATTTACTGCAACATCTGCAACATGTGTAACTGGACTAACAGTAGTGAATACAGCACAGCATTGGACTGTATTTGGAAAATTTATTATAATCCTGCTTATTCAAATGGGTGGATTAGGTGTTATGACTATGACTGCCATGATTTCATTTTTCTTTGGAAAAAGAATTTCATTAAAAACAAGAATATTTATCATGGAGGAAAGAAATGTTGATGAACTGCAGGGTGTAGTAAGACTCACTAAGTACATAGTTATATATACATTTTTGGTAGAACTAGCAGGAGCGTTTTTGCTTTCTTTTGCATTCATCCCTGATTATGGTGTTACTAAGGGAATAGCATTTTCCTTGTTTCATTCTATATCTGCTTTTTGTAATGCTGGTTTTGATTTGGTTGGAGACAGCATGGTAATTTATGTTGATAATCCAATAATAACTTTTACTATATGCTCTTTAATTGTAATTGGAGGATTGGGTTTCTTCGTTTTTTTGGATATCAAAGCTAGTAAGAATTTTAATAGGCTGACACTTCATACAAAATTAGTATTAATAATTACTGGAATATTATTAGTTGGAGGCACAATTGTCATTTTCTTATTAGAATACGATAATCCGGGGACACTAGGAAATCTAACATTATCTGGTAAAATTCAAGCATCAGTTTTTCAGGCTGTTGTTCCTAGAACAGCAGGCTATTATTCATTGCATTTGGAAGAATTAAGGGTACCTACTGTATTTCTAACAATAATTTTAATGTTTATTGGTGGTTCATCTGCATCTACTGCAGGGGGAATAAAAACTACCACTGCTGGTGTAATTGCTATTGCAATATTTAATTATGTAAGAGGAAAAAGAGATATTGAAGTTTTTGAAAAGAGAATAACTTTAGAAACTGTTATGAAGGCTATTGCAATTATTGGACTTAGTGCTTTTATCATTACAATTGTAGCTTTTATTTTAACTATTTCTGAATCCAAAACTGGGTTTTCATTTTTGGACATTTTATTTGAAACAACTTCTGCTTTTGGAACGGTTGGCTCAACGAGAGGGCTGACACCAGTACTAAGCGGTTTAGGTAAGGCTTTATTATCTATTGTAATGTATATTGGAAGAGTTGGACCATTAACTATTGCTTTTGCATTTATGAAGGAAAGAAAAAATATAGGAAATTATATGTACCCCGAAGGAAAAATAATTATTGGATAATATAATAGCATGGAGGAAAAATGAGAAATAAACAATTTATAGTAATAGGATGTGGAAGATTCGGCTCATCTGTTGCAAAAACATTAACCAAACTTGGTCATGAAGTTATGGTTATTGATAAAGATGCAGATATAATAAAAGATATTTCAGAATATGTAGCTCATGCAGTTCAAATGGATGCATTAGATGAAGCATCATTTAGAACAATTGGTATAAGAAATTTTGATGTGGCAGTTATAGCTATCGGGTCAGATATAGAGGCGTCGATTATGGCTACTCTTATTGCTAAAGAAGCTGGGGTACCAGTTGTTATTGCGAAGGCTTTAACTGAAATTCATGGAAAAGTATTGAAAAGAATAGGGGCAGACAAAATAATATATCCTGAAAGAGACATGGGTATGCGTGTTGCTTATGGCATATCAGCACCTAATATACTTGATATAATTGAATTTTCACCAGATTATAGCATTATTGAAACAGAAGCTTTGAAGGAATGGGAGAATAAATCTTTGAAAGATTTGAATTTATCTAGGCAGTATGGCATGACTGTCATAGCAATAAAAACAGGAGATAAAATTAATATTGTTCCTTCATCTGAAGAAATAATTAAGAAAGATGACGTTATTGTAGTATTAGGAAGTAATGCTAATTTAAAAAGAATTAGAGAAGATAACTAGCAGGTATCAATATGGATGTAATTAGAAGTAAAGATAACAGCAAAATTAAATATGTGCGTTCTTTAAATAATAAAAAAAATAGGGAAACTGATTTTGTGATTGAAGGATATAAACTTGTACAAGAGGCTATAGCTGAAATGAATGAGTCCATAAAATATATTTTAATTAATGAAACTGAAAAAAATAAAAATGAATTTAATAAATTGATTGATTTATTAAAATTCAGGGAAATTGATTATTATTTGTGTGAAAGCAAAATTTTCAATAACGTTGCTGATACTATAAATGCACAAGGTATATTAGCTGTTGCATCTAAAAAAACTTATGACAAAGATAGTGTTCTAACACATTATAATTTCATTATAATGTGCGATAGAATTCAGGATCCTGGAAATTTAGGTACTATTATAAGAACTGCTGACGCTTTTGGACCATCTGCAGTTATATTGAATAAAGGTTGTGTAGATGTTTATAATCCAAAGGTAGTTAGAGCTGCTTCAGGAGCTTTGTTTAGAGTTCCTTTTATAGCTGGTGATACAAGCAGTGACATTATTGATTATTTAAAAAATGCTGGATATAAAATAATCTCAACAGTAGTGGACTCAAACTATTCATTTAATGATATTGAAAAATTAGATAGAATTTGTATCGTAATAGGAAACGAAGGTCAAGGTGTTTCCCAGGAAATATTAGATAATTCTTATATGAATATAACAATAGAAATGACTGGCAGATTAGAATCTTTAAACGCTTCAATTGCCGCAGGAATTAGTATATATGAAATTAGAAAAAAGTTGTTGTAATATAATATACTATTTGATATAATTTAGCAGACATCCCAAATCTATGATTTGGTGATAGTCGCTAATACTGTGTCATCTTGAACGATAGTGAAGGATCTCATTAAATGTTTGTGGGAGATTACGCAGTCTCATTCACAAAAATATTTACTCCCTTTGGTCGTATATTTTTGGAATTCGTTGCGAATGACCTACCACCATTTTTTAGAAAAAACACTCTAAAAAAATGGGGTTAGGCAAGATAGTATGGACATTTAAAAATAAGAAAAATAAGTAAATAACTGAGGCTATGATAAAGACTAGTAGACATGTTTCTGTTTTACAGAGAGAAATCATCTTGGGTGTAAATGATTTTAAACAGTATTGTTGAATTCCCTTTGGAGCTTGCAAAATGAAATAAGTAGTTTTGTACGGTCAAACCGTTATATAAAATGAGGCTTTATTAAGGTGCGGGGACACACCTTTAAGTAAGTTAGTCTATGTGAGCAAATCCTTAAAGGAATGTTCCCAATTACTAATTTTCTATTATAAAGCAAAATAAGAGTGGTACCGCGGATTTCGCCTCTTTTTGGAGGTGAATTTTTTTTTGTAAAACAATTGAAAGGAGCATATTAATAAATATGAAGGAACAATTATTAAAATTAAAAGAAGCAGCTTTAAAGCAGCTTAATGAAGTTTCTGATATTTCTGAAATTGAAAAGTTAAGAGTTCAGTTTTTAGGCAAAAAAGGAGAACTTACTCAAATTTTAAGATCAATGGGAAGTTTATCAGAGGAAGAAAGACCTGAAATGGGAAAAATAGCAAATGAAGTTAGAGCTATTATAGAAAATGGTATAAAGGAAGCAAAGGATAAAGCTTCTGCTTGTGATTTAGAAAACAAACTTAAATCTGAAACTATTGACATAACAATGCCAGGCAAATCACCTGAAATTGGAAGACGCCATCCACTCATGCTTGTAAAAGAGGAATTAGAAAATCTATTTATGCGCATGGGTTATGATGTTGTTGATGGACCAGAAATTGAAACAATTTCAAATAATTTTGATGATTTAAATTCGCCTTTCGATCATCCATCAAGAGACTGGTCTGATACATTTTATTTATCAGATGATTTACTTTTGAGAACTCATACTTCACCAGTTGAAATAAGAGTTATGAAACAAGGTAAACTACCAATAAGAATGGTTTCTGCAGGAAGAACATTTAGATTTGATGATGTGGATGACACACATTCTCCAATGTTCCATCAAATGGAATGTTTAGTTGTTGATAAAGGTGTAACTATGGCAAATTTAAAGGATTCTATAGATGAATTTGTTAAACAATTATTTGGAAGCAATATGAAAACTCGTTTCAGACCACATAATTTTCCATTCACTGAGCCAAGTGCAGAAGTAGATGTTTCATGTCCTATTTGCATGGGTAAAGGCTGCTCTTCATGTAATGGAACTGGTTGGAGCATGGAATTGTTAGGATGTGGCATGACTCACCCAAATGTACTTAGAAATTGTGGAATTGATCCTGAAGTTTATTCTGGATATGCCTTTGGTATGGGAATTGACAGAATTGCTATGGTTAAGTATGGTATTCCAAATATTAGATTATTATTTGAAAATGATGTAAGATTCTTAAAGCAGTTTTAAAGGAGGAAGTTAGATGTTAGTACCTATTAAATGGATGAAACAATACGTTGATATAAATACAGATGATAAAACATTAGCAGATAAATTGACATTTACGGGATCACATGTGGATGCGGTTATAAATTATGAGAAAGATTTACAAAATATTGTAACTGGAAAAATAATAAAATTAGAAAAACATCCTAATGCTGATAAACTAGTAGTTACACAGGTTGATATTAACAAAGAGGAACCAGTGCAAATTATTACAGCGGCTAGAAATGTCAGAGAAGGTGACATAGTTCCTGTTTCACTAGAGGGAGCTGTCCTTCCTAGTGGAATGAAAATAAAGAAAACTAATTTTAGAGGACTTCCTTCTTATGGTATGTTCATATCATATCAAGAGCTTGGATTTGATGACAAGGTTATTCCAAAAGAATTTAAAGATGGTATAATAATTTTGCCAGAAAATACTGAATTAGGTAAGAATGTTAAGGAAGTATTGGAACTAGATGGTAGTGCATTAGAGGTTGAAGTTACATTTAATAGACCAGATTGCTTAAATATTGTTGGTATGGCTAGAGAAACTGCTGCCACATTAGGAACTGAATTTAAATTTCCAGTTATTGAAATTAAAAATGAGCAAGATGATATTAAGGACTATTTGCAGAGCGTGGAAATACAAGATGAAGATTTATGCAGCCGCTTTTATGCTCGTGTTATAAAGGATATTAAAATTGGACCTTCGCCACTTTGGATGCAGAGAACTTTGATGGATGCTGGTATGAGACCTATTAATAATATAGTTGACGTAACAAATTTTGTTATGCTAGAACTCGGTCAGCCTCTTCATGCATATGATTTGGAAAAATTAAATGGTAGAAAATTAATTGCTAGAAGAGCTAAAAAAGATGAAAAAATAATAACAATAGATCAAAATGAAAGAACATTGTCAGAAGAAATGCTTGTTATTGCAGATGAAAATAATCCTGCATGTATAGCAGGTGTAATGGGTGGTTATAATTCTGAAATTAGTGATAATACTAATATTATGGCATTAGAAGCAGCTACATTTAATCCTAAAAATGTTAGAGAAACTTCTAAAAAATTAGGACTTAGATCTGAAGCGTCTTCTAGAAATGAAAAACCTATGAATTTCATGATGGCTGAAATCGCCAGTAAAAGAGCATGCCAGCTAATTGAAATGATTGGAGCAGGAGTCGTTGTAAAGGGCGCATTAGAAGCAGGTAAAAATGAATACATACCTCCAGTTGTTACTTTAAGACCATACAGGTCTAATGAACTTTTAGGAGTTGAAATACCTGTAGAGGATATGCTTAAATCATTAAATACGCTAGACATTGAAAGTACATTTGATGGAGAAAAGATTAGCTGTAAAATTCCTTATTTCCGTACGGATATGGAGCAAGAAGCAGATGTTATTGAAGAAATAGGAAGAATGTATGGACTTGAAAATATTAAGTCTAAACCGTTGCAAGGTAATGTTAGAGTTGGAAGAAAATCAGAAAAAAGAGAAATAGAAGATTCTATTAAAAATATTGCATGTGGTATGGGATTGTATGAAATAACAACATATTCATTTATTAGCCCTAAATCATATAACAATATTTGTGTTCCAAAAGACAGTGATTTAAGAAAATATGTTGAATTGCTAAATCCTCTTGGAGAAGATTACAGTTCAATGAGAACTACTTTGATTCCAAATATGATGGATGTAATTCAAAGAAATTCTTATAGGGGCGTTGAAGAGGCTAAATTATTTGAATTAGGAAATGTTTTTATTCCTTTGCAAATACCTGTTGTAGATCAACCCTTAGAAAAATCAAAACTGTGCATTGGTATGTATGGTAATTATGATTTTTATCATATGAAGGGTATTGTAGAAGGTATTTTATCTAGATTTGGAATAAAGCCATCATTACGTCCTATGAAAGATAATAAAACATTCCATCCCGGTAGAACTGCAGGAATGTATTTAAATGATGAATTGTTTGGTTTTTATGGTGAAGTTAGTCATGAAGTGATAGAAAATTATGGACTAAGTCACTCGGTTTTTGTTGCTGAAATTGATGTTGAAAAAATAGTTGACAATAAAAATTTAGAAAGAAAATATGAAGCTTTACCGAAATATCCTGCTATGACAAGAGATATTGCTGTAAAAGTAAAAGATGAAGTATTAGTTGGAGAAATGGAAGAAGTAATTAAATCTATTAGTCCACATTTAATTGAAAGTGTTAAATTATTTGATGTGTACAAAGGTGAGCATATAGAAAGTGGATATAAATCAACAGCTTTTTCTATAACTTATAGAAATAAAGAACGTACATTAAAAGATAAAGAAGTTGAAAAAATTCATAATTCAATATTAGATGCTCTTAATAAAAAATTCGATGCGACATTAAGACAGTAAAGGAGGGTTCATGGATCCAGTAGCTTTTAGTATATTAGGAATTGATATAATGTGGTATGGCATATTAATATCTGTAGGAGTTTTATTGGGGGTATTAATTGCTTTAAAAGAATGTAAAAGGATTGGATTTAAAGAAGAAGATTTATTAGACTATTTGTTAATAGCAATACCAGCAGGTATTGTTGGGGCAAGGGCCTATTACGTTATATTTTCCTGGGATTATTATAGTCAAAATATAGGCCAAATAATCAATATAAGAAATGGCGGTCTTGCAATACATGGTGCACTAATTGCTGGTGTAATAGTATCTATAATTTTCTGTAAAATAAGAAAAATTAATCCATTGCAAATATTAGATATTTTGATGCCAAGTGTAGCACTAGGTCAATCAATTGGAAGATGGGGAAATTTCATTAATCAGGAAGCCCATGGAGGACCTACAGATTTGCCATGGGGTATTATGATTGATGGTGTCAAGGTTCATCCAACATTTTTATATGAATCAATAATAAATTTCTCAGTATTTTTATTTCTTATGTGGTATGCAAGGAAGAAAAAGAAAAACGAAGGTGAAGTATTTTCAATGTACTTAATCTTATATTCTATTGGAAGATTCTTTGTAGAAGGATTAAGAACAGACAGCCTTATGTTTTTAGGGCTACGAGTAGCACAACTTATAAGCGCAGCGTCGATACTGCTCGGTATAGCTATATTTGTGTACCTAAGAAAAAAGGAAAATATTTAAAAATGCAGGAATGCAG
>JAQVWY010000008.1:0-49378 GCA_028709465.1 Tissierellia bacterium | reverse complement strand
GTGAAGGATCTCCCCCAGAGGTGGCTATGTACTATGTTTATATACTTACAAATAAAAGTAACAAAGTACTATATACAGGTGTAACAAATGATTTAAAACGCAGAATGTATGAACACCAAAACAAGTTAGCTGATGGATTCACTTCAAAATATAATGTTAATAAACTTGTTTATTATGATTATACAGAGGATGTAGAATCAGCAATTACAAGAGAAAAACAGATAAAGGGTTGGAAAAGACAAAAGAAAATTGATTTAATTGAATCGGTTAATCCTCATTGGTTGGATTTAATTGATTCAATTCAAAATTAATAAAAAGAGATCCTTCGCTACCGTTCAGGATGACAAAAACCAGTTAAGTAAAAAACTTAACTGGTTTTTTTTGAGATCCTTCACTACCGTTCAGGATGACACAAAAATCTGAAGTTCTGCGTTCTGCATTATTCTCCTCTGTGGATAACATGATAACAAACTGTTAACAACGTATTAAGTTATGTGGACAACCAATGTCACTCCTGTGGATAAAATCTTTTTTTAAAAAATTAAAAATAATAGTGGAACTTTTAACCCACTTTGTGGTATAATATGCCCAGTAGGTGGTAGAAAATGTTTACTGGTGAATATGTACATTCATTTGATGAAAAGGGAAGGGTTATAATGCCCTCAAAATTTAGAAACGAGTTAGGGGAAAATTTCTATATTGGCAAAGGTTTGGATAAATGTTTATTCGTTTATCCTATTGAAGCATGGGCAGAATTCGTTGGTAAATTAAGAAATCTATCGTCTTTTAACAAACAAGAAAGATTTTTTTTAAGACGATTTGTTTCTGGATTTAGTGAATGTAGTTTTGATAAACAGGGAAGAATACTTATACCACCATCACTGAGAGAATTCAGTGGTTTAAATAGCGAAGCTGTTATAATAGGGGTTATAGACAGAATTGAAATTTGGAACAAAGATAGTTGGAATGATTATTCTAACAATGACGAATTTGACTTTGACATAATTGCGGAAAAGATGTCAGAATTGGGGATAGGCTTATAAGGAGGAATGATATGGATTACAACCACAAGTCAGTTCTTTTGAATGAATCAATTGATGGATTAGACATAAAGCCAGATGGAATTTATGTTGATGCTACATTGGGTGGGGGCGGACATACTTATGAGATTTTAAAAAGAGTTTCATCTGGTAAGGTAATAGGAATTGATCAAGATGAATACGCTATAAAACGAGCAAATGAGAAATTAAAAGATTTTAAGAACTTTATACCTGTAAAGAATAATTTTCATAACATAAAAGAAGTTTTATCAGAACAAAACATTGAAAAGATAGATGGAATATTATTTGATTTAGGTGTTTCATCTTTTCAATTGGATATACCAGAAAGAGGTTTTAGTTATAATCATGATATGCCACTAGATATGAGGATGGACAAAAGTCAGACTACTACAGCAAGACACATAGTCAATGGATATGATGAACATGAGCTAACAAGAATTTTAAGAGATTATGGCGAAGAAAAATGGGCTGCAAGGATTGCAAAATTTATTTTGCAGGAAAGAGAAAATGAATTTATTGAAACAACTGGCCAATTAGTTAGCATTATTAAAAAGGCAATACCGAAACAAGCTAGACTAGAAGGAGGACATCCTGCTAAAAGAACCTTTCAAGCAATTAGAATTGAAGTTAATAAAGAATTGGAAATATTAGAAAATACATTAAGAGATGCAGTGGAAGTGTTAAATACGGGAGGGAGAATTTGTGTTATTACTTTTCATTCATTAGAAGATAGAATAGTAAAAAACACTTTTGTTGATTTAAATAAGAACTGTATTTGTCCACCGGAATTTCCAAAGTGTATGTGTGATCACAGACGCAAATTAAAGATAATTACAAAAAAACCAATTTTTCCAACACAAGAAGAATTAACAGAAAATAACAGATCTCATAGCGCTAAGCTAAGAATAGGTGAAAGGATGTAGATTAAAGTGACTGCTTTAAGAAAAGAAGCATATGAATTTTATGAAGAACCCCAAGAATATTCTCCAAAGAAAAAAAGAATAAAAAGTAAGAATAGAAATAAAATGGTTATACAAGGCTTTAAGAATACTGCTATGGTAGCTACTGCTTTTTTGCTGGGTATATTAATTATTTACAATTACGCCCTTATTACAGATAAAAAAATGGAACTTCAAAATATTAGCAGTGATATAGAGCAGTTGCATAATGAAATTAATGAATATAATGTTGCTTTAGAGAGCATAAAAAACACTAATAAAATAGAGGAAGTTGCAAAAAACTATTTGGGAATGAACTATCCAACTAGAAAACAAACAGTTTTCATAGATTTTGCATATGGAGAAACTGAAGATGAATCTAATGTACTTGCATATGATAATCAAAATCAATTATATGCATTAATTGATAAGGTAATTGGTTTTATTCAATAAAGGGGGCTTCATATGAGAAGGCGAAGAGAAAGAGGAAATACTAACCTTCAAAATAAAAAAAGAATGTTGGTATTTTTGATTTGCTTTTTTTTAGTTACAATTGCTTTAATCGTAAGGCTTGGCTACATTCAGCTAATTAAGGGTAATGAATATAAAAAAGCAGCTATGGAAAATTGGGCAAGAGACGTTACTATAAGCGCTAAAAGAGGTATCATTTATGATGCAAGAGGAAAAAAGTTGGCAGTAAGTGTTAATTCGAATACTGTAACATGTTTTCCAGCAGATGTAAAAAAGAGTATGCAAGTTAAGACAGCTGAAGCATCTTCTTCTCATGAAGATGGTTTTATTGTTTCAACGCTAAAAAAAATAAACAAAGTTTTTTTAAATAGTAAAGAAATTGAAACATCTGAAGTGAAAGATCCGAATGTGAAAACACCAGAAGAAATAGCACAAACTTTATCTGAAATTTTAGAGATGGATTATGAGGAAGTATTAAAGAAAATAACTTCTAACACTTCCTATGTAACATTAAAAAAGTGGGTTACAGATGAACAAGCTGAAAAAATCAGAGAAGCAAGTTTAAGCGGAATCAGTGTAATTGAGGATAATAAGCGAGTGTATCCTTATGGTAATTTTGCTTCATACATATTAGGATTTACCAATATTGATCAAAGTGGATTGTATGGCGTAGAAGCAACATATGATGAAGAACTAACTGGGATTCCTGGCAGGATGGTAGTAAATACTGATTCTACTGGCAGAGAACTTCCCTTTGGATATAATGAATATTATGAATCTCAAGATGGGTTAAGTGTTGTTCTTACAATAGATGAGGTAATTCAACATTTTGCAGAATCAGCAGCAGAAAAGGTAAAAAGCGACTTTAATGCAAAACGAGCTACTATAGTTGTAATGGATCCAAACAATGGAGATATACTTGCTATGACTAGTAAACCTGATTATGATCCAAACAATCCTAAAATTCCAGTTGATGAGGAATTAGCTAAGGAATGGGAAACATTATCTAACGAGCAATTGCAAAATGCATGGTTTGATATGTGGAGAAATCCAGCAGTTAATGATATATATGAGCCTGGTTCTACTTTTAAATTATTGACTGTGGCAACAGCCTTAGAAGAAAATAAAGCAAATTTAAATTCTACATATTTTTGTGATGGATACGTAAGACAAATTAAAGGCCAAAATATTAAATGTTGGCGATATTATAGGCCTCATGGTCAGCAAACATTGTCTGAAGCTATTCAAAATTCATGCAATGATGCTCTTGCTGAAATAGGATTGGATATCGGTAAGGACGCATTTTATAAATATTTAAGGGCATTTGGACTAGAGGAAGCTTCTGGAGTTATGCTTAATGGTGAAGCAATTGGTATAGTAAAACATCCTGAGTATATGAAAGATGTAGATGTTGTAACTCAAGCGTTTGGTCAAGGAGTTACTGTAACACCTATACAACTAGCTACAGCTGTTTCAGCAATATCAAATGGCGGAGAATTATTACAACCAAGAATTGTTAAACAATTAATTGATAAGGATGGTAATGTTGTAAAAAACTATGATGCAGTAGTTAGAAGAAAAGTAATATCAGAAGAAACATCGAAGATTATGCTTCAAATAATGAGAGAATCTGCTGAATCAGGGACAAAACAAGCATATAGAATGGGATATAGAATAGGCGGGAAATCAGGTACTGCTCAAAAAGTAATTGATGGTAAATATCCTGATGGCAAATATATTTCATCATTCGTAGGGGTGGCTCCTGTTGACGACCCAAAGGCTGTTGTTCTTGTCATGGTTGATGAACCTGATAGAAGCATTGGATATTATGGAAGTATTGTAGCTGGACCAGTTGCAGCTGATTTATTGGAAAATATTTTAAAATACTATGATGTTGAGCCTGTTTATACTGAAGAAGAACTTGGTGGTGTTCAAGCTCAAATTGTTGAAGTTCCAAATTTAATTGGACTTACAGTTGCAGAGGCCACTGATAAATTAATAAAAGCTAAGTTGCAAAGCAATATAACAATGGAAGTGGAAGCGGAAAAAAAAGTTAAAGCCCAATTTCCTAAAGCTGGTGAGAAAGTTGTAAAAGACTCTCTTATTACATTAATATTAAACTGACACAAAAGCAAAGCTTTTGTGTCATCCTGAACCAAAGGTGAAGGATCTCATATGTTGAAGTACGAGATTACGCAGTCTCATTCACAAAAATATTAACTCCCTCTGGTCGTATATTTTTGGAATTCGTTGCGAATGACCCACCGCCATTTTTTAGAAAAAACACTCTAAAAAATGGGGTTAGGGCATCTTTCAGTCTACGCCTTCAGAATGACACAGTAGTTATGCTATTTATACTATGATACAAAACATTAGGAACGGTTTTTAACCGTTCCATAGTTTTATAACAAAGTAATGAAATGAGATCCTTCACTACTCATTCAGGATAACAGAATCGCAGGAAGAATCGCTTTATTAGTTTTATTATTATACAATAAGGCGTATATATTAATTATTAAAATTTAAAATTAATTGAAGTAAATTTTCAAATATGATAAAATTGCATGTATTATATTTGATTAAAAAAAGGGAGCATTTACCATGGAAATTAAAGTTATATTAAAAGATATAAATTATGAAAATTATTTTGGTGATAATAATATAGAAATCAAACACATTACATGCGATTCAAAAAAAGTTTTAGAAGGTGATATGTTTGTTGCAATTAAAGGATTCACTGCTGATGGACACAAATTCATAAAGGATGCTATAAAATCAGGAGCATCAGTAATAATGTGTGAATATATTCCAGATGATGTAGTAGAAAAAAGCAACTTTTTATTAGTTAAATCTTCTAGAGCTTCTATGGCAGCTGTAGCTAACATTATATATAATAAGCCTTCTGAAAAAATTAATATAATAGGTATAACTGGAACTAATGGAAAAACAAGTACCACATATTTATTAAAAGGAATATATGATTGTTTAGGTGAAAAAACTGGTATTGTAGGTACAATGGGAACTATTATTGATGATGAAAAAATTAAAATAAGCAACACAACTCCTGAATCTTGTGATTTGCAATATTTTTTTAGTAAAATGGTAGAGAGAAATGTTGAGCATTGTTTTATTGAAGTTTCATCGCATGCTATGGAACTTAATAGAGTGGACGATGTTTCAATTGATGTGGGGATATTTACCAATTTGACCAGGGATCATTTGGATTTCCATAAAACAATGGAAAATTATTATCTCGCAAAGAAAAAACTTTTTTACAAAACTAAAATTAACAATATTATAAATGTTGATGATTCTTATGGCAAAAGGCTTTATGAAGAGTTAATAAATGATAATGTTCCTGCAATTTCATACGCAATAGAAAATGAAGCTGATATTAAAGCTAGTAATCTTGTTACAACAATGATAGGAACCAGTTTTGATTTGAAAATTAATGGAAATACAAAAAAAATGCATGTTAATACTCCTGGAAAATTCAGCGTTTTAAATTCATTAGGTGCATTAGGTGCGGCATACGCTTTAGGTGTTAATGTGGATAATATTATTGAAGCCTTAAGTGTAATAAAGGGAGTTAAAGGAAGATTTGAAATAATTAAGAACAATTTAGATTGCACTATCATTTTAGATTTTGCTCATACTGCAGATGGCTTGGAAAAGGTGTTAGAAACAATTAACGAATTTGCGCAAGGAAGAAAAATTGTTTTATATGGAGCTGGAGGAGAGCGTGATATATCTAGACGTGCTCCAATGGGTGAAGTGGCTGCAAAATATGGATGTATTAGCATACTTACATCTGACAACCCAAGATTTGAGGATCCATACGATATTTGTATGGAAATAGCAAAAGGTGTTCTAAAATATAAAGGGGACTATAAAATAATAATAGATAGAGAAGATGCTATTTATTATGCTATTGACAACAGTAGGAGCAAAGATGTAATATTATTAGCGGGAAAATCCACAGAGCCCTATCAGGACATGGGAGTTGAAAAAATTCCTTATGATGAGGGAACTATCGCAAAAAGAGCTATTAAACAAATAGAAAAAAAGCGAGGACTAAACATTAAGGAGTAAAAAAATGTATGAAAGCAAACAAATAATTAGAGTAATAGCTGTATCCTTTCTTATAACTTTGTTTCTAGGGCCAGTAGTCATTCCACTATTAAGAAGATTGAAAGTAGGACAAAGCATCAGGGAGGAGGGGCCTAAATCTCATTTTAGCAAATCAGGCACACCAACCATGGGTGGTATACTAATAGTATTAGGTATTATTATTTCTTTAGGCACAAGCGGGATTTATACAAAAGAGATAGCTGCTGTAATATTTTTCATACTAGGTTTTGGAATTATAGGATTAATTGATGATTATATTAAGGTAGTATTAAAACGAAATTTAGGATTAAAGGCATATCAAAAAATAGTAGGTCAACTTTTTTTTGCTATACTTCTTGCTTTTTATGGTTCCAAATTCAGTGTTCATGGAACAAAATTATTAATCCCATTTATGAATGCTTATATAGATTTAGGAATATTTTACATACCTTTTACGGTGTTTGTAATATTGGGAATAGTAAACGCTGTTAATTTAACTGATGGTCTTGATGGATTATGCACTGGAATAACTATTATTGTTATGGCTGCATTTAGTTTAATTGCAAACAGCTTAATTCCTAAAGATATAATGTATGAAGGAATAGCGATAATAAGTGCTTCTGTTGCTGGTTCATGTCTTGGATTTTTAAGACATAATGCACATCCAGCTAAAGTGTTTATGGGGGATACTGGATCCCTAGCCTTAGGAGGAGCAGTAGCATCTGTTGCTGTTATAACTAATTTAATTTTAGTAATTCCTTTTATAGGAGGCATTTATTTTGCTGAAGCGTTATCAGTCATAATACAGGTATTTTACTTTAAAAGAACTGGAAAAAGAATTTTTAAAATGGCTCCTCTACATCACCATTTTGAAATGTGCGGATGGAAGGAAACAAAGGTCGTTGGAGTTTTTTGGATTGTAACAGTAATATTAGCTTTTATAGGAATTTATTCTATATAATAACATAAAATTATAATACGTGAATAAAACAAATGAATGTGTCATTCTGATCTTTCATTAACGTTCAGGATGGCAATAAGTATATTGTTATAGGAGATGAAAGTAAATTAAATGAAAAACAAAAAAATACTCGTTATAGGATTAGGTGTATCAGGAATTGCATGTGTAAAAGGCTTAAATAAACTAGGAGCTGATATAATAGTTTATGACAATTTAACTAAAGATAAATTAAAAGAAAAGTTGGGGGAGCTTGAAGGAATTAATGCAAATTATTACCTAGGAAATGATGACTTTGATATTCATGATATAGATTTAGCAATTAAAAGTCCAGGTATAAAATATGAGATACCTTTAATTGAAAAGTTGCTTTATAATAACATTAAGGTTATAAGTGATTTAGAGGCAGCATATTTAATTGCTAAATCTAGTATTGTTTCTATCACAGGTACAAATGGAAAAACTACTACAACTACATTGGTTGGAGAAATTATAAAGAAAAGTAATAGAAAATATAGGGTAACTGGAAACATCGGATTTGGTATATTTTTAGATGCTTTAAGTGCTCAATCAGATGAAATATTAGTAGCAGAAACAAGCAGCTTTCAATTGGCAGGCACTTATGATTTCAAACCACATGTAAGTGTAATAACAAATATAACACCTGATCATTTAGATTTTCATCATACATTTGATAATTATATAGAAGCTAAATTTAAAAATGTAAATAATCAAGATAGTAAAGATTATGCAATATTAAATTATGAAGATGAAATAATAAGAAATAATAGCAATAATTTAAAGGCTAAAAAAATATTTTTTAGTTCTGATAGAGTATTAGATGAAGGTATATTTATAAATAAAGGTAAAATATATTATAAGGATAATAAAAATAGCAAAGATTTAGTTTTTATTATTAATGTATCTGATATATTTATTCCTGGAAAACACAATATAGAAAATGCAATGGCTGCCGCTGGAGCGGCATTAGCCCTTAATATAAGTCCGGATGTTATAAGAAATGTTTTAATAGAGTTTAAGGGTGTGGAGCATAGACTTGAATATTCTGGTGAGTTTAATGGAGTTATATTTTATAATGATTCAAAAGGTACTAATCCAGATGCATCAATAAAGGCTATTCAAGGAATTGAAAAACCAATTATTCTCATAGCTGGGGGCTATGATAAAAAGTCAGAATATGATGACTTTGTTAAATCTTTTGATAATAAAGTCAAAGCCTTAATATTATTAGGTCAAACAGCTGATGCTATTGAAGTATGTGCTCGCAAATATGGATTTAATAATGTTTACAGGGTTCAAAATATGGATGAGGCTGTTAAACTTTCATTTGAACTTGCAGTTCCAGGTGATAATGTAGTTCTTTCACCAGCTTGTGCAAGTTGGGGTATGTATCCTAATTATGAAGTCAGAGGACGGGATTTTAAGGAAAGGGTTAAATATTATGGAGGAAGCAAGAAGAACAAGTAAAAGTAAAAGTTCCATTGATTGGGTATTAGTAATAGTGATAGTTATTCTAGTACTTTTTGGATTTTTAATGGTTTATAGTTCTAGCTATCCAGATGGATATTATAAATTTAATGGTCAGCCATTTTATTTCTTAAAAAAACAAATATTTGCAGCAGTAGTTGGCTTGTTTGGTATGATATTATTTACAAACATTAATTATAAAATCTATGCCAGAATGCAAAGGCTAATACTCATTTCATGTATAGGATTAGCATTATTAACAATTGTTATTGGTGTTGCTTCCAACGGAGCACAAAGATGGATAAATATTGCTGGAATAAACTTTCAACCTTCAGAAGTAATTAAACTTGGAGGGGTTTTATATATGGCTGATTTTTTTGATAGAAACAGAAAAAACATGAGCAATTTTACTAAAGGTTTTATTCCTTCCATGCTGGGTATATTATTTTTTTGCGGGTTAATTGCAATACAAGATGACTTGAGTACTTCAATTATATTAGGTGGAACATTGATGATTATGTTCTTTTGTGCTGGTGCAAAAATAAAACATTTAGTTGTATTGGTATCCATAGGAATTATAGGAATAGTGTTTTTAATTGCTACCCAGTCTTATAGAATGACAAGGATTATAGTTTTTTTTGATCCTTTTAAATATATTCAAAATGAAGGTTGGCAAATAGTACAGTCCCTATATGCACTAGGTACTGGAGGATTGTTTGGAATGGGTATAGGAAAAAGCAGACAAAAATTTTTCTATTTGCCTGAACCATACAATGACTTCATATTTTCAATAATCGGTGAAGAGTTGGGATTTATTGGTTGTGTTGCTGTTATGCTAATTTTTGTAATATTTGCATGGAGAGGACTGCGCATTTCTATGAATACTGAAGATTTTTTTGGAAGTCAGGTTGCTCTTGGCATGACAACATTAGTATTAGTTCAGTTTATGATACATATAGCAGTTACCACATCATCAATGCCTCCAACAGGAAGGGCATTGCCCTTTATCAGTGCAGGTGGAACATCTTTGATGTTTTTGCTGGTTTCCATGGGAATATTATTAAATATTTCTAAGCATTCAGGCACGTATTAAGGAAGGGGGACACACCTTTAGAAAGTAAGTCTATGTGGTCTAGGCTTAAAGGGATGTCCCCGAGTGAAGGATCTCCGATGACAGTTTAAGAACTCTTCATATGGCAACAAAGGGATTCTTCAGGCTACGCTTTCAGAATGACAGGATAGATTGTCTTAATAATTACAAAGGTTTGACAAAGTTAAACAAAAAGGAATGATAGATTATGAGAGTATTAATAACTGGTGGCGGAACAGGCGGACATATTAATCCAGCTTTAGCTATTGCTCAAAAGGTAAAAACACAAGATTCATCTAATGTAATATTATACGTTGGAACTAAAACAGGTATGGAAAGTGAATTAGTTCCCAAAGAAGGATTTGAGTTTAAGTATGTTACAGCTAAATATTTACAAAGAAAAATTAGTTTGGAGAATATTAAGACAATATTTGCTTCATTAAAAGGTGTGATGGAAGCAAGTAAAATAATAAAAGAGTTTAAACCTGATATAGTTGTGGGAACTGGAGGATATGTTTGTGGTCCTGTGGTATTAGCAGCAGCTTTAAAAAGAATACCTACTATGATACATGAACAAAATGTATTTCCAGGTATTACTAATAAAATGTTATCTAAGGTTGTAGATTCAATTGCTATCAGTTTTAGTGAGGCGGAGAAATATTTCCCTAACAATGTAAAGCATAAACTGTTTTTAGTTGGAAATCCTGTTAGAAAGGACATTTTAACAGCTAGTAGAAAAACTTCCAGGTTAGATTATAAGTTAAAAATTAATGATATTTTTATTTATTCCTTTGGAGGCAGCGGAGGTCAAGTAAGTTTAAATAATGCTATAATAGAAGTTATAAAAAAATATAATGGAATAGATAACATAAAAATACTTCATGTGACAGGTAAAAGATTATATGAAAATTTTATGAAACAAATAGAAAATTTAAATATTAAAGATAATATAGAAATTATAGATTACATGTTTGATGCACCAACAGCATTATCAGCATCGGATATTGTAATTGGCAGTGCAGGGGCAATAACAATTGCTGAAATAACAGCTATTGGCGTTCCTTCAATTTTAATACCAAAAACATACACTGCTGAAAATCATCAAGAATATAATGCCAGGGCTTTAGAGAAGAAGGGTGCAGCAAAAGTAATACTTGAGAAAGATTTAAGCGGTGAAAAGCTTATTTCAGAAATTGAAGAAATCATGTCAAATAAGATTACGTTAAAAACTATGGCATTAAATTCAAAAAAACTTGGTAATTTAGATGTAGAAAATAAAATATATGAAGCAATGCAGAATCTTATTAACAGATAAACCTCTATAGTAACAAGTGAAGAAAGTTTGCATAACATATACTATGTTATTACTTGTTGCGGAGGGATAAAATGGGAAGCTTTTTTATAGAAGGAATAAGAAATTTAGAGGGTATAGTTGAAATAGGTGGTTCTAAAAATGCAGCCTTACCTATTATTGCTAGTACTGTTTTAAGTGGAAGAGAATATATTATTGAAAATATACCAGACATAGAAGATGTTAGAATGATGTTTGAAATACTGACTAGTATGGGATGCATTGCCCAATTTGAAAATGGATTGGCATTAATTGATACAAGAGGTCTAAATACTCATGCGGTTCCAGAAGATTTGGTGAAAAAAATTAGATCGTCAATAATTTTAATGGGAGCAATTTTAGGGAGAACAGGAAATGTAGAGGTTGCATATCCAGGAGGTTGTGAAATTGGACTTAGACCAATTGATTTGCATTTAAAAGGATTTAAGAAATTAGGTGTTTCTATTTGTGAAAAAAACGGTATTTTATATGGTAAAGTTAACAACCCAGCAGGATGTGAAATTCAACTTGATTATCCAAGTGTTGGTGCAACAGAAAACATAATGTTGTTTGCTGTTAATACTGAAGGCAAAACTGTTATTTATAATGCAGCGAGAGAACCAGAAATTGTTGATTTGCAAAATTTTCTTAACAAATGTGGATACAAGGTAAGTGGAGCAGGTACAAGTACAATAATAATAGAAGGAATAAAAAATGTTCCAACAGATACAATAGATTATAAAATTATATCTGACAGAATTGAAGCTGGGACTTATTTAAGTGCAGCAACTACAATGAGAAGTAAGATTTACATAAAAAATATTGAAAAATCTCATTTTAAGTCAATCACATCTCTTTATGAAGATGCTGGATGTGAAATAAGAGAAGCATACCATACAATAATAGTCACAAATGAAAGAAGAATTAAAGCATTAGAAAAGATAACTACTCAACCTTATCCTGGTTTTCCTACTGATATGCAAGCTCAGTTTATGGCATCAATGGCTATAGCAGATGGTACTACTATAATTGAGGAAACTGTTTTTGACAGTCGTTTTAAACATGTTCCTGAATTGCAGAAAATGGGTGCCGATATTACTACCATAGGAAGAGTTGCAGTAGTTAATGGTGTAAAAAGATTACACGGTGCAGAAGTTGATGCTAAAGATTTAAGAGGTGGTGCAGCATTGGTAATTGCGGCAATAGGCGCAGAAGGAATGACAAAGGTTAATAATATTTACCATATAAATCGCGGATATGAGCACTTTATGGATAAGTTGCGAAACTTAGGAGTTATAATAACAGCAATAGAAGAGTAAACAGAATGACTACCGCTATTTTTTAGAAAAAACACTCTAAAAAATAGGGTTAGGGCATCTTTCACTATCGTTCAAGATGGCAACTAACTTAATAACTAGAAATTAGGGATAAAATGGCAAGGGATAAAAGTAATAACAAAAAACGAAGGAAGAAACGTAGAAAGAAGAAAAAAATAAGTAAGTTATTTGTCAGTACAGCAGCTTTTTTTTCAGCTGCTGTGGTTGTTGTTTTTTGTATTTACTATATAGCTTTTGAGACAGATTATCTTAATATAGCATCAGTAAAAATAGAGGGAAACAATTATTATGAAAAAGATTATTTAATAGAAAAAGCTGGTATTACTATTGGTGAAAAATTATACAAGGTTGACAGAGAAAAAGTAAAGGAAGAAATTGAAAAAGAAACATATATTAACAATGTTAGAGTTTTGTATGCTCTTCCTAACAAAATATTGATTAAGGTCACTGAACGAAAAGAACAATATCTAGTTTTCTTCAATAATGAGTATATTGCAATAGATACGGAGGGTAGAGTTTTAAATATTTATAATACAAAAAATAATTTATTAACTATTGAAAGTTTAACTAATGTGAGATACAATATAGGAGAAACTATAGCATTTGAGGGATTAGAGAATATTAATACTATTTTTGAAACATTAGAATATTTAAGTAATGTATTTGGAAGTGAAACTATAACTAAATTAACCGTAGCAACAAATAATAGCATATTACTGGATACGGAATATGGTGCTAAAATTAAAATTGACTTAAATGAAGACATAAAGTATCAAATTACTTTTGCTATGAAAATAATCACTGAAAGATTAAATAATAATTTAACAGTTTCATCAGGCATAATAGACTTTACAAAGGGTGATAACCCTGTATATATTGAGGATTATCAAATGGAGGAAACAAATGAACAAAATTTGGAATAAAGCATTATTATTTATTATTAGTATTGCATTAGGTATTATTTTTATGACTCAATATAATACAGTTCAAAATGTATTAGGTACAGATAAAACTATTAATGAAAAAACTTCAGATCTTAATGATGAAATGACCAAACTAAATATTGAAAAAAATCAACTTCGTGACGAATTAGACAGATTGAAGGCTGAAGCAGAAGTAAATGATGCATTGCTCAAGGAAAGAGAAGAAGAAATCCAGAGAATTGAGGAAGAACTTAATAAACAGAAAATATTGTCAGGACACTACGATGTAAAAGGTAAAGGAGTTGTCATTACTATTGATGCTGACCCAAATGCATATATTAATTTAGCTTACAGCCATCAATATATATTAGCCCTTATTAGCTACTTAAATAATGCAGGGGTTGAGGCAATATCTATAAATGGTCAAAGATATACAAATTATACGGAAATAGTCCCTGTTTTAGATCATATAAATGTAAATGGTGTTGCATTAGTATTACCACTTGAAATAAAAGCAATAGGCAATGAAAGAACAATTGAAGCATCCTTAAATTTTGTTGGAGGAATTGTATCTCAAATGACACAAATTGGTTTTGTAATTGAAACAGAGTATAAGGATGAGATACAAATTAATAAATTTGTCGGGGACAAGGAATTTATTTATGCAACTCCAATAGAACCAATAGAAGACGAGTTATTAGAACAATAGATGAGCAATAGGAGAGCAATAGATTAATGCAGTCCGCATAATCTATCGTTAATAAGGGGTGGTTTTTATTAGATTTAAGTCTTTTAATATACTGATATTTATTCTTACTATATTTGTTTCAGCAGCTGTTGTACATGGTACTAATGTAAAGATTGATGAGAATACCATTTATCTACTAGAAAAAATTAATAATTTTGAAATAGTTGTAAAAAATGAAAGAGTTAATGTAGAAAATCTAAAACATGAAATAGAAGTTGAAAAAGGTAAAATGGTTTCTGTTAATGAATCTGAATATTTCGATACAATAATTGAAATGAATAAAAATATACAAGAATTAAAGCATTACAATGGTTTTACAGATGTTAGAGGTCCTGGTATAATTATGAGAGTTTCTGACAGCGTAAGTGAAGATGAAACAATTGATATAATGGATAAAATAGTACATGATGTTGATATTACGGTGTTGATAAATGATTTAAAAAGTGCTGGAGCAGAAGCTATAATTATTAATGGTAAAAGAATTATTAATATATCAGAAGTTGTATGTGCTGGACCGTTGCTAAAAATTAATGGAGACAGTGTATCTGCCCCCTTTTTAATTAGTGCAATCGGAGATCCTGAAGCGCTATATAATGCAGTAAATGAAGAAGGAACTTATGCTTATGAATTAAAGAATGTTTGGGGTATGGAAGTTGCAACGATGAAAAGTTATAATTTGTTTATATCAAAATTACCTAAGTTTTTTGAAGAAAATTATGAAATACAATATGCAGAAATAGCTGAATAAAGGGGTGTGTATTTTGCTTTACGTAATAGCTGGATTAATAATAGGAATCATAGCAGGTTTTAAATTAAATATTGGGTATAACCCTGCATTTGGAGTATATATTTCTCTAGTGATACTTGCTATTATAAATACCATTTTTAATGTTTTAAGTGATAACATAAAAAAGGAAATAAATATTTTAAAAAGTGGATTATTATTAATTGCTGATTTAATATTTGCTTTGTTGTTAGGATATATTGGTGAACAGTTGGGACTTCCTATTTATTTAGCTGCAATATTTGCTTTTGGGAATAATATATACAGCAATATAAAATCGCTTATGGATTTATTAATTATTAAATTTGATAAAGAATAAATTTTAACAAAAAATAAATCTTAACAAAAAATATGTATCAAAGTAATAAATTATATGTTATAATTATTCTTATAATATGAAAAAATTTTCTCTTGTGTAGGAGGTCTATATATGTTTCAATTTGAGGAACCATCGGAAAGATTGGCTAATATTAAAGTAATTGGTGTTGGTGGTGGAGGAAATAATGCTGTAAATCGAATGATAGATGCAGGAGTAAGAGGAGTTACTTTTATTAGTGTAAATACGGACAAGCAAGCATTATATACATCAAAAGCAGAAATAAAATTTCAAATTGGTGAAAAATTAACTAATGGATTAGGAGCAGGTTCAAAACCAGAAATTGGTGAAAAAGCTGCTGAAGAAAATAAACAAGATATAGCAGAGTTAGTTACTGGAGCTGATATGGTGTTTATAACTGCAGGTATGGGTGGGGGAACTGGAACAGGCGCAGCACCTTATATAGCTAGTATTGCAAAAGCTCAAGGAATATTAACTGTAGCTGTTGTTACTAAACCTTTTATGTTTGAAGGCAGAAACAGAATGAAGAATGCAGAAGCAGGACTAAAAAAATTAAAGGATAGCATTGATACGCTTGTTGTTATACCAAATGATAAATTGTTAGAAATTTCAGACAAAAAAACAACTATGTTAGAGGCTTTTTCTTTGGCTGATGATGTATTGAGACAAGGTATACAAGGTATTTCAGATTTAATTGCAATACCAGCAATTATGAATTTAGACTTTGCAGACGTGGAAACAATAATGTCTGGCCAGGGGTTAGCTCATATGGGTATAGGACAGGCTACAGGAGAAAACAGAGCCCTTAATGCTGTAAAACAAGCTATACAAAGTCCACTTTTAGAAACATCAATTAATGGTGCAAGGGGTGTTTTATTAAACATCACTGGTGGAACTAATATGGGTATTCATGAGGTGAATGAAGCAGCAAGATTAATTGAAGAAGCTGCTGATCCTGAAGCAAATATTATATTTGGGGCTAATATAGATGAATCAGTAGGTGATTCTGTTAAAATAACAGTTATTGCAACTGGATTTGGAGAAAATACTGCTCAAAAACCTAATATAACAGATTCAACAAAACTTCCAGGCAAAGATGAAAAGAGTAAAGAAATAAAAAAGGAAAACCCATTTGATTTTGTAATTCCAGATTTTTTAAACAAGAAATAAAGATTGTATAAAAAAATATTAAGGGTTTCGTATGATAGTCATGCAAAACCCTTTTTGATATGTAAAAGGGTACCGCACATGTCATAATGAGATTCTTCAACATGGTTTAGAATGTCATCCTGAACCATAGTAAAGGAACTCCTAACAAAAAACAATTGGTATATAATTGTAAAAGTAAACAATAATAAATAAATAATAATAGATAAGGATGAAAACATGATAACAATAAATAATTTAAGTCTTCAATTTGGAGGTAGCAAACTATTTGACGATGTTAATTTAAAGTTTGTACCAGGCAACTGCTATGGTGTAATTGGAGCAAACGGAGCAGGAAAATCAACTTTCTTGAAAATACTTTCCGGTGAAATTGATTATACAACAGGAGAAATATCAATTCCTTCTAAAGTAAGGATGTCTGTATTAAAGCAAGACCATTTCTTATACGATGATTATCAAGTGATGGAAACTGTAATAATGGGCAACAAAAGGTTGTACGAAATAATGAAAGAAAAAGATGCATTATATGCAAAGGAAGATTTTACTGATGAAGATGGAGTGAAAGCATCTGAGTTAGAAGGGGAATTTGCAGAAATGAATGGTTGGGATGCTGAAACAGAGGTTTCTCAAATATTACAGGGATTAGGCCTCGGTTCCGAAATGCATTTCATGTATATGAGAGATTTAATCGGTGGAGATAAGGTTAAAGTAATGCTTGCACAAGCACTTTTTGGCAAGCCAGGTATTATACTTCTAGATGAGCCTACAAACAATTTAGATATAGAATCTGTAAGATGGCTTGAAGATTTTTTATTAGAATTTGAAGGACTTGTTATAGTTGTATCCCACGATAGACATTTCTTAAATACTGTATGTACACATATAGTTGATATTGATTATAAAAAAATTAAGATGTATGTTGGAAACTATGATTTCTGGTATGAATCAAGCCAGTTGATGCAACAGTTAATGCGTGATCAAAATAGAAAAAGAGAAGATAAAATAAAAGACTTGCAAAACTTTATTCAAAGATTCTCTGCCAATAAATCTAAATCAAAGCAAGCTACATCAAGAAGAAAATTATTAGACAAATTATCAGTTGAAGAAATGCCTGCATCTTCAAGAAGGTATCCATTCGTTAAATTTACTCCTGACAGGGAAGTAGGTAATGAAATATTAACAGTTGAAAATTTATCTAAGACTATAGATGGTGTAGAAATATTGAAAAACATATCCTTTAGAGTTAATAAGGATGATAAGATAGCTTTTATCGGGGAAAATGAAAATGCTCAAACTACATTGTTTAAAATATTAGTGGGCGAGCTTGAACCTGATACAGGAACTATTAAATGGGGTCAAACAATAACTCAATCTTATTTTCCAAAGGATAACTCATCGTTTTTTGATGAGTGTAACTTAAATTTAGTAGATTGGATGAGACAATTTTCTGAAGATCAATCGGAAAGCTTTTTAAGAGGATTTTTAGGAAGAATGTTATTTTCAGGTGATGATGCGCTAAAACCTGCAAAGGTATTGTCAGGTGGGGAAAGAGTTAGATGCATGCTTTCAAGAATGATGCTTTCGGGCTCTAATGTTCTGGTATTAGATCAACCTACCAATCATTTAGACCTAGAATCGATAACAGCTTTAAATAATGGTTTAATGGACTTTAAGGAAATAGTATTATTTTCATCTCATGACCATCAATTTATTCAAACAATTGCAAATCGTATAATAGAACTTACAGAAGATGGAATGATAGATAGAGCAATGACTTATGATGAATACCTTGAAAGAAAAAGAGGCTAATAAATAAATATAGAATTTTAAATCATATTGTCATTCTGAACCGTAGGTGAAGAATCTCGCTTTGGAATTCGTTGTGAATGACCTACCCTATTTTTTAGAAAAAACACTCTAAAAAATAGGGCTAGGGCATCTTTAACTACGTTCAGGGTGACAACAAGGTTTAAATTATTTGCACGAATTTTATTGAGTATATGTCGCACGCAAGAAGGTCGTTTGTTTGTAACATTTCTAATATTATGTAATCATTTCCTACTTCTTTTAAAATTCCTTCTTTTGAAATAAAATTGCTGTCTAATAAGAAATCGACTTTAACTAGTCTGTTTACTGTGCTTTTCAAATAATCCTGAAGATAACTTGAATTATGTTTTATGTTTTCAGAAGTAAAAACTTGAGATTCATCATCAAATGATTTAAATTTTAAAACTTCCACATTATTCACATCCATTTATTTTTTTAAAATTGCTTACTTTATATAATATTAATATAAAATATTTATGTGACAAAATAATTTTTAATTATCTATTGACAGAATCAAATTTTTATGTTATTGTATAAATGTATTACAGATGTATTTATAGATTTCACGTGTTATTTGAGATTATATGTATGTTGGATGTATATATAGTCTGTAATAATATGTGAAATTTTTTTTACATTAATTTTATTATAATAGGAGGTACCTCATGAATAAAGGTACAGTAAAATGGTTTAACTCAGAAAAAGGATTTGGATTTATTTCAAGAGAAGATGGAGATGATGTATTTGTACATTTCTCAGCTATCCAAGGTGATGGATTCAAAACATTAGAAGAAGGTCAAAAAGTTAGTTTTGATATAACTTCTGGAAACAGAGGAGACCAAGCAGCAAACGTAACTAGAATATAATTAATTAGAAATAATTAATACATTATAGATTAATGAGCAGCAAAAAATCGGGATTTTATTCCCGATTTTTTTTATATCTAATTTGTGTCATCCTGAAGATTGTGTCATCCTGAAGATTGTGTCATCCTGAAGATTGTGTCATCCTGAAGATTATGTCATCCTGAAGATTATGTCATCCTGAAGATTATGTCATCCTGAACGACAGTGAAGGATCTCCCACGTTTAAGCGAGGAGATTCTTCACCTGCGGTTCAGAATGACACAAGGCTACTCCATCAGAATAATGACACTGCCTATTTTATTTATAATAATAAGAACTTATAAAATAAAAATACAACTAATCCGATAACTGCCATAAAGGCTATAATATATGGTAATATCAATGAAAATACAGCTAATATCATAGCAAGTACATCATTTTTTTCTAATTGAAGCATTGATTCTTCTTGTTCTTTTTTTATTTTATCTTCTTCCTCTAACTTTTCTGGCGGAAGATTTGCACGTCTAATTTTTTCTAAATCTTCTTCAACTCTGTTTCTTCCAAATAACATTTAAAAAACTCCATTTACTTTGTGGCACATAGCAAAATGACCACTATTTATTTCTTTATATTCTGGTACAGCTTCTTTACACACGTCCTTGGCATATTGGCAACGTGTATGGAAACGGCATCCACTAGGTGGATTTGCTGGTGAAGGAATATCTCCCTTCAATATTATTCTTTTTTTACCTTGTTTTATACTAGGATCAAATGATGGAACTGCAGATAAAAGTGCTTCAGTGTATGGATGCAATGGATTGTCAAATATTTGTTTTTTATAGCCTTTTTCAACTATTTGACCAAGATACATAACTGCAACTTCATCGCTTATAAATTTCACAACTGAAAGGTCATGTGAAATAAACAAATATGTTAATCCTAAATCTTCTTGTGCATCTTTCAGCAAATTAATAATCTGTGACTGAATAGATACGTCAAGAGCTGAAACGGCTTCATCGCATACTATAAATTCTGGGTTTACTGCCAATGCTCTAGCTATACATATACGCTGACGCTGTCCACCTGAAAATTGGTGTGGGTAACGGTTCGCTTGTTCAGGAAACAATCCGCATCGTCCTATTACTTCAATTGCTTTTTCTTTCATTTCTGCTTTGTTTTTAACAATTTTATGCTGCATCATGGCTTCACCTACTATTTCATAAACAGGGAGCCTAGGATTTAATGAACTGTAAGGATCTTGAAATACTATTTGCATTTTAGTACGCATGTGATTCATTTCTTTTTTATTTAAACTGTAGACATTTCTGCCTCCATATTCCATTTCGCCTTCTGTAGGATACAAAAGTCTTAACATGGTTCGTCCTAATGTTGATTTACCGCAACCAGATTCTCCTACAACCCCGAGAACCTTTCCTTTTCCTATTTCAAAGGAAACGCCATCTACAGCTTTTACATGTCCAGATACAGTTTTAAAAACCCCTGATTTAATGGGGAAATACTTTTTTAAATTTTTTACTTTAATGAGTTTTTCATCTGTTGAATTCATAGTACTTCCTCCTTATCATTATATAACCAGCATGCAATCCTATGTTCGCCATCTAGGATTGTTTCCTTAGGAAATGTTTTTTTACAAATATCCATTGCCTTATCACATCTTGGATGAAATGGGCAGCCAGGTGGTAAATTGCTTAAATCAGGAACATTTCCAGGAATAACGTGAAGGCGGGAGCTTTCAGTTCCCATATCAGGTTTTGAAGATATAAGTCCTATGGTATAAGGATGCTTTGGATTTTTAAATATATCTTCAGTACTAGCTACTTCAACAACTTTACCAGCATACATAACCATTACTCTATCACTCATTTCAGAAATTACTCCCAAATCGTGAGTGATAAATATTATAGATGCATTAATTTTTTCTTTAAGTTCATTCATTAAATCTAATACCTGTGCTTGAATAGTAACATCAAGAGCGGTTGTAGGCTCATCTGCAATTAGCAATTTAGGTTCACAGGCCAATGCCATTGCAATCATAGCTCTTTGACGCATACCTCCAGAAAGAGCAAAGGGATAATCATTTACAACCCTTTCAGGATTAGGAATTTTAACAATTTCAAGCATTCTTATACTTTCTTCATATGCCTCTTTTTTTGACATACCTCTATGGAGAATCATAGTTTCGCTTATTTGCCTTCCAATTTTAAAAATTGGATTTAGAGATGTCATAGGTTCTTGGAATATAAAGGATATATCGTTGCCCCTGATTTCTCTTATTCTTTTATCAGATATTTTTAACATATCTTCGCCATTAAATAAAATTTCGCCTCCAACATATTTGCCAGGAGGAGTTTCAACTAATCTAACAATGGACATGCTAGTTATGCTCTTTCCACATCCAGATTCACCAACTATACCTAGAGTTTCACCGACATTAACATAAAAGCTAACATCATCAGCAGCCTTAACGATGCCTCTATCAGAGTAAAAATATGTTTTTAAGTTTTTAACTTCTAATAATTTTTTATCCATAACCCACCTCTATCTCTTCATTTTAGGGTCAATTGCATCACGCAAACCGTCGCCTAGTATATTGAAACACATTACTGAAATGAAGATACATATTCCAGGCGGAATCCAATACCACCATTTTTGTTGAATAATAAGTGTATTTCTAGCTTCTTGAATCATATTACCCCATGAAGGAGTCGGAGGTGAAACACCAAGGCCTAAAAAGCTTAAAGATGTTTCAGTCAATATAACACTGGCCATTCCTAAGGTTGCATATACTATAACATATGCTAAAACATTAGGTAATAGATGTTTGAAAATTCTTCTCATATCACTTATTCCGAGGGCTTCACATGCTTCCATATATTCCATTTCTCTAAGTGTTAAAATTTGTCCTCTAACTATTCTCGCTATGCTTGGCCAACTTAATATGGCAAGAACAAAGATTAGAGTTGATATGCTGTTTCCAAAAACAGCACTTATAGTAATGGTTATAATCATAAATGGAAATGATAAAAATATTTCTGCAAAACGCATTATTATTACATCTACCATTCCACCATAAAATCCTGCCAAACTTCCTAGAATAACTCCAATGAGGCATTCCAAAAAAACAACTGCAATGGCAACACCAAGGGATATTCTACCAGCATAAAACAACCTGGTAAACAAGTCTCTACCAATTTTATCAGTTCCCAGCCAATGTTTTTCACTTGGCCTTTGATCTCTTACTGCATCATCCATATTAGTTGTTTCAATTCCATATGGAGAAACCCATGGAACAATTATGCATAATGCAATTATAATAGTAAGAATGAATAAACATATCATTGCCATTCTATTTTTTCTTAGTCTATATAATACTTCTCCCCAATATGATTGAGCTGATTTATTATTTTTTCTTTTTGTATCGTTAATTTCATTATTTGCCATAATAACACATCCTTTCAATCATATCTAATTCTCGGGTCAGCAATTGCATACAATATATCAGCAACTAAGGCTCCAATTAATGTAAGCATTGCTAATATAGAGTTTATACCAAGAATTAAAGGATAGTTTCTCGTCAACGTTGCTTCCACAGAAATTTTTCCAAGTCCAGGAAGACCGAAAATCGTTTCTGTCGTAACTGCTCCTGATAAAAGGAGAGGAATCCAAAAACCAAGAAGAGTAATAATAGGTATTACTGCATTTCGAAAAGCATGCCTATATATAACAGTCTTTTCTTTTAGGCCTTTAGCACGAGCAGTTCTAATATAGTCTTGTTTAATTACTTCAAGCATGCTTGAACGAGTATATCTCATAAAGCTTGCTGTTGATTGTAAACCTAACACTATGCTTGGAAGGAATAAATGCCAAGCAATATCCTTTGCTAAAACAAACATATTATCAGAATTTAACAGCGGATCTCTTAATCCAAATAACGGGAAGATTTGGATATCCACGGCAAAATTCTTTAACAACAAAAGTCCAAAGAAAAATGCTGGAATACTTATTCCAATAAATGAAAATATCGTAAGGAAGTTATCGATTAAGCTATATTGTTTAGTAGCACTTATAACCCCCGCTGGTATGCCAATCAAGACTGATATACCCAAAGAAACCAAGGAAAGCAACAATGTTGGTCCTATATAATCTCCTATAACTTCTAATACAGGTTTTTTATGTTTAATAGAATATCCTAGATTTCCTTTCATTGCTTCACCAATCCAGTTGACAAATCTTTCATACCAAGGAGTATTTAATCCTAGTTTTTCTGCTAATTCAGCTTTTTGTTCTGGAGTCATTTTTGGGTCCATCATATTTGAGACTGGAGTACCAGGTGCTTGTTCAAGTATGAAAAACAAAATAAATAAAATTCCTATGAATACAGGAATCATTTGCAAAATACGACGAATAATATAGTTTTTCATATAATTCACCTCTTTCTTTCATGTAATGTATTATGTTTAGAAAAATGCTCGTCTTCGAGACCGAGCATTTAGATACTATTATTCAATTACTTAATTTTCAATAGTTATATCCTTTAAGCATTGAACCCAGTCAAAATATGTTCCAAGTTCCATTCCTTTAACTCTGTTATTAATTCCCCAAATTTCACTCCTATAAGCTATTATTACATGAGGTATTTCATAATTCATAATTTTTGCCCATTCCTTGTAAATTTCAGCTCTTTTTGCAGTGTCAAATTCAGTTTTGCCTTTTTTAACTAATTCCATAGCTTCTGCATTTTTATAACCTGATGCATTAAATCCGCCAGCTACAAATGCGTTATCATCAAACAGTGCTCCAGTTGGGTCTGGATCTATAGATAATGTAAATCCCATAGTATAAATATCAAAATCTTTTTCTCCTGGTTCTGCGTCCATTGTACGAGATGCAACTGTATCAAAGTCCATTAATTCAACTTCTAATTCAACTCCTAATTGTTTCCAAGTATCAGCAGCCATACCAGACAATGTTCCTGGCCATGGTGAATCTGTATAAACTAGCCAATTTACATGGAATTTTTCTCCGTTTTTATAGCGAAAACCATCATCTCCCATTGCCCAGCCAGCTTCATCCATTAATTGCCCAGCCTTTTCTAAATCAAAATCATAAGCATTTAATTCAGATGCATCTGGGAATGCCCATGAGGATGGAGATATTGGTGCCATACCAACAGATGCTAATCCTTCACCATACTGTGCTTTTATAAATGATTTTCTATCAAGAGCATACATAAGAGCCTGCCTTACTTTAACATCTGATAGTTGAGGTCTTAATGTGTTAAAGCACATAAATGTGTATCCATTTCCTAAATAATTTGCAACATGAATATTATCAAGTGACTCAAGCATTTGTAGATTTTCTGAACTTGCAGATGGTTGTGCAAAGTCTATTTGATTTGTTTGTAATGCAGAAATTATACTTTCATCAGGAACTTCACTAATTAAAACACCATCAATTTGAGCTACGTTTGCAGGATCCCAATAGTTAGCGTTTTTATTAAGTTTAATAAATTGTTTAGGTTCCCAGCTGTCAAATGTCATTAAACCAGAACCTAATGGTTGTTCATTAAGAGCAAGGAAATCTTCCCAAGTTTCAAATTCATAATAATGTTTAGGCATTATACCGTAAATAAAGCATTCAATATTTGCTGGCGCAGCCATACCATCTTTGAATGTAAAAGATATAGTTTTTTCATCAATTACTTTAATACCATCAAATGTTTCTTTGGCTTTGCTATGATAATCTTCATAGCCTAATAAGGAGCTAACTGCATATGCTCTAGGTCCGTTGTAGTCTGGATGAGCAATTGTTAAATATGTAAATTCTACGTCTGCTGTAGTCATAGGTGTACCGTCAGAAAATTTAATACCATCCTTTAATGTGAATGTATATGTTAAATTATCTTCTGATAGAGTCCATTCAGCAAGTATAGGAATCATTTCACCCTCTGGATCATTATATACAAGAGGTTCAAATATTGTTCTAGTAACATAATCATCATAAACATTGTCAGACATAATTGGATTAAATAATCCACCGTGACCAGAGTTGCCTAATTTTAGAATTTTATCGCCTTTTGGCTCTTCTTCTTTTGGTTGTTCTTGTTCACCTGGTGTATTTGGTGTTTCTGGCGTAGTTTCTTTAGCACAGCCAGTAAACAATGTTAGCACCATAATGGCTACTAAAAACAAAGATAATAATTTTTTAAGTTTCATTCAATTTCCCTCCTAGTTTTCTTAAATTAAATTAATATTCATAAAAACAAGTGTATGCTGACTACAAACATACAGATGTATTATTATGCTAAACGAATTCATTATCATTTCATATAATGGCAACGTTTACTATCATTATAGCTCATGGGTTTATTTTAATCAATTTAAATATTAGTAAAATGAATATAATACATTTTAGCAAAAGTTTATTAACATGGTTATATTAAGTATATGTTTTTTTAGTACAAGTATGATTTATTCTGAATTTATTATTGCTTTTTTACCTACGATTCAAAATGACAAAATTGTTACGCTTATTAATAGTAACAGACACAAAAAATATAGACTTTATAGTTTCTTATATGATATAATAGCAAAAACTACGGAGGGGTGGTAGATATGCATATAAGAGAAATTTTTAATAAAAAAAAGTTAGTATTTTCATTTGAAATATTTCCACCAAAAGCAACATCATCGGTTAATACTATATATAAAACATTAGAAGCATTAAGTGATTTGAGACCTGATTTTATAAGTGTTACGTATGGTGCTGGGGGAGGTAGCAATCAAAACAAAACTAGAGAGTTATCATCCTTAGTAAAAAATAAATATGGGATTGAATCAGTTGCTCATCTAACTTGTATAAGATCAACAAAAGATGAAATAAAACAAATATTAGAGGAATTAGAACAGGACGGCATAGAAAATATTTTAGCTTTAAGGGGAGACATACCCTTAGAAGATGAAGTGAAGGGTGATTTTAGTTATGCTTCCGATTTAGTAAAATTTATTAAAAAACACGGGCGTTTTGATTTAGGTGGCACATGTTATCCAGAAGGTCATATGGATTGTAAAAGTTTAGAAGAAGATGTTAAAAATTTAAAATATAAAATTGATGCTGGAGTTACTCACTTAATAAGTCAGCTTTTTTATGATAATAATGACTTTTATAAATTTTTAGATTTAACTAAAAAATATAACATTAATGTTCCAATAGAAGCAGGTATTATGCCTTTAACTAATAACAAGCAAATAGCGAGAATTGCAACATTGAGCGGATCTAAAATACCAGATAAGTATTTTAAAATAATGGATAAATTTGCACATGATTCTGAAGCGATGATGGATGCAGGTATTGCATATGCAACAGAGCAAATTATAGATTTAATTACTATGGGTGTTGATGGAATACATCTTTATACTATGAACAATCCATATGTTGCTAGAAAGACACATGATAACATCATTCAAATAATTCATTCTGTAAACAGAGATTAGTGAGGTATGTATGAATTTTAAGGAATATTTAAAAGATAATATTGTTATTTTTGATGGGGCAATGGGAACAATGCTTCAGAAAAAGGGACTAAAATTAGGAGAAGTTCCAGAAATATTAAATATAACTGAAAAAGAAAAAATTATTGAAATCCATAATGAGTATATTGCTGCTGGTTCTATAGTAATCACTACAAATACCTTTGGAGCAAATGAGTTAAAGCTTAAGGATACAGGATATACTGTTGAGAGAATTATCCATGAATCAATAAAAACTGCACAGGCTGCTGCAAAAGAAAGGCATGTTTATGTAGCATTAGATATTGGTCCAATTGGTGAACTTATTGAGCCAATGGGCACATTATCCTTTGACAGGGCATATGAAATTTTCAAAAGACAGGTTGTTCAAGGGGTTAAATCAGGTGCTGATTTAATATTAATAGAAACAATGACTGATTTATATGAAACAAAAGCCGCAGTGTTGGCAGCAAAAGAAAATTCCAATCTTCCAGTTGTAGCAACTATGTCATTTGAAAAAGATCACAGAACTTTTACTGGATGTTTGCCAAGCAGTATGGCAATTACTTTAGAAGGATTAGGTGTAGATGGTCTTGGAATAAACTGTTCATTAGGTCCGCATGAAATATATCCAATTGTTGAAGAACTTCTGAAATATACAAATACTCCAATTCTAGTACAAGCAAATGCGGGGCTTCCAGTTGTTAGGAACAATGAAACATATTATGATGTTTCTCCGGAACAATATTCTGAAATTGTTACTAAATTTGTTAAACTAGGTGTAAGAATGGTTGGGGGCTGCTGTGGTACGAATCCAGAATACATTAGATGTATGAAAGAAAAATTGCAGGGTTTAAAACCTGCTTTATTAAGTTATAATAAAATATCAGCATTATGTTCCCCAAGCAATACCGTTGTAGTGCATGGTGTCAAGGTTATAGGAGAGAGAATTAATCCTACTGGTAAAAAATTATTTAAGGAAGCCCTTAAGAATAATGATATTGATTATATTTTAAAACAGGGTATTTCTCAAGTTGAAGCCGGAGCACATGTATTAGATGTTAATGTTGGATTGCCTGGAATAGATGAAGCAAAAATGATGGTTAAAGTAATTAAAAAACTCCAAGGTGTAACTAATGTTCCATTGCAAATAGATTCATCTAATTTTGAAGCTATTGAAAAAGGGCTTAAATATTACAATGGAAAGCCTATATTAAATTCGGTCAATGGTGAAGATAGAATTCTTGATAAAATATTACCTCTGGTAAAAAAATATGGAGCAGCTGTAGTTGGACTTACCTTAGACGATAAGGGAATACCAAACAATGCATATGATAGATACAAAATAGCAGAACACATTGTTAACAAGGCAGAAAGTTATGGAATAAAAAGAGAAGATGTTTATATAGACACATTAACATTAACTTGTTCTGCTCAACAAAAAGAGGTTGTTGAAACTATTAAATCTTTAACTCTAGTAAAAGAAAAGCTAGGTGTAAAAACTGTATTAGGAGTTTCCAACATATCTTTTGGCATGCCAAACAGAGCTTTAATTAATGAAACATTTTTAACTATTGCATTGGCTGCAGGATTAGATTTGCCTATTATAAATCCAAATGATGAATCTATGATGGATAAAATTTTTGCCTTTAATGTTTTATATAATTTTGATGAGGGTTCAAAGAAATATATAAAAAAATTTACATCAGACCAAGTCGAGAAAGTTGATAAATCATTAAAGATTAAAGAGTCAGAAATAGAAAAAGAAATAAAAACTGTAACAAAAATAATTAAAGAAGATAACGAATTAGGGTTAATAGACTGTGTAGTTAAAGGCTTGAAAAATGATACCATAATAATTGTAAATAAGATGCTGAAAAATAATGATGCTCTTATTATCGTAAATAAATATCTGATACCTGCCTTAGATATTGTTGGAGATGAATATGAAAAAGGTGTTATTTTTCTGCCACAGCTTATTCAATCTGCAGAAACTGTTAAGGCAGCCTTTGAAGTATTAAAGGAAAATTTGAAAAGTAAGGCAACCCAATCAATATCTAATGGTAAAATTATTTTATGCACAGTTAAGGGTGACATTCATGATATAGGTAAAAACATAGTAAAGGTTATACTTGAAAATTACAACTATGAAATTATAGACCTTGGAAAGGATGTTCCAATTGAAAAAGTGATTGAAGAAGCTAAAAAATATGACGAGCCAATATTAGTAGGGTTAAGCGCTTTAATGACTACGACAATGAGAAGCATGGAAGAAACTATTATTTCTATTCGAGAAAATGGTTTAAAGTGTAAAATAGTTGTTGGAGGAGCCGTTTTAACTGAAGAATACGCAATGAAAATGGGTGCTGACTATTATGCAAAGGATGCAAAGGATGCAGTAGAGATAGCAAAAAAAGTGTTTAACAATTAGGAGAATATTATGTTAATAGAACAATGGTTATTTAATAAAACTAAAAAAGTAGAATCCTATTTAAATGAAATAGTAGAAGTAAAAAATAATCCTCAAAAAATGTTATATGAATCTATGAACTATAGCCTTTTGTCTGGAGGTAAAAGATTACGCCCGATATTAATGATTGGTGCATATGAAATATTTGATAATAATATTGAAAAAGTTATGCCCTTTGCATGTGCCATGGAAATGATTCATACATATTCTTTAATACATGATGATTTACCTGCCATGGATGATGATGATTATAGGAGGGGAAGGCTTTCTAATCATAAAATGTTCAATGAAGCTACTGCTATATTAGCAGGAGATGCGTTATTAAACAAAGCATTTGAAGTTGCTTTAGAGACAATAGAAAAGTACGATTTAGATGTAAAAAGAGCAGCAAAAGCCCTTTCTGTTATTGGTAAATCATCTGGTACAGAGGGCATGATTGGCGGACAAATTGTAGATATTAATGGGAAGTTTAATAACATTGATGAGCTTAAATACATGTATTCCCTTAAAACTGGTGCAATAATAAAAAGCAGCGTTGTAGCTGGGGCCATATTAGGAGGGGCAAAGGAAGAGGAAATTTTTTTCTTGGAGAAATATGCAGAGTTACTTGGGTTAGCATTTCAAATTGAAGACGATATATTAGATATTATAGGGACTCAAGAAAAATTAGGCAAACCAATTGGCAGTGATGTAGCAAATGAAAAAATAACTTATCTTTCATTTATAGATATTGAAGAAGCAAAAAAACACGTGCAACAATATACCGATGAAGCAATAGACAATTTAAATATCTTTGCTGGTAAAGGCATATATTTATCTGAACTGGCAAAATACCTAACAAACAGAGACCACTAGGAAGACAGTGGGGACGGTTCTCGCTGTCCATCAAAGAATGCTTATAATTAATGCAGAAATGCAGAATTGAAAATACGATGAAATAATTCTACATTCCTGCATTTTTTGCATTCTTTCATTATATAAGAAGGTTCATCACTTCGTTTACGCTTCCAGCTCCCATTGTTATTATTGTGTCTCCTTCATTAGCAAATTTCATCACTAGTTCGGCGGCTTCCTCAAAATTTTTAGCATAATATCCATTATCATAAGTTTCTTTCATTTTATTAAGTAAATCTTTTGAATGAATAATTCCAGTATCTTTTTCTCTTGCAGCATAAATGTCTAAAAGTATAATAATATCAGATTGTTTTAGGGCATTTGCAAAGTCTTGCAATAGTGACATAGTTCTAGTGTATGTATGAGGTTGAAATACAGTTATAATTTTCCCTTTTGAATAAGTTTTTGCAGTATTTAAAGTTGCTTTCATTTCTGTTGGGTGATGAGCATAATCGTCAATTAAAACGGCTCCATTATAAGTTCCTTTGTATTCATAACGTCTATGAGTGCCCTTAAAATTATATAATCCTTTTTTTATGGTTTCTATATCAATATTTAGCATAATGCATGAAATTGTAACGGCAATAGAATTTAATATATTGTGTTCTCCATAAACTTGAAGACTAATATCTGCTATTTTTTTACCTTTGTTCATTAATATATAAGAAGGGGTTGGAAAATATTTAATTTCAGATGGATAATAATCTGCGTCATCATTTAGTCCAAATGTATAAATGTTGCATTTTACATCATTAAACAAATTTTTATTTTGAACATTTGCAATTAAAAAGCCATCTTCAGGTAATATTTTTGCATATTCAGAAAAGGCATTTTCTATATCTCTAATATCTTTATAATAATCAAGGTGATCTTCATCAATATTTAAAATAATTTCCATGGTGGGATTAAATTTTAAGAAATTTCTTTTATATTCACATGCTTCTGTCAGTAATAAATTATTTGAACCTAGCTTAAAGTTTCCGCCCAAAGAGTCCATCTCTCCACCTAAAAAGATAGTAGGATTAATATTTGATTCAAGTAAAATTGCGGATAGCATACCTGTAGTAGTAGTTTTTCCATGAGTTCCAGACACACAAATAGAATGAGTGTAATATTTCATTATAAGCCCAAGAAATTCAGCTCTGTCCATAATATTAATATTTAATTCTTTTGCTTTTAAATATTCTGGGTTATCTTGAGAAATAGCGGATGTATAAACTACAAGATCTATGTCTTGGGTTATATTTTTATCGTTATGACCTTTAAAAATCTTTGCACCAAGGTTTTCTAATTTTTTTGTTATATGGGAACTATTTTTGTCAGATCCAGCAACTTTACATCCTTCATCTATCATCAGTTCAGCCAGGCCACTCATTCCTATGCCGCCAATGCCTATAAAAAATATGTATCTATTATTAAATTGATTTGTCATTTAAATTCTCCTAATTGTTTTACATGTTATATTGATATTTTCATAATATGCATTAAAAATATGATTGTTATCTTGTAATATGACTAATCCTTGATTAATTAATTACTTAAATTTATATCGGAATATTATAACATGTAAATAAAATTTGTTCAATTAAATTTTCATTACTTAATTGTATAGCTTTAATATAACTTGATTTTTTAATATTAAGAAGATATAATTTTATCGTCAGTTGTTCATAGCAAAGAGACAAAACTTCATAGGAACGAATTATAAAAAATTTAAATATAGCAAGGAAAGATTATGAAAATAGAGATACGAGATTTAAAAGATACTGAAAAAATAGGAAAGGTTATTGCTGGTGCTTTGGAGAAGGGGAGTGTTGTTTGTCTCGATGGTGATTTAGGGGCGGGAAAAACTACCTTAACTCAATTTATAGCACGTGAATTTGGAGTAAATGAATATGTGACAAGTCCTACATTTACTATAATAAAAGAATATGAAGGTAAATTGCCATTTTATCATATGGATGTATATAGAATTGAATCAGAAGATGATATGTATGATCTAGGATATGAAGAATATATTTATTCCGATGGTGTCACAATTATAGAGTGGTCAAATAATATAATTAATATGTTGCCTGAAAATAGAATAAATATTTATATACAAAGAGGTTATGGAGAAACTAGAATCTTAAATATAATAGGAAAAGGTCTAGTCTATGATAAATTAATAGAGGAGCTAAAAAACTATGAAAATACTTGCAATTGAATCAGCTTCTATAACTGCATCTTGTGCTATTTCAGATAATGATAAGGTATTAGGAGAATATTCTTTAAGTCATAAAAAAACACATTCGGAAAAATTAATGCCATTAATAGAAAGCTTATTTCACGATATGGAAATAAGTATAAATGATATTGATGTAATTGCAATGTCAGAAGGGCCTGGTTCATATACTGGATTGAGAATTGGAGCTGCAATAGGTAAAAGTTTAGCTTTTGGCAAAAACATTCCAATAGCTAGCGTTCCAACTATGAAATCTTTAGCCTCTAATATATATTTTGGAGATAAATATATTGTTCCGGTAATGGATGCAAAGGCAGGTAGAGTTTATACAGGTATTTATAAGTGGGTAAATAAAAGGTTAACAACAATAAAAGAACAGTTTCCAACAAATGTAGAAGATTTAGCAGAAATGTTAAATCAAATAAAAGAACCAGTAATATTAAATGGAGATGGATCGGTAAATTATAAAAACATATTTGAGGAAATGATGAAAGTAAAGCCTTTATTTTCACCCGATCAGTTTAACTATCTCAAAGCTTCTTCTTTAGCTTGTTTAGGTTATGAAATGGCTAAAAATGGAGATATTATAAGTTCTTCGGATTTCTCTCCAAAATATTTGAGACTATCTCAGGCAGAAAGAAATATTAAATAATGGGGGAATATTAATGGATATTCAGATTCGCGGACTTACATTTAAAGATTTAGATGCGGTCACGAGGATTGAACAAAAATGTTTTTCCACTCCATGGTCAAGAGAAGCTTTTATTAATGAATTAGCTAACAATTTAGCATATTATCAATGTGCTGTAGTTGATGGTGATGTAGTAGGGTACATGGGGATATGGAAAATATGTGATGAAGGTCACATCACAAATGTGGCAGTGTTACCAGAGTATAGAAAAAAGGGCATAGCATCAGCGCTAATTAGCAAAATGATTGAAGTATGCAAATGTAGTGAAATGTCAAGCATGACACTAGAGGTAAGAGAATCAAATAATGATGCAATTAGGGTTTATGAAAAATTTGGCTTTGAATCAATGGGCAAGCGCCCAAACTATTATTATAAACCAAAAGAAGATGCAATTATTATGTGGAAGAAAATTTTAGCATAATAATAGCTATTTGAATACAAAGAAAACTTAATAAGATAAGTAAGAAATATTAGTATACTGTTTTTTGTCATTCTGAAGGCGTAGTCTGAAGAATCTCATTACTTCAAAGTGGTAAATAATCTAATATTTCTAGAAGGAGAAATATGAGCAAAAGAAATAAAAAGCGAAAAAGAAAACAAGGAGCAGTAATTGTTACTACAATATTAATAATATTATTCTTAACGATATTTTATACTAATGGCGTTTCAAATAATGATGATAATGATATAAATAATGAATATACAGAAAAAAATGATAAAAGTGATAATAGTAAAAATGAGAAAATAATTGAGCTAAAAGTTACACCTGAAAAATATATAACTTATTCTGATGAAAAAATAAATTTAAGTTCATTTAAAGTTTTAGGAGTTTCTAAAAACAAAAAAGAAGTGAATATCGATAAAGATATAGAATTTTCTATTACGGGAGATACTTTTAATATTGAAGATAATATGTTGCTTGTTTCTAGTAATGCTATAACTGCTGATAATGGAATATTGACAATAAGCTATGGTGATATATCTAAGAATGTTGAAATTAAAGTATTCAACAACTTGGATGATAACATTGATGGAAGTGATATAATCACCAATTCAGATGCTTATGATATGGTTGTTAATAAAACAAGAAATTTAGCAAGTGATTATGTTCCAAGTGATTTAGTACCACTTGATGATATTCCAACTGTATTGCAAAATTCAGAGATAAATCAGCTTAGAAAGGCTGCTTATGATGCGTTAAAGGAATTATTTTTAAAAGCTGAAGAGGAAAAATCTTTTAAACTTTATGCTAGGTCAGGATACAGATCATATAGAACACAAAATGATTTATATAATTCATATGTAGCAAATCATGGACAATTAGAAGCTGATACATTTAGCGCGAAACCAGGTCAAAGTGAACATCAATCAGGTTTATCAATTGATATAACTTGTGAAGCAATGAATTTTCAATTAGATGATACATTTTTCGATACAGTAGAGGGTAAATGGGTTGCAGAAAATGCTCATAGATTTGGATTTATTATTAGATATCCTAAAGGAAAAGAGAGTATTACAGGTTATCAATATGAACCATGGCATTTAAGATATGTAGGCAAAACTCTGGCAACAGAAATATATGAAAGCCAACTGACCATGGAAGAGTATTTTGAACAATTGAAGAGCAATTGATTATCGATTGATGTGCAAATAAAGCAGTAGTTGAAAATTTAGAAATATAGAATTTTAATTAATGCAGAAATGCAAGAATGAAGAAAGTCAGAATTCAAAACAATTCAGAGAATTGTGGGAATGCAGATAATGCAGGTTACGGAATTATCAATAATTCAAAATTAGAAATTTTGTAATTAAAATTAATTGTTTAAATGTAATAATAAAAAAGATGGATTTTGAATCCATCTTTTTTTGATTATTGTGTATTTAAGAAAGTTACTTCAACTGACCAGCAATATTCGATTGATTAGATGAGTGAGATATAAAATTCTGCATTATCTGCATTCCCTCAATTCCTAAGTTTTTAAAGTAAGTAGAAGTAGGCCAATACAATAAAACCTAGGACTATTCTATAGTAACCAAAGGATTTAAAATCATTCTTTCTGATATAATCAAGCAAGAATTTAATGACTACTATAGAAACAATGTAAGCAACTAATGAACCAACACCTAAAACAGCCCATTCAAAGCCTGAAAAATCAAATCCTGCCTTTAATAGCTTTAGTCCGCTTGCTCCCAGCATAGTTGGAATTGCCATAAAAAATGAAAATTCGGTTGCCACAAACCGTGAAGTACCTAATAACATTGCACCAATAATAGTAGAACCTGATCTTGAGGTTCCAGGTATTAAAGCTAAACATTGAAAGATACCAATTGAAAATGCCAATTTATATGAAAGACTTGAAAAATTTTTCACTTTAGATTTTCTTTTATTTCTTTCAATATAAATCATAATAATACCGTAAATAATTAATGCTAATGCAACTACTGTTGGATTATAAAATATTTCATTAATTATGTCATCATATAAAACACCAATAACACCTGATGGTATAATTGCTATAAGAACTTTTAACCAAAGAGAAATCGTATCCTTTTTTTGTTCTAATGTCTTTGATGTTGAAAATGGATTTAGTTTATTAAAATATAATGTTACTACAGCTAATATAGAACCAAATTGAATTACCACTATAAATGTATTTACAAAAAGATCTGAAAAATTTAATTTTATAAATTCATCCACCAAAATCATATGACCTGTGCTGCTTATTGGCAACCATTCTGTTATTCCTTGAACAATACCAAGAATTATCGCCTTCAAAAATTCAACCAAAATTTTTTACCTCCAAATTAAATAATATCAAGTATACCAATATTACCATTTATATTCAAGAATTATTATGAAATTAATATTAATTCTAGGAACGTAGCTTGAAAATTTATTCTAATTTACATTCCTCTTACATTCCCGTAAAAATATAAAAGACCTTGAGCCAAAACACGACTCAAAGTCAAAGAGATAACTAAGTCTCATTCAAAAAATTTTCTGCATCCCACTGTCTGTTATTTCATCAATTCACAAACATCATTGGCATATTGCACAGGATCTTCAATTGGTAATCCTTCTATTAAAAGAGCTTGATTATACAAAACATTTGTTAATTTCTTTAACTTTTCTTTGTCAGAATTATAAGAATTTTTCACTATACTAAACATTTCATGATTAGTATTTATTTCAAGCACCTTTTCTGCATGTATATTACCATTGCTATCTGGCATCATATTCAATACTTTTTCCATTTCTATAGATAATTCACCTTTGCTAGATAAGCATACAGGGTGATTTTTTAATCTTTTTGAAGCTTTTACTTCTACGACTTTATTATTTAATGCTTCTTTCATAAATGAGAAAATATCCTTATTTTCATCATTATCAGTATCATTTTCATTTTCTTTATCATCAGATTCAATGCCTAAATCATTGCTGGAAACAGATTTAAATTCTTTTTCTTTGTAATTCATCAACATTTTAATTGCAAATTCATCTATTTCATCTGTAAAATATAATATTTCATAACCTTTATCAGCAACTAATTCTGTTTGTGGAAGTTTTGAAATTTTATCTACATTTTCCCCTGTTGCATAGTAAATATATTTTTGGTCTTCCTTCATTCGTGAAACATATTCATCAAGAGTAACTAATTTTTTCTCTGTAGAAGAATAGAACATAATTAAATCTTGAAGCATTTCTTTATTAGCGCCCCAATCTTGATATAAACCATATTTTAATGTTCTTCCAAAATTTTTGAAAAACTCAATATATTTATCTCTTTCGTCTTTTTGCATTTCAAGAAGTTCGCTTTTAATTTTTTCTTTTATTTTCTTTGCAATAAATTGAAGCTGTCTATCATGCTGTAAAAGCTCTCTTGAAATATTGAGAGATAAATCGGCAGAATCAACTAATCCCTGAACAAACCCAAAATAATCAGGAAGTAAATCTCCGCATTTTTCCATTATTAAAACACCATTAGAATATAGTTCGAGTCCCTTTTCGAATTCTTTTGTGTAAAAATCATATTGAGCTTTTGAGGGTATATATAAAATAGCATTATAACTAGTTAGACCTTCAACGCTTACATGTGAATATTTAAGAGGTTTTTCAAATCCAAAATGCTTGTCCATATAGAAATTTTCATAATCTTCTTGTTTTAATTCACTTTTATTTCTTCTCCAAATAGGAACCATACTGTTTAAAGTTTCATCTTCATAATATTCTATATATTCATCTTTAGAGCCTTCTTTGAGTTCCCTTTTCTTCATATTCATTTTAATAGGATATTTAATGAAATTAGAATATTTTTTAACGAGTGATTTAATATTATAAACATCTATAAATTCATCATAGTTATTGTCTTCAGTATTTTCTTTGATTTTTAGAGTAATTTTCGTTCCAACATTATCTTTTTCCCATGGCTCAACTGTGTAACCATCTATTCCTGTTGAATGCCATCTGTAGGCTTCATCAGAACCTAATGCTTTACTTTCTACTGTAACATCATTTGATACCATAAATGCAGAATAAAAACCTACACCAAATTGACCAATAATATCGATTCCATCTTTTGCTTCATTATTTTCTTTAAAATCAAATGAACCACTTTTAGCAATTGTTCCTAAATTTGTTTCCAGTTCTTCTTTAGTCATTCCAATGCCAGTATCAGAAATTATAAGTGTTCTGTTATCTTCATCTACTTCAATTCGAATATAAAAATCATCCTTGTTAAAAACAATGTTGCTGTCAGTGAGAGATTTATAATAGCTTTTATCTATGGCATCACTAGCATTAGATATAAGTTCTCTTAAAAATATTTCCTTATGGGTATAAATTGAGTTAATCATTAAATCAAGCAATCTCTTGGATTCTGCTTTAAATTGTTTTTTTGACATTTTTTCATCCTTCCTTCTTATATTGTTATATTTGACCCGAAAAAACCGGGAGTAAACTTTATGTATTTTGTTAGCACTCTAACTCAACGAGTGCTAATTATATTGTAACAAAACACATTCATTTGTCAATACCAAATTTGAAATAAAAAGATAAAAATGCATCATGATCATGCCATACTTAATGATAGTGAAGAATCTCTTATTAAGCATGAGATTCTTCTCCTACGGTTCAGATGACACAAAAAGACTTTTTATATTGTAATCATATATTCTAATAAAAAATATTACATACTGTAAAAGCCACATGTGTTATTAATATGTGCTAAAGAATTCCAAGTTTCTAAATCTACAATTCCTGTAATATTTAGCATATTTGATTTTTGAAACTTTTTTACAGCTTCTTCTGTTTCAGCATCATATTTGCCTGTAATGTTGATTATGTCATTTTTGTATTTTTTCCCAATATTATTAAGTAATATTTGTATTACATAAACTATATCACATTCGTCCCCTAGCTTACATGTATGATTATTATTGGGAAATATGGATATTCTATTAGGACTACCAGGTTTATTTTTAATATAGCACAGACGATCTTCATTGACTAAAGCGTTCCATGTTGTTAAATCAACTTTTCCAGTAGGTGGTATATTATAAATTTTTTGAAATGCAATCACAGCTTCTTTTGTTTTTGCGTCAAATATTCCATTTGGATATATCATGGGAATTTCTGGCTTACACTGTGCAATTTCTCTTAAATACAATTGTATTTCCATTACAGGATTTTTTATAAATTCATTACTTATGTTATGCATATATACCTCCAATTCATAAAAAGAAAAATAAGCAATTTATATATTTTTATTTGTACCATTAGTGTTATTATTAACATTACCACTGTATCTTAATTCTCGATACACTTCTACTAGCTTCAGCCAAGTAGTTTCATCAACTATTCCAGTAGGCTCTAATCCAAAATATTCTTGAAATGTTATGACAGCTGACTCAGTAATTGGACCAAATACTCCATCTACTAGATTATAAGGAACATATGTGATTTCAGGAATTCTTGAAGAAATATATGCTAGAAGTTCTTGAATAATTAATACACCAGGTTGTTCTGTACCCATACCTCTAGTAAAAATTATTCCAGGATACTTAAAGCTTGGAAGCATAACTGATTCTGGGGGAAGTGTAACTAATATTCTTAATATAGCATTATACATAGCATCCCAAGTAGCATCGTCTATTAAACCTGACACAGGTAAATTCATGACTTTCTGAAATTCCATTACAGCTTCTCTAGTTTCAGGCCCAAAGTATCCATTAATATCTACTGAAGGTATTGCACTGTAAAATGTAGATAATACATTTAAAAAGTATTGTAAAAGCTGAACACGGGGACCTTCAAAACCTTCAATTAATACTGCTTCAAAATAACGAGATATATCTGCATATAAAGGTGCTGCTGATGCTAATTCTGCTATTTTAGTAACTGCATTATATATACTTCTCACTTTATACCATGTACCTTGATCTATAATACCATTTGCTTCTAAATTAAATATCTTTTGAAATTCTCTTACCGCCGATTCTGTAACCTCATCGAATACTCCATTAATCGTATATATTTTAGGAATTGCAGGGAAATTATTAGATATTCTGTTTAATGCAAATTGCATAATCATAACGTCTAGCCCTGTATCACCTAAGGATAATGGCTCACCACGATAAATAGTTGTAAAATCTTGACGAATAGCATCTGTTACAATTTCTATGTCACTTCCATAATAATATTGCAATATTTCAAGGGGGCTATATCCTTGATTAGCTAAGTCAACGCTTCCCCATTGATACATTCCATCGCATTGAGAAATTCGCCCATCACAAAACTGAGCATAAAATGGTTCTATACGGCCTTGTCTCCTTATATAATGGCTAAATATTTTATCAACTATTGATGATATATTATCAAATATACCTCTATTATGAACATATGCTTGATCATATTGGGTGGTGTTTGTTATATCAAAATTATATCCTCTTGATCTATACCATTGAGTAAAAATTCTGTTTAATGCAATAGAAGTAATGGCGTATATATTTGCTATAAGAGCATTTTCCGGCCATGTAGGATACAATTCGCTGGAAGCAACATTTTTAATATAATCAATAAATGGCACAGTAACATTTTCTGCTTCTTCATCGGGCCTTCCCAAATGAACGGTAATGTTTTCTGGTAAAATAACATGTGTTAAACCTGGAACTATTGACAATTTAAGCTCCTCCTATCTCGCCTCCAGGAAATTGCCCTGCTGTTCTTCTTTCACCAAATCTTAAATCTCTATATACATCAACAATTTTATTCCATGTTTCTCGGCCAACTATACCATCTGGCGTAAGATTAAATTGTTTTTGAAAGGCAATTACCGCAGCTTTAGTACTTTCTCCAAAAACTCCATCTGGAGTTACCGCAGGTATGTCTGTTAAAATAGTTGATATAAAGGCTAAATATTGTTGTATTAAATAGACACCAGGACCTTCTGATCCTAAGCTGTAAACAATATTAGGATATATAAGAGCTGGCAAAGCAATTGCTGATGGAGGTATTGTAGTTAATATTCCTACTATATTGTTATACATTGATAGCCAAGTTTCATCATCTAACATACCCGTTACAGGTAGCCCCATTGTTTTTTGATATTCAATGATAGCAGACCTAGTTGCAGGGCCCATTATTCCATCGATATCTACAGGGGGAATTGATGAGTAATAAGCTGACAAAACATTAATAAAATATTGAACAATCTGAATTCGAGGAACAACCGCCCCTCCTTCTAATGGTAATCTTTCAGGAAGTTCACCAGCTAATATTCCTACAGAAGAAAGTTCAGCTAATTTTCTTACGGCGGAATATATCTGCCTTATTTTATACCAAGTTCCTTTGTCTACAACTCCTGTTACAGGCAAACCAAATATTTCCTGAAATTTTTTAACTGCAGATTCAGTAGGAGTATTAAATATTCCATCTACGGGATTTATTTTTGGAATTGCAGGATAGTTAACTGATATGGTGTTTAAAGCTGTTTGAATAAAAAAAACATATGGGCCGCTGTCTCCAAGGTCTAGATCCCCTGGAAATGTTTCTCCTGCTCCAGCGATAGGTGTATCAGTAGCGATATTTATATCATTTCCATAATAGTATGTTAATATATCATAAGGTACATAGCCTTGCTCTGCTAAGCCAACCGTTCCCCACTGATATAGTCCATTACATTGAGCCACACGGCCATCACAGTATGTAGCATAAAGAGGTTGTATTTGACCTTGTCTTATTATATATTCATCAAATATTTGGTCGACAATTCTGCTGATATTATCAAATATACCTCTGTTATGTACATAAGCCTGGTCAAATTGGGTTGTATTTGTTATATCAAAATCATATCCCTTACTTCTATACCATTCAGTAAACACTCTATTTAATGCTATGGAATTAATAGCATATATATTAGCTCTAAGAGCACTTTCTGGCCATGTGGGGTATAATTCACTAGATGCTACATTTTTTATATAATCAATATAAGGTACTGTAACATTTGCAGCAGGTTGGTCAGGAGCACCTAAATGAACGGTAATGCTTTCTGGTATTGCAACTGTTGTTAATCCAGGAATAAATATACTCATGTTTATCACCTCATTTCATACATTTGATTCGTCGATTGGACTTGGCGGAATTATAATATTATATTCTTTTAATTTTTCTGGTGTGCCGGGAAGCATTGGTACAAGATTTACATTATAATCTGTTGTTATGTTAGGAAATATTCGAATTTCACGAACATTAAAAGTATTATAATTTTCTGCTTGTACTCTCATATTATATTTAGTGTAAAAATATTCAGGACTTTCTAATTGAGAACCTGGTATATATGCAACTGGTAATTCAACATTAGGAATTCTTCCATTAATATCTGTAATTAGATGATATAGAGCTACTTCTTCTCCGTTTTCATCAATTGTATAAACAGTTACAACGGCATCTTTTACTGGTAAAGCACCTAGTGCTGTATAAACACCAACGGCTAGATAACCTAATTCAGAATTTTCTGGAATTTCTACTTCAGGTGTAGGCACATTGTTTACTTTTATTTCATTATAATCTTTAGATTTTTTAGCATGCATATTTAGGGCACGATATGATTTATGTGCATTATTTTTATTATTTTTTTTATTTCTTGCATATAGCATTAAAATAAGCCCACCTTTCAATTTTAAATTGCTTGATAATAATTAATATATGCAAATATAAAAATTATGTTTTTAATATTTAAAATTCTTTATTTATGTTACATATTTAATTATTACATATAAATTATTAACCAAATGTAAAGGAACTCATATTTTATGAAAAAAGGTTGACTTTGAAAGTGAAATTGTATATTTTATATATGTAATAAAATAAATAGACAATAATGAGGAGGGGAACAAAATTGCCCAATGAAAAGCTCATAGAACTGCTAGATAAAAATGAAAAGATTAAATTAGGTGGCGGAGAAAAGGCTATTGAAAAACAACATAGTAATAATAAATTAACTGCCAGGGAAAGAATCAATATGCTGTTAGATGAAGGCAGTTTTTTTGAGATTGATGCATTTGTAGAACATAGATGTGTCAATTTTGGTATGGAAAAAAAGCACTTTCCTGGAGAAGGTGTTGTAACTGGATATGGAACAATTGATGGAAGATTAGTATATATTTATGCACAGGATTTCACTGTTATCGGTGGATCTTTAGGAGAAATGCATGCAGCTAAAATAGTAAAAGTACAGCAAATGGCTATGAAAGTTGGAGCGCCTATTATTGGAATAAACGATTCTGGAGGAGCAAGAATTCAAGAAGGTGTAGATGCATTATCTGGATATGCAAAGATTTTTTATAACAATACAATTGCCTCTGGAGTAATACCTCAAATATCAGTAATATTAGGGCCATGCGCTGGTGGAGCAGTTTATTCTCCAGCATTGACTGATTTTATATTTATGGTTCAAAACACAAGTAAAATGTTTATAACTGGACCAAATGTAATAGAGACAGTAACTGGCGAAAAGGTATCGGCGGAAAAGCTTGGTGGTGCAATGACTCATAATAGTATTAGCGGAGTAGCACATTTTTTAGATGATTCTGAAGAAAAATGTTTTGAAAGTATAAAAAAATTATTAAGTTTTTTACCACAAAATAATCTAGAAACTGCTCCTGTTAAAAATGTACAGGATGATATAAATAGAATAGATGAAATACTAAATGATATAATACCTGAAAATCCAAATAAAGCTTATGATATGAAGGATGTTATTTTTACATTAGCAGACTATAAAGAGTTTTTGGAATACCAACCTTATTTTGCAAAAAATATAATAACTGGATTTATGAGATTAAATGGAAGAAGTGTTGGAGTAATTGCCAGTCAACCAAAAGTATTAGCAGGATGTTTAGATATTGATGCATCAGACAAGGCAGCAAGATTTATAAGAACATGTGATGCATATAATATTCCAATGCTTACATTAATGGATGTACCAGGATTTTTACCAGGAACACATCAGGAATATGGTGGAATAATAAGACATGGAGCGAAAATGTTATATGCTTATTCAGAAGCAACTGTACCTAAGGTTACAGTTATTACTAGAAAGGCATATGGCGGTTCATATATAGCAATGAGCTGTAAAGAATTAGGTGCAGATATGGTATTTGCATGGCCTACAGCAGAAATAGCAGTAATGGGGCCTGATGGGGCTGCTAATATAATATTTAAAAAAGAAATTGATGAAGCAGAAGAAAAAGCACAAAAAAGAAAAGAAAAAATTGAAGAATACAGAAATCAAGTAGCAAATCCGTACACTGCAGCAGCAAGAGGATATGTAGACAGCGTAATTGAACCTGCAGAAACAAGGAAAAGAATTATTAGTTCATTTGACATGCTAATGGGCAAGAGGGTATTGAGACCAGAGAAAAAACATGGAAATATTCCTCTATAGGATAGGAGATGTGAAATGAGTTTATTTGATATTTTTAAAAAGAATACTGATAAATCTAAAAATAATAATGAAATATTGGATTTATCTAATAATGATATAATAGAAGATGAAGATGAAATTACAGCAGTGATTTCTGCAGTATTGACAACAATGGAGGAAGAAGAAACGGTAGCTGCAATTTCAGCAGCAATATCTGTAATTCTTGGCAAAAGCACAAGCGACTTTATAGTAAGAAATATTAAAAGAATCCCAGAACAAGATCCAATATGGGCACAAGTGGGTAGAATTAAACTAATGAAGATGCCCTAACCCCATTTTATGAGTGCTTTTTCATAAAAAAAATAAAGATATCGGAGGTTTATAATGAGAAAATTTAACGTTACAGTAAATGGGAAATCCTATGCTGTAGAAGTGGAAGAAGTTAGTTCAGGAGCATTTACATATACACCACAACCAGTGCAACCTGTTCAACAAGCACAAGAACCACAGTCAGCACAACAAACAGCGCCAGCTCAAGTACCTGTTCAAGAAGCACCAAAATTACTTAAGACTTCAACAGAAGAGGTAGCAGGTGAACTAATATCAGCACCGATGCCTGGAACTATATTAGATGTAAAAGTATCAGAAGGTCAAACTGTTAAGGCAGGAGATTTGTTGTTAATATTAGAAGCAATGAAAATGGAAAATGAAATAGTATCTCCTAAAGATGGTATAATTTCAAGAGTTCATACAGCTAAAGGAACATCTGTTAGTACAGGGGAACCACTAGTTACAATAGGATAATATCGAGAAATATACTTAAATCCATTCAAAAATAAAAACTTTTCTTTGATTAAAAAGAAGAGTTTTTTTTTGTCGAATTATATGATATAATTTAGAGCTATAGAAAAGTGATAGAGAAATCAATTACTAATCAATTGCTATTTAATTGCTTAATCTATTGCTATTCAATTGTTTAGGGGGATATAATGGTAAGTAATGAAAATATTATTCGAATGCAGCTAATAAATGGTTTTGGGAGAAAAACAATAACAAAACTATTGAATTACATAGATTCACAAAAAATTATTATTAACGATTTATCTGATATAATTAAATTAGTTAATAGTCTTGGAATTAAAAGAGCCAAAATCGATGTGAAGAAAATTGAAGAGGAAGCAGCAAAAATATTTCAATGCTGTGAAAAAGGCAAAATAGAAACAATAGGAATTTATGATGATAAGTATCCTGACAAGCTACAATACATAGATGATAAACCATTAATTTTGTATGTTGATGGAAATGTTGATTTACTAAATGAATATAATAATATTGCCATAGTGGGAACGAGAAAACCAACTCAACAAGGTTATGAAATAAGTTCAATATTAGCAGAAAAGCTAGCAGAAGATGATTGCTGTATTGTAAGCGGGTTTGCATCTGGATGCGATGAAGCTGCTCATAAAGGATGTTTAGCTAGCAAAGGGAAAACAATAGCAGTAATGCCATATGGACATCAATTTATACCGAAGGGAAATAAGGTTCTTTATAATAGGATACTAATGAACAAAGGTTGTATAGTATCTGAGCTTCCACCAAATCAAAGGGCTGAAAAGCATAGTTTCATTGAAAGAAACCGAATTATTGCAGCCATATCTGAAGGTGTAATTATTATTGAAGGTGGTAAGAAAGGTGGGACATCACATACAGTAAAATATGCAAATGCTTATGACAAGCTTGTTGCATATACTTCTATTGAAGATATTGTAACTAAAGATAAACAACAAGATTTATTTGATAAAAATAAAATATATATCATTAATAGCTTTGAAGATCTAAATTATTTTCAAAAAAAATCTTTAAAAAAAGTTGTTGACAAAAGTATTTAGTAATAGTATAATCAATTTTGTTGTTGAGCAAACAACATGCGCGGATGTGGCGGAATTGGCAGACGCACTAGACTTAGGATCTAGCGCCTTCGGCGTGGGGGTTCGAGTCCCTTCATCCGCATTAAATAAAAGCACTTATCAGTTAATGATAGGTGCTTTTTAATTACTTACACCTTTTTTACTTCCACTAATGCCACCATTTACCTCTTTATAATAAATATTGGACAAGGTAAAATAGAATATAAATTATAAAGAGGAAGTGATTAAAATTAGTAAAAGAGTTATTAGCAGCATTATAATAATATTTATTATGCCTATGCTATTGTTTGGAATTAATCCATCAAACAACATTGAAGCAAAAGAGGTAGAGTTTAGAGGTGTATGGGTTGCAACCGTGTGGAATATAGATTATCCCAGTAAAGCAACTACTGAGGAAGAAGCACTTAAGAAAGAAGCAATAAAAACATTAGATAATATAGAAGATATGGGATTTAATGCAGTTTTTTTACAAGTTATATCATGTTCTGATGCTATATATGACTCTGAAATATTTCCTTGGTCCAAATATTTAACAGGCAACCAAGGAATTGCGCCAGAAAATAACTTTGATCCGTTAGAATTTTTTATTGAAGAATCTCACAAAAGAGGAATTGAATTACATGCATGGATTAATCCTTATAGGGTTACTGCATATCCAGATGATAATAACAAGCTTGCAAAAAATAATCCTGCTGTTATTAATTCTGATATTACAGTACTCCATTCAGATGGCAAATTGTACCTAAACCCTGGAGAACCAGAGACAAGAAAATTAATAGTTGATGGTGTTAAAGAAATTTTAAACAATTATGATGTTGATGGTATTCATTTAGATGACTATTTTTATCCAGGTAAAGAATTTAATGATGCAAAAACCTATGCTAAATATGGAAAGGACTTTAACAGTATAAATGATTGGAGAATTAACAATAATAATTTATTGATAAAAGAAATAAGTGAAACAGTACATAGTATTAATCCAAAAGTAAAATTTGGCGTAAGTCCAGCAGGAATTTGGGGGAATAAAACTACTTCTAATTTAGGAAGCGATACATACGGATGGGGAACATATGAAAATCAATTTGCCGATTCAAGGTTTTGGGTTAAAGAAGAATATGTGGATTATATAATACCACAAATATACTGGCCAATAGGATATAGAACTGCAGATTATGAAAAGCTGGTTAAATGGTGGGGTGATGTTGTTAAGGATACTAATGTAAAGCTTTATATTGGACAGGCCGCCTATAATGCGGTTGGGGCAGAATCAGATAGTGAATGGTATAATGGCCAAGAATTAGAAAAGCAGATACAACTTAATAGAATCAGCAATAATGTATCCGGTTATTGCATGTTTTCTTATAAGTCTTTTATAAATAACAAGGCAATATATAATAAAATAAAAGAATTAAATAATGAAGAATCAACAATATCACCTATTTCTTATGAAGATTATGAATATCGTGAAATAGATTATGAGTTATCACCTAATGAAAATGAGGATTATGTGGTAATGTATCATGATGATAATGGAAAAAAGACTATATTACCAAGGAGCAGATATATAAATGGTAAGGTTATTGGATTTTCTAATAAAAAAGGAAGCTTTGGTGTAATGTATAATGAACCTCAATTTAATGATATAGATATAAATGATATGAATGGTAGATTACAGGAAAATATTAAATACATGGCTGCAAGGAATATAATACTAGGATTTGATGGTGGCTTTCATCCTAATTTAAGTATAAAAAGAGCAGACTTTGTATTAATGCTTATGAGAATGTTAGAAATTAATAATATTGAAGGCTTAAAAGGGTTTGATGATGTTCCGAAAGATTCATATTATATCAACGAACTGTCAACAGCGAGGAAATATGGTTTGATATATGGTGTAGGAAATAATGAATTTTCTCCAGAAAAAGAAATTACACTGCAAGATATATATGTAATGACATATAGGGTGATGGATAAACTTGGTTTAATTGAAAGAACAAAAGATAATTCAAATATAAAATCATTTAGTGACTATAATTTAATATCAGACTATGCACAGGAAGCAATATCATATTTTGCAGAAAAGCAAATATTAAAAGTAAATTACGGAAAATTAAATCCCACTAAAATTGCAGATAGATCCGAAACAGCAGATTTTTTAGGTGCTTTATTAAAAATAGGTTTTGATTTACCTCATTAAATAATCAATCAAAGGACATTACGTATTTATAATATACTAATGTCCTTTGATTATAACCTAATGCAATAATTAGGGGATATCCCTTTAATGTTGGACTCCAAAGGCTACTATCTTTAAAGGTGTGTCCCCTTACATTTATAGTCACAAATGATACTAGCTGTCATAATATAAAACAAGCATAAAATATTATGGGGTATAAAGATGAAAAATATTATTATAACAAATAGATTTATAATTAGAGAATTTGTATTAGAAGATGCAGAGAGTTTATTTAAGTTAGAAGGAAATCCAAGGGTAAATAAATATATTCCTGGGAACAAATTAATGACATTAAATGAATGTAAAAAAGAAATAAATTTATATATAAAAAATTATTATAAAGGCAAATTAGAAAGATGGGCAATTATTTTAAGAAATACAAAAGAATTTGTAGGGGTTACTGGATTTAGATATTTGTCAAGTATTAATAGAACTGAAATAGGGTTAAAAATTTTACCTGAATTTTGGGGAAGAGGCTTTGCTACAGAAATAGGAAATGCGTTGATACACTACGGAATGGTTAAGTTGGATTTAGATGAAATAATAGCTATGGCAGATCCAAATAATATTAGGTCGATTAAATCTTTAGAAAATATAGGTATGACATTTTTGAAAAATGGATACTATTTAGGTAATAAGGTAGTTTATTACTCAACAAGGTCATAGTGGTATAATAGCAATATGTTATTGAGAGAAATTGAAATTATACTGAAAATTCAAAGAAGCTAGCTAGAAAAAAATGGTATCGAAAATTGACGAAATAAGGGATTGACAAAGCTATGTAAGTGAGCTATAATACAAAAGCACTTCAGAAATGAAGGGAAAAAATAAATTAATTAATGAAAAAAATAATTAATAAAAAGTAGTTGACATTGATTTTATGTTATGCTAAACTAACGAAGTTACTCTTTAAAGAGGAATGAAAAAAACAAATAATTTATTAAAAAAATACTTGACAACAAAACGCAGGTATGATAAACTAGCAAAGCTGTCACAGAGTGATAGCAACAAAACAACAGAGAACATAGACAATAAAACAGCATAAGAAACCTTTGAGAGTTCTAAAAATA